>NZ_LT907982.1:2564000-2884500 GCF_900230215.1 Jatrophihabitans sp. GAS493 | reverse complement strand
TCCCCGCGTAGAGGTCGAGAATCCTGACCCCGTCCAGGTCCATCATTGTCTGCAGCGAGTTGAACAGGCCCTCGCGGGCCCGATCCGAGGTCGGGCGGGTGCCGCTGGCCGCGACGCTCAGCCGCCGCCCCCGGGCCAGGCCGGCGATGATCCTGGTCATGCCTTCTCCAGAAAGTCGACCTGGCTCTGATCGACCAACGAGGCGAGCCAAGCCGCCAACTCGGGATGCTTTCGCAGCAGATGATCGCCGACCACCAGATCGTTGGCGACATCCCGGGCTTCGGCGATGATCTCGGCGTCGCGCAGCAGGGATAGCAGCTTGAGTTGCGATCGTCGCCCGGATTGACTCGCCCCGAGCACGTCACCCTCACGCCGCTGTTCCAGGTCCAGTTGCGCCAGCTCGAAGCCGTCCGAGGTGGCGGCTACTGCGTCCAGGCGCTCTCGCGACGGGGAACCCTCGGGTGTCTCGGTGACCAACAGACAGACCCCGGCCGCGCTACCCCGCCCGATACGTCCGCGCAGCTGATGCAGCTGCGAGACGCCGAAGCGTTCAGCGTCGAGCACAACCATCACCGTCGCGTTCGGCACATCGACTCCCACCTCGACGACAGTGGTGGAGACGAGTACGTCCAGGTCACCGGCGGAGAAGGCGGACATGACCCGATCCTTCTCGTCGGGCGCCAGGCGCCCGTGCAGCAGTCCGAGACGCAGTCCCGCCAGCGCCCCATCGGCGAGCATGGTGATCACCTCGGTGGCGGCCAGCGGCGACCGCCGGGTGCTGGCCTGAGCCTCTTCGGGCGGCGCATCGTCGGGATCGCTGTCCGATTCGGGCTGTCCGTCACCGATACGGGGGCAGACGATGAAGGCCTGATGTCCGGACCCGACCTCCTCGATGATCCGCTGCCAGACCCGGGCCAGCCAGGCCGGGTGCTCGCGGACCCCCACGACCGACGTCGAGATCGGTGATCGACCCTTCGGCAGTTCGGAGAGCACTGAGGTCTCCAGGTCCCCGAACACCGTCATCGCCACCGTGCGCGGGATCGGCGTCGCCGTCATCACCAGCAGGTGTGGTGGACGCTCGGCCTTGCCGCGCAGCGCGTCGCGCTGCTCGACGCCGAAGCGGTGCTGCTCGTCGACGACGACGAACCCCAGCTCAGCGAACGAGACATGCTCCTGAATGAGGGCATGAGTGCCCACGACGATGCCGGCCGCTCCCCCGGCCACGTCCAGGAGCGCCGCCCGCCGCGCCTTGGTCGGCAGCGAGCCGGTGAGCAGCGCGACGCGGGTGGCGTTCTCGCTCCCGCCGAGCCGACCGGCCTGGGCCAGCTCACCCAGCATCAGTTCGATCGAGCGGGCGTGTTGGGTGGCGAGCACCTCGGTCGGGGCCAGCAGCGCCGCCTGGCCGCCGGCGTCGACCACCTGCAGCATGGCTCGCAGCGCGACGATCGTCTTCCCCGACCCGACCTCGCCCTGCAGCAGTCGCTGCATGCCCTGCGTGCTCGCCAGTTCTTCGGTGAGTAGCCGACCCACCTCGCGCTGCCCGGCGGTGAGCTCGAAGGGCAGCCGCTGATCGAAGGTGGTCAGCAACCCATCCGCCCGCGGCGGTCGGGGCGTTGCCGGGTTGGCCCGGGAGATCATCCGGCGCTGAGCCAGCGCGAGCTGCACTCCGAGCGCCTCGTCCCACTTCAGCCGCTTCTTCGCCGCGGCCCACTCCGCCCAGTCCTTCGGTCGATGCATCTGCCGCAGCGCCGCATCGAGGCTGAGCAGGCGATGGCCGAGGAGGAGTTCGTCGGAGAGTGGGTCGGGGACCCGATCGAGGGCGGCGAGGACGGTGTCGACGGTCTTCGCGATCGTCCAACTGCGCAGTTTCGCTGTCGCGGGGTAGATCGGAAGCACGGTATTGGCGAAGTCGTCGGCCTGAAAATCGTCGAAGCCGCCACCGACCAGCAGTTGGAATTCAGGATTGACCAACTGCCGCTTGTTACGGAACTCGCCGACCTTTCCGGCGAAGAGCGCCCGGGTTCCGACGGTGAGGTCGCGCACCTTCCAGCCCGCGTTGAAGAAGGTCAGGGCGAGGGTTCCGCGCCCGTCACCGACGATGACCTCGGCGCGTTCCAGCCTCCTGTTTCCGCTGGACTTCCGACTGAAGTTGGAGAAGTTCTGGATGCTGCGGACCTCGGCCAGCACGGTGACGTCCTCATCCAGCCGTAGCGATGCGAGGTCGGTGAGCTCGCCTCGCTCGGCCAGCCGGCGCGGATAGTGCCGCAGCAGGTCGGCGACCGTCTCGATCTGCAGACTCGAACTGAAGAGCTTGGCGGTGCGGTCCCCGACGACCTCGACCAGCGGTGTCGTCATCTTCGCCATCGCTTACTCCGCCCCGATCAGCAGCGGATAGTGCGGCTGACCGCCATCGAAGACGCTGACCTCGACCAGCGGAGCCGATGCGGCGAGCCGGGCCAGCAGCGTTTCCACGTCGGAACTCACCGCATCCCGGCCGATGAGGACGGTGATCAATTCGGCGCCGATACCGACGAGACGGTCGACCACGATCCCGGCGACCTCGCCGACCGCGGCGCCGATGACCACCACCTCACCGTCGATGAGACCGAGGATGTCACCCGGCTGGCACTGGCCGACCGAGGTCAGCGACTCGCGCTGCGCGACCGTCACCTCAGCCCAGCGGGTAGCCGCCGCGGCCTCGGCCATCGCCACCACGTTGTCGTCGAAACGTCGCTGCCCATCGTGGACGGCCACCGCGGCCAAGCCCTGCACCGGTGACTTCGTCGGCACCACGCTCACTTCGATCCCGTCGACGCGCGCCTCATGAGCCGCCGCCTCGGCGACGCCGGCGATCTGTGAGGCGTTCGGAAGCAGCACCACGTGTGCCGCACCGCTGGACCGGACCGCGGCCAGCACCTCGGCGGTGGACGGGTTGGCCGACGGGCCTCCCTCGACAACGACCACCCCTTCGGCCGTGAAGAGGTGGGCCAGCCCCTCGCCCGGGGCCACCGCGACGATTGCGGTCCCACTGCGCAGCGCCGGCCCGGTCGCCGAGCGCCCGGTCGACGGTGCGGTGCCATCGGCCGTCGGGGAATCGGTCGGCAGGGCGTCGGCGAACCGGGTGACCGTGATCCGGTACGGGCGCCCGGCCTGGATCCCGGCTTCGATCGCCGCCCCCACGTCGTTCACGTGCACGTGCACGTTCCAGACGCCGTCTCCGGTGCCTACCACCACCAGGGAGTCCCCGAGCGGGGCCAGATCTCCCCTCAGCAGGGTCACTTGAGCGTCCCCGGCCTCCAGCAGGTATTGGACCTCATACGCGAACTCGTCGCTGCCGATCTCCCGCTCGGCGCTCAACGCATCCAGCGAGCGCGCCAGGCGTGGGGGTGAGGTCGTCGCCGCCGGGGTGGTTCCGGTGATGACACCGGCGAGGGCCTCGATGAGCAGCACCAGTCCGCGTCCGCCGGCGTCCACCACACCGGCCCGGGCCAGCACTGGGAGCTGCTCGGGGGTGCGGGCCAGCGCATCCGCGGCCGCCCCGGCAGCAGCGCGGACCACGTCGGCCAACGCACCCGAGTGCAGCCTGACCGTCTGCGCCGCGTCGGCCGCCGCCCGGACCACCGAGAGAATCGTCCCCTCGATCGGCTGGTTGACCGCCTCATAGGCGCGTTCGGCGGCGTTGCGCAGCCCATGCTGGAGAGAGGCAGCGCCGAACTCGCCGAACTGCTCACCAGTACCTTCTTCGCCGCGGTCATCTTCGCCACGGTCAACTCCGCCCCGATCGTCGGACGGCTCTGACGGCGGTGAGGGCCTCCAGCCCTGCTCGTCGGCCAGGCCCCGGAGGATCTGGGAGAGGATGACGCCGGAATTTCCGCGCGCACCCAATACCGCACCGCGGGCCATCGCCTGCAGCGCCGCGGAGGCGCTGGCGGAGGCGTCGAGGGCCAGGGCGTCGGCGGCGGCCCGGACGGTCAGGGCGAGGTTGGTTCCGGTGTCACCATCGGGCACCGGGAAGACGTTGAGCTCGTCGATCTCCTGACGGTGCTCCTCCAGCACGGCCGCCGCGGCGATACTCCATTGACGAATCGCGGGGGCGTCCAGTCTGTCGAGCATGGATCCCCCGTCTATGAGCCAGTATCCGAGTCCGGTCAGCAAACGATACTTGGAGCGACCGACGGTAACGACACCTCCGAGGATGTGCGGCGAACGCCACAACTCACCCCGCCGGTGTCCGCCCGGGAGCGACAGCGAGCGGCCGCATGCGGGGGGCGCTACCCGATGCGGTTTGGCGGTCCCCGGCTGACCAGCTAGACTCGACCCTCGGACTTCTACTGTTTTCCGCTGTGATCGAAATCGGATCGACATCGGCCACATCAGAAGGCCGATTCCGCGCGTCGATCTAGCGTGAGTTCGAGCGTCAATCCAAGTTCTAGAAGGAGGCCATTGTGGCCAGCGTCTGCGATGTCTGCGGCAAGGGGCCCGGCTTCGGCATGTCCGTTTCGCACTCCCACCGCCGTACCCACCGTCGGTGGAACCCGAACGTGCAGACCGTGCGCGCCGTGGTTGCCCCCGGTACCCGTAAGCGGCTCACCGTGTGCACGTCCTGCCTGAAGGCCGGCAAAGTCACCCGCGGCTAGTACCCCGCCCCGGCTGGAGCACTCCAGCCGAGCAGGAAAGTAGGTTCATCCCGGTCGGGATGGGCCTATTTTTTTGTCTCCGCGCTCAGTCTCCGCACCACAGGCTCTGCCCTAAAGCGACTTGCCGTAGAAGTGCGCGCCGGGATGGGCGGCATAGACGCCGAAGCCGGGGACTGCGACGTAACCCGAGGAGAGATAGAGCGCGATCGCCTCCGGCTGTCCGGCGCCGGTGTTCAGTACCAGATCGCTCACGCCGGCCTGACGAGCTGACTCCTCCAGCGCCGACAACATCAGCCGGGACAGACCCCGACGCTGCATCCGCTCGATGACGTACATCCGCTTGATCTCGGCCGTTCTCCGGCCCGGATCTTGGGTGGCGGTCGATTGGTCGGCGGCCGGTTCGTCCTGCAGCCGCCAGCCGCCGGAAGCCACCGCCTCGTCCCCGACGAAACCGACCAGGAAGAGCCCGAGCGGCGGGGAGAATTCGACCGGATCAACAACGGCCTCATCCGGCCCGCCGTAACGCTGGACGAAGATCTGCTGCAGCTGCCGCACCAGCTCGGTCACCACGGGATCGTCATAGCGGCGTACCTCGATGCGAAGCTCCGGCCGCTCAACGCTCAGACGGGCTGCCTCACCGGAAGTGCTCATGTCCGGTCTCCTCCCAGCGCCGCGAGTCGACCCGCACACCCTCGCCTTCGACGACGGCACCGATGACCGTCCACTCCGCTCCGAGCTCGATCTCGCGGCCGAAGGTCGCCACCAGGGCATAGTCGTCGCCACCGGTGAGCACCCAGACCAGCGGATCGATGTTGAGCGCCGAACCGACATCGGCCAGTTTTCGCGGCACCGGAATGCTGGCGCCGACCAGATTGATCCGCACCCCGCTCGCCTTGGCGATGTTGCCGAGGTCGGCGATCAGGCCGTCACTCACATCGGTCATGGCGGTCGCGCCGAGGTCGGCCGCCAATGGCCCCTGCGCGTAAGGAGGGTCGGGGCGACGATGGGCGTTCACGACCTGAACCGGCGACCGGAAACCCCTGCTCAGCACCGAGTATCCGGCCGCGGCCCAGCCGAGCTGGCCGCAGTAGGCGACCACATCACCCACCTGGGCGCCGGAGAGGAGCACCGGTGACCGTCCCTGCAGGTCGCCCAGCGCCGTGATGCCCAGGGTGATGACGTCGCTGGCCACCACGTCGCCACCGACTATCGCCGCTCCGGCGCCACCGCACTCCTCGCGCAGGCCGGCCATGAAGTCGTCAACCCAGGTCAAAGGCAGGTCAGCCGGTGCGGCGAAGGCCACGACCAATGCCGTCGGGACGGCGCCCATGGCGGCGATATCGGCGAAATTCTTGGCCGCCGCCTTATGCCCGATGTCGTTGGCGGTCGACCAATCGCGGCGGAAGTGCCGGTTCTCGACCAGCATGTCGGTGCTGACCACGACCCGTCCGTCGGCGGTGGCCACTACGGCGGCATCGTCGCCCGGTCCGAGCAGAGTGGTGTCGGTGGGGGTGAGATCGGCCGTGACCCGGGCGATCAGGCCGAACTCACCGATGTCGGAGATGGTGATCGCTTCGGTCCTCTCGCAGTACACGTCGTTGTGAAGGCCACACCCGCTGTTCGTCATTGGTGATAGAGCGCGCAGATGTGGGACCCTCGACCACGCACTGTACGTGGCGCAAAACGCGATAGGCGATCACACCACGCGCACAGAACCGAAGCTAAGGGTCGAAGCAGACGTGACGAAAGCAGGATCCAGGCCGGCAGCCGCCGCCGATGAGTCGGCCGCCGCCAGCACCGGCCGATCCCGGGGCACCAACCGCCGGAACGCGCTGATAGCCACGGCCATCGCGCTACCGGTCACGCTGATCCTCGCCTTCGCGCTGGCTCCGTCGGGCACGAAGACCGCCTCCAATGGACCGCTGGCCGCGGTCACCGTCACCGCGCCGGCGGCCAACCCGGCCAACGACGCCGCCTGCACCCAGGTGTTGACGGCGCTGCCGACCGAACTGGCCGGACTGGCCCCCCGACAGGTGAAGTCCGACCCGGCCTCGCCGTATGTACTGGCCTGGGGTAACCCGGCTGTGGTGCTGCGCTGCGGGGTCGGCAAACCGGCCGATCTGGTTCCCGGCAGCAGCGATGTGGCCTTCCTCAGCGGCGTTTACTGGCTGCAGAGCGCCGACGGCGGCGACGACGTGTTCACATCGGTTGATCGCTCCGTCTACGTCGAGGTTCGGGTTCCGAAATCACTCACCGTGCAGCCGTTGCCCCTGCTCGGAGCGGCGATCGCCAGCAAATTGCCCGCCGTCTGCTCCGTGCCCGACGGCAATCAGACCGTCCCGGACAGTGAGCTCTGCACTCACCGCCCTTGATCGACCAGCCTTAGGGCGTCTCGTGCAGGCTGCGGCGGGCGGCCCGGTCCGAGGCGCGACCGAAGGAGTTGACCAGACCCTGCACGACCAACGGCCGCAGTCGCGACAGCATGACCGCCAACTGCTCGTGATCGGACCGGGGCATCTCGCCCCGGCGAAACGGCTCCCAGACGCCTTCCCGGAACAGCTCGGAGAGCTCGTCGGCCAGGGCGATGGCGTGGGTGTCGATGACCTGCGAGGCATTGCGCAGCACGGCCGCCGGAATGGGCAGGTCGAGTAGCTCGATGCCGATACCGAGCAGTGTCGGGGTGGTGTCGAAGGTGTCATCGGCCAGTTGTTCGACGACACCGACTGCGAGTAGTAGTTCGACGTCAGCCTCGCTCAGTCGCCGGCCGGCCCGCCGCTCCAGGTCGAGGCGGTCCAGTTGCTCGGCCGGCTCCGGCGTCCACGGCGTGAGCAGCGCGCTCTGCACCGCGAAGTCGGCCGCCGAGGCGTCCATCGGGATCCGGGACAGCACCCGTTCGATGGCGGCCAGCGTGTATCCGTGGTCCTGCAGTTCCCGCACCAGTTCCAGTCGCATCCGGTGCGGAGTGGAGTACACGGCGACCCGGCCGCGGCGCACGGGTGGCGGCAGCAGCCCCTCGCTGGCGTAGTAGCGCACCGTGCGTACCGTCAGACCGGTGCGCGCGGCCAGCTCGTCGATGGTGAATTCGTCGTCGCCGCCGATCGCGGCCGCCACATCGCCACCGCCCGGGCCAAGCACTGCAGACGGGCCCGATGGAACGTCCGGTGAGCCCAGCTGGGCCGACGTATCGGTGCGCATTCCGTCACCATATACGACAACACCCCGACTGGCACTTGACAACTGTGCCAGTCATACTGGCAATATCGTCGCAGCACCAGTTTGCGGTGAAGAATGCCGGCACGAAATCCAAATCGCCTGACTGAAGTTGCTCCATCCGCCGATCAAATCCATCTGATCAACCCATCTAGGACGGTCCTCTGATATGACCACTGAAGCATTCGTCTACGACGCGATCCGCACCCCGCGCGGGCGTGGCAAGGCCACCGGCTCGCTGCACGAGTCCAAGCCGATCAGCCTGCTCGTCGGCCTGATCAACGAGCTGCAGACCCGTAACCCGAACCTCGACCCGGCCCGCATCGAGGACATCGTCCTCGGCGTCGTCTCCCCGATCGGCGACCAGGGCATGGTCCTGCCGCGAGCGGCCGCACTTGCCGCCGGCATGCACACCTCGGGCCCCGGCGTGCAGCTCAACCGGTTCTGCGCCTCGGGCCTGGAGGCCGTCAACACCGCAGCCCAGAAGATCCGTTCGGGCTGGGAGGATCTGCTCATCGCCGGCGGTGTCGAGTCGATGTCTCGCGTGCCGATGGGCTCCGACGGTGGCGCCTGGGCGATGGACCCGGAGACCGCCTACGACACCAGCTTCGTTCCGCAGGGCATCAGCGCCGACCTCATCGCCACCCTCGAGGGCTTCTCCCGCGACGACGTCGACACCTACGCCGCCGAGTCGCAGGAGCGCGCCGCGAAGGCGATCGCCAACGGCGCATTCTCGCGCTCGGTGATCCCGGTCCGCGACCGTAACGGCCTCGCGCTGCTCGATCACGACGAGTTCCCGCGCGCCGGCACCACCGTCGAATCACTCGGAAAGCTCCCGGCATCCTTCGCCGTGATGGGCGAGATGGGCGGCTTCGACGCTGTTGCCCAGCAGAAGTACCACTGGGTCGAGAAGATCGATCACGTCCACACGCCGGGCAACTCGTCGGGCATCGTCGACGGTGCTGCGCTGGTGCTCATCGGCAGCGAGAAGATCGGCAACGAGCTCGGTCTCACCCCGCGCGCCCGCATCGTCTCCACCGGCGTCGTCGCCACCGAGCCGACCATCATGCTCACCGGACCGGCCCCGTCGGCCGAGAAGGCGCTGGCCAAGGCCGGCCTGACCATCGACGACATCGACCTCTTCGAGGTGAACGAGGCCTTCGCCGCCGTCGTGCTGAAGTTCCTGCGTGACCTCAACGTCCCGCACGAGAAGGTCAACGTCAACGGAGGCGCCATCGCCCTCGGTCACCCGCTGGGTGCCACCGGCGCCATGATCCTCGGCACAGTCATCGACGAGCTCGAGCGGCGCGACCAGCGCTATGGCCTGGCCACCCTCTGCATCGGTGGCGGCATGGGCGTCGCAACCATCGTCGAACGCATCTGAATCGGAGCTTGAAAACAATGACGAACATGATCCACTGGAACGCCGATGCCGAAGGCATCGTCACGCTGACGTTGGACGACCCGAACCAGCGCGCCAACACCATGAACGACCTGTACAACTCCTCGATGCGGGAGACGATCGATCGTCTCGAGGCCGAGAAGGAGAACATCACCGGTGTCATCGTCACCTCGGCGAAGGACACCTTCTTCGCCGGCGGCGACCTGAACCTGCTCATCCAGGTCAACGACGACAACGTCGAGGAGTTCTTCAACGGCCTGCAGGAGACGAAGCAGCAGCTGCGCCGCCTGGAGACCCTCGGACGTCCGGTGGTCGCCGCGCTCAACGGCACGGCGCTGGGCGGTGGTCTGGAGATCGCGCTGGCGACCCACCACCGCATCGCCCTGGAGAACCCGAAGGCCCAGTTCGGCCTGCCCGAGGTCACCCTCGGCCTGCTCCCGGGCGCCGGCGGCGTCACCCGGGTCACCCGGATGCTCGGCATCCAGGATGCGCTCATCAAGGTCCTCGGCCAGGGTCAGCGGCTCAAGGTCGCCCAGGCGGTCGAGCTCGGCCTCATCGACGAGACCGCAGCCACCCCGGAGGAGCTGCTGTCCAAGGCTCGTGCCTGGATCAAGGCCAACCCGGAGGCGGTTCAGCGCTGGGACGTCAAGGGTTACAAGATCCCCGGCGGCACCCCGAGCAACCCGAAGCTGGCCGCCTTCCTGCCGGTCTTCCCGGCGAACCTGCGCAAGCAGATCAAGGGCGCGCCGATGCCGGCTCCGCACCACATCCTGGCGGCGGCCGTTGAGGGCACACAGGTCGACTTCGACACCGCACTGCGGATCGAGAGCCGTTACCTCACCGATCTTGCTCGCGGCCAGGTGGCCAAGAACATGATCCAGGCCTTCTGGTTCGACCTGAACTCCATCAACGCCGGTGGCAGTCGTCCGGCCAACCAGCCCAAGCGCGACGCCACCAAGGTGGCCGTCCTCGGCGCCGGCATGATGGGCGCCGGCGTGGCCTACGTCAGCGCCCGCAACGGCATCGAGGTCGTGCTGCGTGACGTCACCATCGAGGCGGCCGAGCGGGGCAAGGACTACTCCCGCAAGCTGCTCGACAAGGCGGTCAGCCGGGGCAAGCTCACCGAGGCCAAGCGCGACGAGGTGCTGGCCCGGATCACCCCGACCGCCGATGTGGCCGACCTGGCCGGCTGCGACTTCGTCGTCGAGGCCGTCTTCGAGAACGTCGAGCTGAAGCACAAGGTCTTCGGTGAGATCGAACCGGTCGTCGCCGCCGACGCGCTGCTCGGATCGAACACCTCGACCCTGCCGATCACCAGCCTGGCCGAGGGCGTTCAGCGCAAGGAAGACTTCGTCGGAGTGCACTTCTTCTCCCCCGTGGACAAGATGCCGCTGGTCGAGCTCATCCGTGGCGAGAAGACCTCGGACGAGGCACTGGCCCGCGCGCTGGACTACGTGGCCCAGATCAAGAAGACCCCGATCGTCGTCAACGACAGCCGTGGCTTCTTCACCAGCCGCGTCATCGGCACCTTCTGCAACGAGGCGCTGAACATGGTGGCCGAGGGCATCCACCCGCAGACCATCGAGCAGGCCGGAACGCAGGCCGGTTACCCGGTCGGACCGCTGCAGCTCATCGACGAGCTCAACATGGAGCTGATGGTCAAGATCCGCAACGAAACCCGGGCCGCCCTGCTGGCCGACGGGGTCGACCTGCCGATCCAGCACGGCGAGCCGATCATCGACAAGATGATCAGCCTGTCGCGGGCCGGCCGGCTACGCGGCGCGGGCTTCTTCGAGTACGACGAAGCCGGCAAGCGCACCGGGCTCTGGAAGGGCCTCGCCGACGAGTTCCCGGTCCAGGGTGACCCGGCCGACGTCGACCTGCACGAGCTGGAGGAGCGTTTCCTCTTCGTCGAGGCGATCGACTCCGCCCGCTGCCTGGAGGAGGGCGTCCTCACCTCGGTCGCCGACGCCAACATCGGCTCGATCATGGGCATCGGCTTCCCGCCGTGGACCGGTGGCGTACTGCAGTACATCAACGGCTACCCAGGGGGTCTGTCGGCCTTTGTCGCGCGGGCCGACGAGTTGACCGAGCGCTACGGCGACCGCTTCGCACCGGGCCCGCTGCTGCGCAAGAAGGCGGACAACGGCGAGACCTTCTGATGCCACTGTCGAGGACCATCTTCTCGGAGGAGCATGAGGCGTTTCGGGACAGCTGCCGGGCCTTCGTGGCCAAGCACGTCACCCCGAACAACAAGCGCTGGGCCGAGGCCGGTCAGGTCGACCGTGAGTTGTGGTTGGAGGCCGGGCAGCAGGGGCTGCTCGGCACCGCCATCGACGAGGAGTACGGCGGTGGCGGAGTCAAGGACTTCCGCTTCAACGTGATCCTCGACGAGGAGCTGGCGGCGGCTCACGCCGCCGGCCCCGGCTTCCCCGTCCACAACGACCTGATCGTTCCGTACCTGGAGCGGCTGGCCACACCGGAGCAGAAGAAGCGCTGGTTCCCCGGCATGTGCAGCGGCGAGCTCATCGCCGCGATCGCGATGACCGAGCCCGGCACCGGTAGCGACCTGCAGTCGATCCGCACCACCGCGGTTCGCGACGGTGATCACTACGTCCTCAACGGCCAGAAGACCTTTATCAGCAACGGCATCATGGCCGACATCGTGATCGTCGCGGCGAAGACGGGCAATGCCGAGGGTGGCGAGGGTCTTTCGCTGATCGTCGTCGAGCGGGACACTCCCGGCTTCGAACGAGGCCGCAACCTCGACAAGATCGGGTTGAAGGCTCAGGACACGGCTGAGCTGTACTTCACCGACGCCCGGGTACCGGCCGAGAATCTTCTCGGTGAGGAGGGGAAGGGTTTCATCTACCTGATCCAGAACCTGGTTCGGGAGCGGATGACCATCGCTGTGGTGGCCGTGACCGCGGCCGAGACGGCGCTGGACCTGACGATGAAGTACTGCAAGGAGCGCACCGCCTTCGGAAAGCCGATCGGCTCGTTCCAGCACAACCGGTTCCTGCTGGCCGAGCTGGCGACGGAGGTGCAGATAGCCCGCACCTTCGTGGATCGCTGCATCATGGATCACGTCGAGGAGACCCTCGACATCCCGACCGCGGCGATGGCCAAGTGGTGGACCACCGAACTGCAGAACAAGGTCGTCGACCGTTGCCTGCAGTTGCACGGCGGCTACGGCTTCATGTCGGAGTACCCGATCAGCCAAGCGTTCCTGGACAGTCGGGTGCAGACGATCTACGGCGGAACCACGGAAATCATGAAAGAGATCATCGGCCGCAGTCTCGGCTTCTGATCACTGGGCAACCGGTGGATCGGAGCGGGACGACCGCATCATGACGGACAGGTAGGGCAATGGGGCCTCTCGACGGTGTACGGGTTATCGAACTTCCGGCGATCGGACCGGTCCCCTTTCTCGGCATGATGCTGGCCGATCTCGGCGCGGAGGTGATTCGCATCGACAAGCTGAGCACCGACGACGACCCGATGAGCCTGCTGCCCGTCGGCCCACATGGGCCGATGGGCCGCGGCCGTCGCTCCGTCGGCCTCGACCTGCGCAAGCCGGGAGCCAGCGAAGTGCTGCTGCGCCTCGTCGAGAGCGCGGATGCCCTCATCGAAGGGTTCCGTCCGGGCGTCACGGAGCGCCTCGGCGTCGGACCGGCGCAGGCATTGGCCCGCAATCCCAAGCTCGTCTACGGCCGGATGACCGGCTGGGGGCAGGACGGCCCGCTAGCACCCCGGGCCGGGCACGACATCAACTATCTCGCCGTCTCCGGGTTGCTGCACGGCATCGGCGCAGCGGATGCTCCACCGGTTCCGCCGGCCAACTACCTGGCCGACTTCGGCGGCGGCGCGATGTCGCTGGCCGTCGGCCTACTGGCCGGCGTGCTGCACGCGCGCAGCACCGGCACCGGTCAGGTGATCGACGCGGCGATGACCGACGGCGCGGCCTATCTCGGCACGATGACCCGAGTCTTCATGTCCGGCGACATGTGGAGCGACCAGCGCGGCGCCAACCTCTTCGACGGCGGATCGCCGAACTACCGCTGCTACGAGTGTGCCGATGGCAAGTACGTCGCGGTGGGAGCGATCGAGCCGCAGTTCTGGATGGCGCTGCTGGCCACCCTTGGCCTCGACGCGGCAACGGTGGGCTCTCCGTGGGACGGGCGCGACTGGGAACGGCTTACCAAGACGCTGGCCGAGACTTTCGCTACCCGGACCCGCGACGAGTGGGACACGATCTTCGCCGAAATCGATGGCTGCGTGGCGCCGGTGCTTACCCTGGCCGAGGCGCCGGACTACCCGCACAATGCGGCTCGAAACACCTTCACCACGGTTGGGACGGCCTCGGTTGCCGCGCCCGCGCCGCGCTTCTCCGTCACCCCGGCTACGGCCGCTGAACTCGGCGGCGCACTAGGCGCCGAGACGATCACGGTGTTGGAGGACCTGGGGTTCAGCCAGGCCGAGATCAACGAACTGCGCGCTGCATCCGCGATCAATTAGGCAGCGCCGGTCCTACGACGGTCGCATGTGTTCGCGTATTTCGCGCTGAACCCGGGAATTCTCGAATTAACCAATCTCCGGTAGCATCCCCATCCTTGTGACGACTTGTCACGACTTGCGCTGGGGGGCTGCATGTCACTCGCTTCTGGTTCAGATCCTGGGCGCCCTTCGGCTGATAGCAGCAAACCCGACTCGGCCGCCCCCTCTCGCTTTCGTTCTGATATCGAGGGGTTGCGCGCCGTGGCCGTCGGCCTCGTCATTGCCAACCACGCTTTCCATTGGCCCACCGGCGGCTATATCGGCGTGGATGTCTTCTACGTCATATCCGGGTATTTAATTACCAGAATCTTGACCAGAGAGATTCGCGAAACCGGCACGCTATCGCTGAGCGCTTTCTACCTGCGCCGCGTGTACCGAATTCTGCCGGCGGCGATAGTCGTCGTTGTCGTCACCGTCGCCGCTTCATACCTCGTCTTCTACGACGGCCGGGCCGATGCCATCGCAGCGGACGGCGTCGCGTGTCTGCTATTCGTGGCCAACTGGCATTTCGCCCGGCTGGGCACCGATTACCTACACGCCGGAAGTGCGGTCTCCCCGCTCCAGCACTACTGGTCGCTCTCGGTCGAGGAGCAGTTCTACGCCGGCTGGCCACTCGTTCTCCTGCTCATCGCGTGGCTGCTCCACCGTGGTCGCGCTCCCCAGCGTCCGGTCGCGGCCACGGTGCTCAGAATTGCCGTCGTGATCGCCGTCGCCTCACTCGCCTGGGCCTGCCTGTTCACGCTGAAGCGACCGTCGATGGCCTACTTCGACACATTCTCCCGGGTATTCGAACTGCTCGCCGGAGCGATAGCGGGGCTCGTCGAACAGCGGTGGCGTGAGCGAGGGCGTTCCCTGTCGCCGCCGATCGCGCTGAGCATCGCGACTACCGGGTTGCTCGTACTCGCAGTGTCGTCGCTGCTGCTGACGAACGGCTCGCCGTTTCCGGCGCCCGGTGCGCTGATCCCCGTGCTCAGCAGTGTGATGATCATTTTCGGAGGCGCTCAATTCGCCGGCGGCCCAGCCTGGCGCCTGCTCACGCTGGCGCCGCTTCGCTACCTCGGCAAGATCTCGTATTCGCTGTACTTGTGGCACTTTCCGGCGATAATCCTGCTGCTTGCGGCACTGCAGACCTGGCCGTCGACGCTCGTGACGATCATCGCGCTCCTGGTCACGTTCGCACTCTCCGTACTCTCCTACCGCCATATCGAGACCGTCGGCATCCGTCGGCGGCGCGAACGGGAGCAGGTGGGGCGACGGCGCAGAATCAGCCCGCGCGCCCGCACTCTGCCCTTGATCGCCTGCCTCGCGTTCAGTAGCGCGATCGTGCTGTTCGCGTTCGCCCAGATGGACGCACCACTGGGCGACATCAGCGGATCCGCCATAAGACAGAGTGCCTCGACGCACCGGGCCAGCCCGGCAACCACGATGGCTAGCGACGCTGAAGTATCCGCTGCACTGAGGCGCAGTCTCGCCCTCACTGCCTGGCCCACGACCACGCCGTCCTTGGACGTACTCGACACCTCGCTCGACGCCGCACCGGCGATGGACCTCTCCACCGGGTGCCGCAACAACGTGGGCGTCGCCCATCCCCACATCTGCTCCTACGGCGCATCCGACTCTGCGCGCACGGCGGTCGTGATCGGGGATTCGATCGCGGCGAGTTGGATGCCGACGGTCTCCGGGGCGCTGGTTCCGCGAGGCTGGCGAGTGCTCGGCCTGATGTTTGCCAGTTGCTCTCCGATCGAGGCGGACGCGCCGCCCCCAGTACCGCAAGCGGACTTCATTTCGCTGTGTCGGGCCAGCCGGAAGGTCATGACCGACTGGGCGGCCTCACTACATCCTGACCTCGTGATCGTCTCCAGTGCACAGGGGCCGATCGCCCGCCTGTCGTCAGGGGCAACTGGGCCGGCGGCGCAGCAGGAGTGGACAGCCGGAGCAGTGAAGACCATTCAACAGCTGCGCAGCGGCGGCGTGGAGAACGTACTAGTCCTCTCCAACGCCGTCTCGGGCAAGGACCCAGCCGAGTGTGCAACCAGGCTGTCGGGGCCGAAGGTGTGTGAGACCAACCTCGACTCCGACTACAAGGCGAAGATGAAGGGCGAGGCCGAAGCGGCCCGGAGGCAGCACGCGCAGTTGCTGGATACTCGCAACTGGTTCTGTGTCGGCGATCGCTGCCCGATCGAAGCCGACGGCGTCCTGATCCGAGTGGATAAGGCTCATCTCACCGCCGCGTGGGCCGCTCGCTTGGCTGGAGCCATGCGAGCGGATCTTCAAGCGACGTACCCCGACTTGCATATCTGATCCGGTCGGGCCGCCAACCGCCGCCGGCCTCGCTAGTCGACCTGCAGGCCGGCGCCCCGGGCACCCATCGCGTTCACGTAGCCGGTGACGCGGGTCAGCGCGCCCTGCAGGTCGGCCCGCTGCGTCGGCGTCATGGCCGGGTCGGCCAACCCCTGCGCCACGTCGATCAGCCGGAACGCCGGCGAGAACTGCATCCAGGTCACGTCGGCCTGCACCCGCGTCGTCTTCCAGACATGCGGGGCCGTCTCGGTGAAGGTGAATACCGGCATCACCCCTTCCCGGCTGGCCGCCACCGGATCGGCGTGCCGTGAGATCTGGTTTCCCATGCTGTAAACGACCCACTTGCCGTTGATCTGCTGGAAAGGTTCGACGACGTGCGGGTGGTCACCCAGAATCACGTCGATGTCCGGTGAGGCGAGCAGTTGTGCGGCCTGCGCCTGCTGCTGTGCGGTCGCGCTGTGGCTGTACTCGACGCCCCAATGCATGCTCAGCACCACGATGTCAGCGCCGGCCAGCTTCGCCCGCTGCGCCGCCTTGAGAATTGTCGGTATGTCGGTCTCATTGGCCAACCAGGGTTCGCTTGGCGGAAGTTGTTGGCCGTTGAATCCGAAGGCGTAGGCCAACTGGGCGATCTTCACGCCGTTGGCCGTCGTGATGATCATCGGCTTCGCCGCCTCAGCCGCACTCCGCGCGCTGCCGGTGTGCCGTAGGCCCGCCGCGTCCAATTCGTCGAGGGTACGGGTGACGCCGGCGCTGCCCTGGTCGATGCTGTGGTTGGAGGCGGTCGTGCAGCTGCGGTAGCCGACGCCCTTCAAGGCGGTCAGCACCTGCGGCGGGGAGCTGAAGTTCGGCCAGCCGGTAAACGGTCCGCTCGCCGGGGCGAGCGGAGACTCCAGCTCGCAGGTCGCCAGATCGACGCCCTTGGTGACCGCGGCGATCCCGGCGTACATCGGCCCGAAGTCGTAGCCGCGTGGCTCTCCGGCGGCGGTCGAGTCGGCCGCCGCCTGCTCCCAGAGCTGCGGGTGGATCAGCACATCCCCGGAGCCGAGCACGCGCACGCTCCGCAGCTTGGCGGCCGTCGGGGTGCTGGTCGCAACGACGCCGGCGGACGGAGTAACTGCCGCCGCCCGTGACGATTCAGGCGGCGGAGGAGCCGGCTGCCGGTCACCGCTGGTGCACCCGGCGACGAGCAGCCCCACCCCGAGGAGGGCAACCGGCCGACGGTACCGAGATCGACTCACCGGAACGCTCAGCCGCGACGCAGCGCCGAGCTGATGAGCATGTCCACCAACTGCGGGTAGGGCACGCCGGTGGCCTCCCACATCCGCGGAAACATCGAGATCGGGGTGAAGCCCGGCATCGTGTTCACCTCGTTCACGACTGGACCGTCCGGGCCGACGAAGAAGTCGACGCGGGCCAGCCCGGCGCAGTCCAGAGCGGTGAATGCGCGGCAGGCGGCGTCACGCACCGCGTCGCTGAGCTCCGGGGAGAGGTCGGCCGGAACGTCGAACTCGCAGGCATCGTCGAGGTATTTGGCGTCGAAGTCGTACCAGTCGTGCCCACGCACCAGCCGGATCTCAGCCGGAACGCTGGCCCGCGGGTGCCCGTCCAGGCCCTCCAGGACGCCGCACTCGATCTCGCGACCAACGTGAGCGGCCTCGATGAGCACCTTGGTGTCATGGGCGAAGGCCAGTACTACCGCGTCGAGAAGGTCGTCCCAGTTCGTCACCTTGGTGATTCCGACACTCGATCCGGCGCGCGCCGGCTTCACGAAGACCGGCAGGCCGAGGGCGCGGATCTCTTCGGTGTTCAGGTCGGAGCTGCCGGCCGAGACATCGCCATCCAAGTCTGAGCCGGCGTGCAGCTTCAGGTCGCGGCCGCGCAGGACCACGTATCGCCCCACCTCGAGCCCCTCGGCGGCCAGCAGTTTCTTGGTGAACTCCTTGTCCATACCGGCGGCACTCGCGAAGACCCCGGAGCCGACGTAGGGGATCCCGGCCATCTCGAAGAGACCCTGGATCGTCCCGTCCTCGCCGAAGCGTCCGTGCAGAACGGGAAAGGCCACGTCCACCGAGTCGAGGATTCTCATCGCCTGGCCCGGCTCGGTGACCATCAGGCCGGGGACCGTCGGATCTCCGGCCAGCGTGACCGCCGCCCCCGAACCGACCTGGGGCAGCGTGCGCCCACTGATCTGGTGGGTCGCCGGATCACCCGCGGCGAGCACCCATCGCCCGTCCGGATCGATTCCGATGCCGATCACGTCGTAGCGCGTCGGATCCAGTGCGGCCAGCACGCTACCGGCCGAGACCACCGAGATGCCGTGTTCGGTGCTGCGCCCGCCGTAGATCACCGCGACCCGAATTTTTCCCATGGGCGCGAGCGTACCGACCGGCACGCGGTCAGCTGCCAACCGCCGGTCGTCGATTACGTCAGCTCGTTCTTCATGGTGCGGGCCATCATCGCCTGCATCAATCCGGCCGGGCTCAGGCCGCCGTAACAGACGGCCTCGACGGCCCGGGTGATCGGCACATCGACTCCGTGCCGATCAGCCAGGGCGAGGATCGATCGGCAGGACTTCACCCCTTCGGCGACCTGGCCGTGCGTCGCCTGCTGGGCCTGTTCCAGGCTCTCCCCGCGCCCGAGCCGCTCACCGAAGGTGCGGTTGCGCGACAGCGGTGAGGAGCAGGTGGCGACCAGGTCACCCATTCCGGCCAGCCCGGAGAAGGTGAGCGGATCGGCCCCGAGCGCCGTCCCCAGCCGGGAGGTCTCGGCCAGCCCGCGGGTCATCAGCGAGCCCTGCGTGTTGTCACCGAACCCCATTCCCTGCGCCATCCCGCAGGCCAGGGCGATGACGTTCTTCACTGCGCCGCCCAGTTCGCAGCCGATCACGTCGACATTGGTATACGGGCGGAAGTAGCGGTTCGCGCTGGCGTGCTGAACGGCGACCGCACGCTCCAGATCGGTGCAGGCGATCACCGTGGCCGCCGGCTGCTCGCGGGCGATCTCCGGAGCCAGATTCGGCCCGGAGACGACTGCGATGCGACTCGGATCGGCGTCGGTCACCTGAGCGATCACCTCACTCATCCGGTTGGACGTGCCGAGCTCGACGCCCTTCATCAGGCTGACCAGCGTCGCGTTCGGCTCGATCCACTCCGCCCAGTAGGCGAGGTTGGCCCGCAGGCTCTGCGACGGGATTGCAATGGCCACGATCTCGGCGCCGCTGAGAGCCTTGCGATAGTCGTCGCAGGCCCGCAGCTGTTCGGGAAGCGGCACACCGGCCAGGTAACGCGGATTCTCGTGGCTGGCGTTGATCTGCTCTGCCAGCTGCGGATCTCGGGCCCACAGGGTCACGTCACACCCGGCGTCGACCAGCACCTTCGCGTAGGCCGTCCCCCAGGAACCGGCGCCCAGCACGGTCGCATTGACCATCAGAAACCCCCTCCGCCCGGCAGTCGAGAAGCGGGTCGGGCGGTGGCTGGAATGGGTCGGCAGGTGACCCGCGTCGTGTGATGCACGTCATTTAGTCTGCCTGACGCATGGAAGGTGGTTATCGGCGGTAACAAATAGTTCGTAGACTGCGGCGATGGCCGTACATGTCGCCGTGAAACATCGGACTACGTATCAGTTTGATCGGCCTGTTCATTTGGGGCCGCATGTCATCAGGCTGCGCCCGGCGCCGCACAGTCGGACCCGGATCGAGAACTACTCGCTCACCGTCTCCCCCACACCGCACTTCCTCAACTGGCAGCAGGACCCGTTCGGAAACCACCTGGCCCGGGTCGTCTTCCCCGAGCGGGTCACCGAACTCGACGTCACCGTCGAACTCATCGCCGACATGACGGTGATCAACCCGTTCGACTTCTTCGTCGAGGAGTACGCCGAGAAGTTCCCGTTCAGCTATGAACCTTCGCTGGCCGCCGATCTCGAGGCGTATCGCCGCCCGGTGGTCGAGCCTGGCCACGACGGGAACGAGGTCGGCCCGCTGCTGCGCAAGTGGCTCGACGAGGCTCCGCCGATCGACGCCGACGGGGTCGGCATTGTGCAGTTTCTCGCCGCGCTGAATGCCCGGGTCGCCGGGTCGATCGCCTACACGGTACGAATGGAGCACGGCGTCCAGACGCCGGACCAGACCTTGGATCTCGGGATCGGCTCCTGCCGCGACAGCGCCTGGATGCTGGTCTCGGCGCTTCGTGAGGTGGGCCTCGCCGCCCGCTTCGTATCCGGCTACCTCGTCCAGCTCGCCCCGGACGTGCCCGACTCCCCGGACGGCGTCGCGCCGCTCACCGAAGACTTCACCGATCTGCACGCCTGGGCCGAGGTCTACCTCCCGGGCGCGGGGTGGGTCGGGATGGACGCGACCTCCGGCCTCTTCGCCGGTGAGGGGCACATCCCGCTCTCGGCCACCCCGTCACCGGCCCAATCGGCACCGATAACCGGCACCGTCGACCCGTGCATCACCACCATGGAGTTCGTCAACGAGGTACGGCGTATCCGTGAGGATCCCCGGGTCACCAAGCCCTACACCGACCGGCAGTGGGACGACATCATGGCGGTCGGTCATGCGGTGGACGCTCAGCTGACCGCCGACGACGTACGCCTCACCATCGGTGGCGAGCCGACCTTCGTCTCGGTACGAGACATGGAGTCCGAGCAGTGGAGCATCGCCGCCGACGGGCCGGAGAAGCGGACGCTGGCCACCGAACTCGCGGCCAAGATGAAGCAGCACTACGCCCCCGCCGGGGTGCTGCACCACGGCCAGGGCAAGTGGTATCCGGGCGAGCCGCTGCCGCGCTGGCAGATCGCGATCACCTGGCGGCTGGACGACGTCGCGCTGTGGCGCGACGCCGACCTGCTGGACGACCCGTGGGGCAAAGCCGTTATCGACGAGGAGCGGGCGAATGGGATAGCGCACCGTTTCGCGCTGCTCTGCGCCCGTGGCGTCGGTATCGATGACGACTTCGTGCTGCCGGCCTACGAGGACCGCCTGCAGATGCTGGCCGACGAGGCCAAGCTGCCGGCCGACGAAGCACCCGAGTTCGATCTCGACCCGGAACTCAGCGACGCGCGCGATGCTCGCCGGGCCGTCGTCGCCGAGCTCGACCGGGAGGTTGTGAACCCGACCGGCTACGTCCTCCCGCTGCATCGCAGCGAGACCGGTGATGCCTGGGCCACCGCCCGCTGGCGGACCCGACGCGGGCATCTGGTGCTCATCCCCGGTACATCGGCCGTCGGCCTGCGCCTTCCGCTGAACTCGATCAGCTGGGAGGGCCCGCCACCGCGGCCGGTGGATGTCCCGTTCTCGGCCAGCGGGGACCTCCCCTCACCGGAGGCCGACCTGCCGCCGGCCAGCGTCACCCCGATCGCCGACGCCCCGACGACCGCCCTGGCCGTCGAGGTCCGCGACGGCCACCTCTTCGTCTTCCTCCCCCCGCTGGACGACTTCGACAGCGCGGTCGAGCTGCTGAGGGTGCTCGAGGACGCGGCGATGGTCGTCGGAGTGCCGATCGTCATCGAGGGCTACGGCCTTCCCGGTGACCCCCGTACCCGCACGCTGACGGTCACCCCGGATCCCGGGGTGATCGAGGTGAACGTCCAGCCGGCGGCATCCTGGGACGAGCTGGTGGAGATCAACCACTCGCTGCACACAGCCGCCCACGAGATCGGCCTGGGCACCGAGAAATTCGCCCTCGACGGCACCTACACGGGTACCGGCGGCGGCAGTCACATCACGCTCGGCGGCCCCACGCCGGCCGACAGCCCGATCCTGCGCCGGCCGGATCTACTGATCAGCATGCTGACCTTCTGGCAGCACCATCCGTCCCTTTCCTACCTCTTCTCCGGTCGGTTCATCGGCCCGACCAGCCAGGCGCCGCGCGTGGATGAGGCCCGGCATGACTACCTCTACGAGCTGGAGATCGCCTTCGCCGAACTGGACCGCCTCGGTGCGGACGCCCGTCCGTGGGCAGTCGACCGGTCGCTGCGCCACCTGCTCACCGACCTGACCGGCAACACCCACCGGGCCGAGTTCTGCATCGACAAGTTATTCAGCCCCGACTCCTCCCGGGGGCGCCTCGGGTTGCTGGAGCTTCGCGGGTTCGAGATGCCTCCACACGAGCAGATGTCCCTGGTGCAGGCGCTGCTGGTGCGAGCCCTTGTGGCCCGCTTCTGGCGCGAGCCGTACCGCGGTGACCTGGTCCGCTGGGGAACCCAGTTGCACGACCGGTTTCTGCTCCCCGCCTTCGTCGCAGCCGACATCGCCGAGGTCGTGGCGGACCTGAACAGCCACGGTATCGAGTTCGACCTCAACTGGATGACGCCCTTCGTCGAGTTCCGCTTCCCGCAGCTCGGCGCCGCCCAGCTCGGCCCCGTTCACCTGGAGCTGCGTTCGGCCATCGAGCCCTGGCACGTACTCGGTGAGGAGGCCACCGGCAGCGGCACCGCTCGTTACGTCGACTCCTCGGTCGAGCGGGTCCAGGTCGAGGTCACCGGTGCCACTCCCGGGCGCTACTCGGTCACCTGCAACGGGGCACCGCTGCCGCTGGCCCCGCTGGCCCCGACATCGGCCTCCGGTGGTACCGGCGCGCTGGTCGCGGGCGTCCGGTTCAAGGCCTGGGCTCCGCCGTCTGGACTGCACCCGACGATCGGCGTCCATTCGCCGCTGATCTTCGAGGTGATCGATCTGTGGACCGGCGATGTGGTCGGCAGCTGCACCTTCCACGTCGTGCACCCCGGCGGGCGCTCCTACGACCGTTTCCCGGTGAACGCGAACGAGGCCGAGGCCCGTCGCTCGTCGCGTTTCGTGCTCGGTGGGAGTATCGGCGACGAGCGCGACGCGATCGCCGCTAGCGCGGCAAAGGTCCACCCCGGTGAGATGCTGTACACCATGGATCTGCGCCGAGTACTTGGAGCAGGGTGAGTGCACCGGCAGTCGAACCGGGGTCCTCTCCGGCACTGTCCGGACTGACGCTGCCCGGTTCGACTGGGTCGGTGGTCGACGACTACCCGCTGCCGGACGCCCGCTGGGACGAGATGCTCGCCCCGAACCGCTCGGTGCGCCCGCCATGGCGCGAGGTCGGCGCACTCCTGGACGTGCTCGGCCCGGTGGGACTGCGGGAACGCAGTGACACCGTCCGTCGCCTGCTGGAAGACGACGGCGTCACCTACCGCGCGCACGGAGCGCCGATCGATCAGGCGTGGTCCCTGGACCCGGTCCCGATGGTCGTCGATGAGGCGCAGTGGGCCGCGCTCGAGCCGGGCCTGGTCCAGCGAGCCGAGCTCCTCGATGTGGTGCTCTCGGACCTGTACGGCGCTCGTCAACTGATCTCCCGTGGCCTGGTACCGCCGGAGTTGGTACTCGGCCACAGCGGGTTCCTGCGTGAGGTGGATCAGATCCGGCTGCGGGGAACGCATCAACTCTTCCTGGCCGCCACCGACCTGGCCCGCGACGCCGACGGCACCTGGCGGGTGCTGGCCGATCGAACCCAGGCACCATCCGGCGCCGGCTACGCGATGGAGAACCGCCGGGCCATCTCGCGGGCGATGACCGGGCTGCACCGGGCCAGCAACATCCATCGAATCGGCCCGTTCTTCCAGGCGATGCGTCAGTCCCTGCAGCGGCTCTCGCCCACCCAGCACGAGGCGCCACGGGTCGTGCTGCTGACGCCGGGGGCCGGCAGCGAGACCGGTTTCGATCAGGCCTACCTCTCGTCACTGCTCGGCTTCCCGCTCGTGGAAGGATCAGACCTCGTCTTCCGCGACGGACGCGTGTGGCAGCGATCGGTCACCGGACGGTCGGAACCGATCGATGTGATCCTGCGCCGGGTCGACAGCTGGTTCTGCGATCCACTGGAGCTTCGCCCGGACTCCCAGCTCGGCGTCCCCGGGCTGGTCGAGGCCAGCCGCCTCGGCGCGGTGTCGGTGGCCAACCCCCTCGGCGCCGGCGTGCTGGAGAACCCGGGGCTGTACAGCTTCCTGCCCGCGATCTGCGAGGCGCTGCTCGGCGAACCACTGCGGCTGCAGTCGGCCCGCACCTGGTGGTGCGGTGACCCGGTGGCCCGGGCGCACGCACTGAGCCAGATGGAGTCGCTGGTCTTCAAACCGATCGCCCGGCTGGTCGGCCGCAGCAGCAAGTTGGGCTGGCTGTTGTCGGCCGACCAACGGGCCGAGCTGGCCGCGCGGATCGAGTCCGAACCACACAGCTGGGTGGCCCAGGAGGCGCTGAGTCTCAGTTCCGCCCCGACCGTCACGCGGGCCGGACTCGAGCCGCGACCGGTCCTGCTGCGCACCTTCGCCGTCAGTGACGGGCCGACGTTCCGGGTGATGCCGGGCGGCCTGGTGCGCGTCGCGAACTCCGCCGACGCCGACATCGTCTCCAACCTCGACGGGGCGACCAGCAAGGACCTCTGGGTCCTCTCGCCCGGCGCTCAGCTGGCCGACCTCGCGGTCGTTCCGGATCCGCTCACCCCGGATGCAGTCAGCAACGCCGTCTCACCGCGAGTTGCCGCCGATCTCTTCTGGCTCGGGCGCTACGCGGAACGGGCTGAGGAGGTGGCCCGCCTGTTGCGGGTCACCGACGACCGCTGGCGGGATGTGCATGCGGCGGCCGATCCGGCGCTGACCCGATGTCTACGCGTGCTGCTGGAGTCGGTGACTTCGGTGACCGCCACCTACCCGGGATTCATCGGTGACGGCGCAGCCGCCCGGCTGACCAAGCCGCGCGATGAGCTCCTCTCGCTGCTCGGCGACGAGTTGCGACCCGGCACCATCGCCCACGACGTGCGGCGCCTGCGCGAGCTGGCCAATGCGGTGCGCGACCAGCTCTCCAGTGACACCTGGCTGGTGCTTGGCGGTCTGGACCGCACCCTCGCCCCGTTCCAGGCCGCCACGCGTGGCTGGGCGGCGGCCAACGACATCACCCCGGCGCTGGCCTCAGTGCTCTCCTCACTACTGGCCTTCTCCGGTGTCGTCGCCGAGAACATGGTCCGCGATGACGGTTGGGCCTACCTGGACCTGGGACGTCGTCTGGAGCGGGCGATCGGGATCTCGGAGTTGCTCAGCGCGAACCTCAGCCAGGCCCACGACGTCGAAGCCGAGGCGCTGATCATGGAGTCGACCCTGATCGCGGCCGACAGCCTCATCACCCACCGTCGCCGCTTCACCGCCGGTGCCGGAGCGGAGACCGTGCTCAGCCTGCTGCTCATCGACCGGGAGAATCCCCGCTCGGTGGCCTATCAACTCGACCACATCAGCAACGACATCAGCCGCCTCGGCCCGTCGGGCGAGTCACTGAAGCGTCAGGTGCTGGACATTGCCGCCCGGCTGCACGAGAGCGACCCCGCGGCGCTGGCTGTGGCCTCGCACGGGCGGCGCGAGGCCCTGGCCGGCGTGCTCGACCCGCTGCGTCAGGCGCTGGGCGAACTCAATACGACGATCGCGAGCAGTCACTTCGTGCCACCGGCGGCACTGGTCCCGCTCAACCCATTCGTGATGCTGGGGTCAGCATGAGCGACGCGCGGATGGGGGCGACGAAGTGAGGTACAGCCTGACGCACACCACGACCTACACCTACGACGACGAGGTGACGGCCAGCTACGGGCGCGCCCATCTGCTCCCCCACGATCTCACCGGGCAGGCCGTTCTCTCGGCCGACCTGGTCGTCTCGCCCGAGCCGGCCGAGACCCGCGAACATGTCGACTTCTTCGGCAATCGCTCGTCCTATTTCGTCGTCCGCGAAGCCCACACCATCCTGAACGTGACGTCGCGGTGTGTGCTGGAGATCAGCCGCCCGGCGGTAGACGTCACGACGCTGAACGGCGTCAGCTGGGAGCAGGCCCGGGACGGGTTGGCCGGCAACGATCCAGCCCGCCAGTACCTGCTCCCCTCCCGTCAGATCGCGACCGCAGGCGACGTCAGCCAATACGCCGGGGCGATCTTCACGCCGGGGCGGCCGTTCGGCGAGGCCATCGCCGACCTCACCTCGCGGATCTACCACGACTTCAAGTACAAGAGCGGCTCGACCACGGTGCGCAGCACGCTCACCGAGGTGCTGGCCAATCGTTCGGGTGTCTGCCAGGACTTCGCCCATCTGGCCGTCGGCTGCCTGCGTTCGGTGGGGTTGGCCGCGCGCTACGTGAGTGGCTACCTGGAGACCGTGCCACCACCGGGGAAGCAGAAGCTGCAGGGGGCCGACGCATCGCACGCCTGGGCATCGGTCCTGCTCCCGGGCAGTGGCTGGGTGGACATCGACCCGACGAACAACCAGTTTGTGGACCACCGCTACCTGATCCTCGCGCACGGCCGCGACTACAGCGATGTACCACCGCTGAAGGGGGTCATCATGACCGATGCCAAGAACTCGTCGATGCGGGTTAGCGTTGATGTCACCCCACTGGGCTGACATGGCCGCTGACTGGCAGCTGACCGGACGCTGACCGGACGCTGATCGACGGCCGGCCGGCCAGTCGAACGACAACGAGAGAGATCCCCCTGTGCGCGCATTCTCCTGCGACCACTGCCGTTCCCTGATCGTCTTCGAGAACAGCCTCTGTGTCACCTGCGGGTCGGCGCTGGGCTTCGATCGCGAGCAGAGCGAACTCGTGGTCGAGACCTCGACCCCGCAGGGGCTTCGTTACACCCGCGGCGACGGGACGGTGCTACTTCCCTGTGCGAACCTCGACCTGGCCAGCTGCAACTGGCTGGCTGTCGACGGGGCGCCCGACGGGCTCTGCTCCGGCTGCCTGCTGACCCGCACCCGACCGGCCAATGACGATCCAGCCGGGCTGCTCACCTTCGCCGCGGCCGAGACGGCCAAGAGGAGGTTGGTCTATCAACTCGACGTCCTCGGCCTGCCCACCACACCACGCTCGGTGGACCCGGCGCATGGGTTGGCCTTCGATCTGCTCTCCAGCGCCCAGGGATCAGTGATCACCGGCCACGACAGCGGCCTGATAACGATCGACCTGGCCGAGGGGAACGATTCGCACCGGGCGGCGATGCGCCTTAGCCTCGCCGAGCCGTATCGCACCCTGCTGGGGCATCTGCGCCACGAGGTCGGGCACTGGTACTGGGACGTCCTCATCGACGGCAGCAACTGGCTGAACGGTTTCCGCGAGTTCTTCGGCGACGAGCGGCTGGACTACTCCGCCGCTCTCGGGCAGCACTACGACGGGCGCCCGAACGACACCGGCTGGGCCAACCGATACGTCAGCAAGTACGCCTCGTCGCATCCTTGGGAGGACTGGGCCGAGACGTTCGCCCATTACCTGCACATCCGCGACACCATCGAGACGATGGCCAGCTATCGGGTCCGCGTCGACGGGCCACCGCTGGATCTAGCCACCTCTTACAACACACCGGTGGCCGCCGATCCGGAGCGGCGCGGCGTCTCCTTCGACAACCTCATCAGCAGTTGGTTGCCCATGACCTTCGCTCTGAACGCCATCAACCGCAGCATGGGCGAGTCCGATCTCTACCCGTTCGTGCTCGCCCCTCAGGTCCTCACCAAGCTGCGCTTCGTGCACGATCGGATCACCGCGCTAGCCGGGACTCCGCAATCGTGAACTGGACCGTTGTCGTCGCGCTCAGGTCCATTCAGGAGGCCAAGTCGAGACTGCGTCCGGCGAGCGCCACCTCGCAGGCCCATCTGCAATTGGTATCGGCCATCCGCAGTGACACGCTGCAGGCGATCCGCGGTGCGACCGGCGTCAGCGGGATCTTCGTGGTCAGTGATGCGCCAGGCGATGGCGTCGACCTCGTCCAGCAGGAGCCCGGCCTCAACGCCGCCTTCAGCGAGGCCGTCGCGGCGGTGCGGCAGCGGGCGCCCGCGGAGCCCGTCGCCGTGATGGTGGCCGACCTCGCCGCACTGCGTCCGACCGATCTGCACGATGCCCTGCGCTTGGCCGCCACCACTCCCCGCGGCTTCGTCGCCGACCTCGACGGCCGCGGGACGACATTGGTCAGTGTGCTGGCGGGCGAAGTGTTCAGCCCGTCGTTCGGTCCCGGTTCGGCGTCGCGGCACGCCGAGACGATGACCAGACTCAGCGCTGATGATCGGCTGCGCTGCGACGTCGACACCCCCGACGACCTGCGGTTGGCGGCCGAGCTGGGGCTGGGGGAGCGAACCCGCACACTTCTGGCGGCGCGGGGAATACCCTCGTTAACCTCCACGCGGCATGATTGACCGATGAGCTCCCCTGAGGCACAGAGCAAACTCTCGACCGACCTGAGCACCATCGACCCCCAAGACCTCGTTCCGGACAGCGATTTCGAGCCGTTCGAGGACACCGCGGGCGATCTCGACCTGCCGGCCGACCGCTTCAGCAATCGGGAGCTCTCCTGGCTGGCGTTCAACGCCCGAGTGCTCGCCCTGGCCGAGGATCACCGCCAGCGACTGCTGGAGCGGATGAAGTTCCTGGCCATCTTCGCCAGCAACCTGGACGAGTTCTACATGGTGCGTATCGCCGGTCTCAAACGTCGCGCGGCGATGGGGCTGCAGGTCACCTCGGCCGACGGCCTCTCCCCCCGCGAGACGCTGGAGCGGCTGGCGGAGAGCACCCGCGATCTGGCCCACCGGCATGCCAGTTGCTTCCGCGACGACATCCAGCCGGCCCTGGCCGAAGAGGGCATCCGGGTCGTCAGCTGGGAGTCGCTGGACGCGGCCCAGCGCGCACGGATGAGCGACTACTTCCGCTCGACCGTCTTCCCGGTCCTCACGCCGCTGGCCGTCGACCCGGCGCACCCGTTCCCCTATATCTCCAGCCTGTCGCTCAATCTCGCGGTGCTGGTGCGTGATCCCGACGGCAGCATCGACCGGTTCGCCCGGGTAAAGGTGCCGAACAACGTGCCGCGTTACGTGGTCGTCTCGCACTCGGCGACCGAGGCGGAGTTCCTGCCGCTCGAAGACCTCATCGCCACCCACCTGCCGATGCTCTTCCCGGGCATGGAGGTGGTCGAGCACCACCTCTTCCGGGTCACCCGCAACGCCGAGGTCGAGGTCGAGGAGGACCGCGACGAAGACCTGCTGCAGGCGCTGGAGCGCGAGCTGATGCGCCGGCGCTTCGGGCCGGCGGTACGGCTGGAGGTGGCCGAGGACATCGATGAGGACGTGCTCTCACTGCTCATCAGTGAGATCGACGTGGAGCTGAGCGAGGTCCACAAGGTGCCCGGCCTGCTCGACCTCAGCTCGCTCTGGCAGATCTACGACGTGGACCGGCCGGCGTTGAAGGACAAGCCGTTCGTTCCGGCGACCCACCCCCGCTTCGCCGAAGGTGAGAGTCCGAAGTCGGTCTTCGCGACGCTGCGCGAGGGTGACGTGCTGGTGCACATGCCCTACGAATCCTTCGCCACCAGCGTGCAGCGCTTCATCGAGCAGGCCGCCGCCGATCCGCACGTGCTTGCCATCAAGCAGACCCTGTACCGCACCTCCGGTGACTCACCGATCGTCGACGCGCTCATCGACGCAGCCGAGGCCGGCAAGCAGGTGGTGGCACTGGTCGAGATCAAGGCTCGCTTCGACGAGCAGGCCAACATCAAGTGGGCCCGAGCACTGGAGCGCGCGGGCTGCCACGTCGTCTACGGTCTGGTCGGCCTCAAAACTCATTGCAAGACCGCGCTGGTGGTCCGCCAAGAGGGGAGGGCGTTGCGCCGTTACGCGCACATCGGCACCGGCAACTACAACCCGAAGACGGCCCGGATGTATGAGGATCTGGGCTTCTTCACCGCCGACGAGACGATCTGCGCCGACATCACCGACCTCTTCAACGTGCTCACCGGTTACTCCCGTCAGACGGAGTACCGCTCGTTGCTGGTCGCCCCGCAGGGTCTGCGGTCGGGCATCATCGAACGCATCGAGGCCGAGATCGAGCACCAGCGCGCCGGTCGTGGCGGCCACATCCAGATCAAGACCAACCATCTCGTCGATGAGCAGACCATCGATGCCCTCTACCGCGCCTCGCAGGCCGGGGTGAAGGTCGAGCTGCTGGTTCGCACCTTCTGCACGATCAAGGCGGGGGTGCCCGGGCTGAGCGAGAACATCACCGCGCGGTCGATCCTGGGGCGCTTCCTGGAGCACTCGCGCATCTTCTACTGCGGCGGAGGTGGCGAGCCGCAGTATTGGATCGGTTCGGCTGACCTCATGCATCGCAATCTCGATCGACGGGTGGAGGTTCTCTGCCGGGTCACCGACAAGACGGCCACGACCCATCTGCGCCGCTGCCTGGACGCCGCCTTCGCGCCCGACACCGCGTCCTGGGAACTGCAGCCCGACGGCCGTTGGGTGCGGGCCGGCGGGTCGAGGCAACTGGACTATCAACAGGGGTTGATGCGCGAGCTGGGTAGCCGAGGCGAGTAGCCGTGAGTTCGCTGTCCAACACTGGTCTCGTCCGGGCCGCCGGTGGTGTGGTCTGGCGCCGCGACGGCGGCGGGCGGTCGGCCCGGCACGCCGCGAGCGAGTTGGAGATCGCCGTCATCCATCGTCAGCGTTATGACGACTGGTCGTTGCCCAAGGGAAAGATCGAAGCGGGCGAGTCGCCGCTGGACGCCGCAGTTCGCGAGGTCCGCGAGGAGATCGGCGCCCAAGTGGCGGTAGACCGGCACCTTCAGCAGGTTCACTACGCCCTACCGCGCGGGCCGAAGGAGGTCGACTACTGGGGGATGCGCTACCTGGAGGGCGATTTCAGCCCGTCCGCGGAGGTGGACCGTCTCGTCTGGCTCTCTCCGGAGGAGGCCAAGGCCAGGCTGACCTACGAGCTCGACCGGCAAGTCCTGGAGACATTTACCCGTCATCCGCTGACTGACTCCGTGGTCGTCCTGATTCGGCATGCCAAGGCGGGCAAACGCTCGGCCTGGACCGGCCGCGACGAACTCCGCCCACTCGAGCAGGCCGGGCGCGCCCAGGCGCTTCGGCTGGCCGCTTTCGGCTCGTACTTTGCACCGGAGCGCATCCTCAGCGCCGATCGGACCCGCTGCGAACAGACCGTCGCCCCATTGGCCAAGGCAACCGGTCTCCCCGTGGAACTGGGTGAGGAGTTCACCGACGAGGGCTACTTCGATACGCCCAGGCAGAGCCTCAAGGCCCTGCTGGAATTGGGAAGCAGTGGTGGCGCGACCGTCATCTGCAGTCAGGGCGGAGCGATCCCGGGTCTGCTCGCTGACCTGGAACTGGTCAACGAACCGGATTCGCTGGCCACCCGCAAGGGCGCGGCCTGGGTGCTCTGCTTCACCGACGGGCAGATCGCCTCGGTCGAGTATTACCCCAAGGCGGCCAGCTAGCGGAGTGAGTTAGTTGCGCGACACACCAAAGCGGAGCCACATCCGAGAGGATGTGGCCCCGCTTTGGTGAGTGCTACTGACTAGCGAGCGCGCTTGGCCGGAGCCTTCTTGGCGGGGGCCTTCTTAGCCGGAGCCTTCTTGGCCGGAGCCGCCTTCTTCGCGGGCGCGACCTTCTTGATCGGGGCGGCGACCTTCTTGGCGGCCACAGCCTTCTTGGCCGGAGCCGCCTTCTTGGCCGGAGCGGCGACCTTCTTGGCCGGAGCCGCCTTCTTGGCGGGAGCGGCGACCTTCTTAGCCGGAGCCGCCTTCTTCACCGGAGCCGCGGCCTTCTTGGCCGGGGCGGCGGCGACCTTCTTGGCCGGGGCCTTCGCCGGAGGCTTCGGCAGCTTACGAGCGCCACTGGTGATGGCACGGAACTCCGCGCCCGGACGGAAGCCGGGCACCGAGGTCTTCTTCACCTTCACCGCTGCGCCAGTGGCGGGGTTACGGGCGATTCGAGCAGCGCGGTCACGCTTCTCGAAGATGCCGAAGCCCGTGAGGGCGACCTTCTCGCCCTTTGCGACGTGGAAATAAACAGTGTCGATGACTGCATCGAGTGCCGTCGCCGCGCGCTTCTTGTCTCCGTCGAAGCGGTCGGCGAGGACCTCGATGAATTGAGCCTTGTTTGGCACGTGTCCTCCTGGGACCGGTTCGCTCGGCCACCGTGGCCGACTTACCGCAAACCGTATGACGAGAATCGGCAATCACCAACGAAATCCGGCGTGTCGTCGGCACATTTCTGCAAATTCTTGAGAATGGGTTTGGCGCTCAGGAGGCTTTGAATTCCGAATATTGGCGTCTAATCCCTATATTAAATAAGGCAAATGTCGTTACACGACGGTCGGAAGCCATGGTTTACGGGCTGATTCATAGGTTGCGATGGAATCAACCTGCCGCAGCGTGAGACCGATGTCGTCCAGACCCTCCAGCAACCGCCAGCGGGTGTAGTCGTCGAGGTCGAAATCATGAACTTCACCGGCCCAGCGGACCTGCCGCTCGACCAGATCAACGGTGACCTGGGTCGTCGGATCGGCTTCGATATCGTCGAAGAGACGCTGCACGATCTTCTCGGCGAGTTCAACGGTGAGCAGGCCGGCCTTCAGGGAGTTCCCGCGGAAGATATCGGCGAATCGCGGCGAGATGACCGCCTTGAACCCGTAGTCGGTGAGCGCCCAGACGGCGTGCTCACGTGAGGAACCGGTACCGAAGTCAGGCCCGGCGACCAGAATCGAGGCGCCCGCATACTGCGGCTGGTTGAGGACAAAATCAGGCTCGTTCGTGCGCCAGGCATTGAAAAGGCCGTCTTCAAAGCCCGAGCGGGTTACTCGTTTGAGGTACACCGCCGGAATGATCTGGTCGGTGTCTACGTTGCTGCGGCGCAGCGGGATGGCGCGGCCGGTGTGCACAGTGAACTTTTCCATGACGAATCTCCCTTACAGGTCGGCCGGGCTGGCCAGATGGCCGGTGATGGCGGTCGCGGCGGCGACCAGTGGCGAGACGAGGTGTGTACGCCCGCCCTTGCCCTGGCGACCTTCGAAGTTGCGGTTGGAGGTGGATGCGCTGCGCTCTCCCGGGGCCAACTGGTCGGGGTTCATGCCGAGACACATGGAGCATCCGGCCTGACGCCACTCGGCACCGAACTCGGTGAAGACGGAGTCCAGTCCCTCCTGCTCGGCCTGCGCCTTGACCCGCATCGAGCCGGGCACCACCAGCATGCGGACGCCGTCGGCGATACGCTTGCCGCGGATCACGTCGACTACCGCTCGTAGATCCTCGATCCGCCCGTTCGTGCAGGAACCGACGAAGACCGTGTCGACCTTGATCTGGCGCAGCGGCGTGCCGGCGACCAATCCCATGTAGGTGAGCGCATTGGCCGCGGCGACCCGGTCGGACTCGTCCTCGAAGCTCTCCGGGTCGGGGACCGCTGAGCCGAGGGGCGCGCCCTGGCCCGGGTTGGTCCCCCAGGTCACGAACGGAGAAAGCGTCGCGGCATCCAGCACCACCTCGGCGTCGAACTCGGCGTCCGGGTCGGTGCGCAGGCTCGTCCAGTACTCGACGGCCGCGTCCCAATCCTGCTCAGAAGGCGCGTGCGGGCGTCCCTTCAGGTACTCGAAGGTGGTCTCGTCCGGGGCGATCATGCCGGCCCGAGCACCCCACTCGATGCTCATGTTGCAGACGGTCATCCGCGCCTCCATCGACATCGCCTCGAAGGTGCTGCCGCGGTACTCGACCATGTAGCCGGCGCCGCCACCGGTGCCGGTCTTTGCGATGACCGCCAGAATCACGTCTTTTGCGGTGACGCCGGGGGGCAACTCGCCATTGACGGTGACGGCCATCGTCTTCGGACGATCCAGCGGCAGGGTCTGTGTGGCGAGCACGTGCTCGACCTGGCTGGTACCGATGCCGAAGGCCAGCGCACCGAAGGCGCCGTGGGTGGAGGTGTGCGAGTCGCCGCAGACAATCGTCATACCGGGCTGGGTGATCCCGAGCTGCGGGCCGATGACGTGGACGATGCCCTGCTCCACGTTGCCCATCGGATAGAGCCGGACCCCGAACTCTTCGCAGTTGCGGCGCAGCGTGTCGACCTGCGTGCGACTGGTCAGATCAGCGATGGGCTGATCGATGTTCTGCGTCGGGACATTGTGGTCCTCGGTGGCCAGCGTCAGATCGGGACGGTGCACCGGCCGACCAGCCAGGCGGAGACCGTCGAAGGCCTGCGGGCTGGTGACCTCATGCACGAGGTGCATGTCGATATAGAGCAGATCCGGCTCGCCGGCGGCACTGCGAACGACGTGCGAATCCCACAACTTCTCTGCCAATGTCTTACCCACAGCGAACCCTTCATGACATCTCGTCGATGACTTGCTATCTCATTATTTGAGACTCTAGTATCGTGCTATGAGACAGCATAGCGGCATCGGCGTGATCGACAAAGCGGTTGCCATTCTGGACGCCTCGGCCGCCGCGCCGCAGTCGCTGGCCGAGCTGGTCACGACGACTGAGCTCCCCCGCGCCACCGCCCATCGGCTGGCGGTCGCGCTGGAGATCCACGGCCTGCTCGGTCGCGACAGCGAGGGCCGCTTCGTGCTCGGTTCGCGCGTTGCTGAGCTCGCGGCCGCGCTTCCCGATCCCCTCCTGGTCGCTGCCGCCCCGGTGCTGGCCTGGGTGCGCGACGAATGTGGCGAGAGCGCCCAGCTCTACCGGCGCGACGGGCGCGCCCGGGTCTGCGTCGCCGCCGCTGAGCGGGCCACCGGGCTGCGAACGACCGTGCCGGTGGGGTCGCAACTACCCCTCACCGCTGGGTCCGGCGGTCAGGTGCTCTGCGCCTGGCTCGAGGACGCCGCGCTGCTGAAAGACCTGCTGACCGAGGCCGAGTTCACTGAGCGCAATCTGCTAGACGTACGGCGTCGGGGATGGGCCCAGTCGGTGGCGCAGCGGGAAGCCGGCGTCGCCTCGGTATCGGCCCCGGTCCGCGGGCCGGACGGCGGCGTGATTGCAGCCCTGTCGATCTCCGGTCCGATCGAGCGCCTGGGGCGTGCACCCGGGCAGCGTTTTGCGCCGATGCTGATCGCCGGAGGACGTCGCATCACCTCCACGCTATCCGGCTGACCCACTCTCCGGCCCTTGCGGCGAAGCTTCTGGCGCACCGACGGCTCATCTGGCAGGCTGGGAATGTAAGCGTTGCCGACATCGGCAGCGCTTACGACGTCTGATGCCGCACCGCCGTACGTGACCGCCGGCCAATGCCGGATCGTCTGAACGCCTGAACGTCTGAACGCCTGAACGCCTGAACGCCTGAACGCCATAGAGGAGATAGCGACTTGCCGCATCCAATTGAGTTCGAGGCGATCACCAAGAAGTTCGGTTCGCGAACCGTCTTGCAGGACCTCACCTTCGACGTGCCTCAGGGGTCGGTGGTCGGACTGCTCGGACCGAACGGCGCGGGCAAATCGACCGCCATGCGGGTGCTGCTCGGGTTGCAGCGGGCCAACGGAGGACGAGTCCGGCTGATGGGCCACGAGCCCGGCACCTCCGGGTACAGCGCCGCCGTGCGGAGGGTGGGCTCGATCATCGAAGCTCCGCCGCTGTACAAGAACGCGACCGCCATGCAGAACCTGCAGATTCGCGCCGCCGCCCTCGGCGTCGGTCACGATGAGACTGCTGTTCGCAACATGCTCGATCGGGTGGGCCTGGCCGAGCGGGCCGAAGACAAGGTCGGAGGCTTCTCCCTAGGCATGCGCCAACGGGTCGGGCTGGCACTGGCGATGATCGGTGAGCCGGGCATCATCGTTCTCGACGAACCGACCAACGGACTCGATCCGGCCGGCGCGGTCGAGATCCGCAATATCGTCCGCGATCTGCCGTCCCGCGGCGCCACCGCCCTCGTCTGCACCCATCGGCTGGAAGAGGTCGAGAAGTCCTGCGATTACGTCGTCGTGCTCCGGCAGGGCCAGCTGCTCACTCAGGGCCCGATCGCCGAGATCATCGCGGCGGGAGGGCACCACGAATTGACCGTCGACGTGCATCCGGATGAGACCGGGATCGCCCTGCAGGCGCTGCAGGCGCTCGGGCTGACTGGCCTTCGCGCCGAGGCAAGTGGGCGAATCCACGTGCCGTCGGTGCTGCAGGATCCCGCGACCGTCACCAAAGCCCTGGCCGACGTTGGTGTGTACCTGCGAGGGCTGGAGACTCATCACGCAACACTTGAGGAAGCATTCCTGCGGCTCACCGGGGAGGCGGCCGCATGAACGCCGAGATCGCAAAGCTGCGTTTCCTGCCCACTCCCCGGCTCTTGGCCGCCGGAATACTCGCGATCTGTATTGCCACCGGTGCCGGCCTGTTCATCGCGGCTCCCACCCATGCCAGCAGTTACGTCAACGCCTCGTCGGTCGCGCTCGAGTTCGCGGGCAGCCTTCCGATCATCGTCCTCGGAGTCTGGATCGTGGCCGTCGAATTCGCGTCCGGAACGCTGCAACGGACGCTGACCGCGCAGTCGAATCGATCCAAAGTCCTCGTAGCGAAGCTGTCGCTGGTCGTGCTGGTCGCCCTGGTGCTCTGCGTGGCCGCGGCGGCCACGTCAGGCGGCCTGGCCGATCTCGCCTCTTCGCGCGCCGGAGTCACCGTCGATCGGGGCGACCTGGCTCGCGCGATGTTCGGCACGGTCCCGACCGGCGTCGCGACCGTCGTCGTAGGCTTCGCCTTCGCCTTGCTGACCCGATCCATGGGGGGTGGCATCGCACTCGCGGCGGCCTTCGTCTTCGTACTGGACGGCCTGCTCGGCTTCGTCCCCGGCGTCGGGCACCTCACCTTCGATTCCCTTACCCAGGACCTCAGCAACCACATCTCCGACGTCGGGCAGACCCATCACTCCGCCGGCGTCGCCATCCTCGGCATCGTCGTGTGGCTGCTGGTGCTCCTGATCCCGGGTTGGCTGCTATTCGTCCGTGGAGACCTGAAGTAGTAGCACTATCCGATCATCGGACGCTTGATTGCACCGACGGTGCGACGTACTCGGCCAGATGCTTGCCGGTCAGCGTCGAACGCGCGGTGACGATCTCAGCCGGCGTCCCCTCGAAGACGATCTGCCCGCCGTCGTGGCCGGCCCCGGGACCGAGATCGATGAGCCAGTCCGCGTGCGCCATGACGGCTTGGTGGTGCTCGATGACGATCACCGACTTCCCGGACTCGACCAGCCGATCGAGCAGGCCGAGCAGGTTCTCCACATCGGCCAGGTGCAGCCCGGTCGTCGGCTCGTCGAGGATGTAGACATCGCCCTTCTCAGCCATCTGGGTCGCCAGCTTCAGGCGCTGACGCTCTCCGCCGGAGAGGGTCGGCAGCGGCTGCCCGATGCGCAGATACCCGAGCCCCACGTCGACCAACCGGGTCAGGATCTTGTGGGCGGCCGGCGTGCCGGCGGTGCCGGCGCCGAAGAACTCGGCTGCCTCCGCGACCGACATGGCGAGCACTTCGCTGATGTCGCGACCGCTGGCACCGCCGAGCTTGTACTCCAGTACATCAGCCTGGAATCGCTTCCCTTCGCACTGCTCGCAGGTCACGGCGACACCGGCCATCATGCCGAGGTCGGTGTAGATCACCCCCGCGCCGTTGCAGTTCGGACAGGCGCCCTCGGAGTTGGAGCTGAAGAGGGCGGGCTTCACCCCGTTCGCCTTGGCGAATGCCTTGCGGATCGGCTCCAGCAGTCCGGTGTACGTCGCCGGGTTGCTACGCCGGGAGCCCTTGATCGCGGTCTGGTCGACGGTGACCACGCCGTCACGTCCGGAGACCGAACCATTGATCAGCGAGCTCTTCCCGGAGCCTGCGACTCCGGTGAGAACGACCAGCACTCCCAGCGGAATGTCGACGTCGACGTTGCGCAGATTGTGGGTGTTGGCGCCACGTACCGGCAGGGTCCCCTTCGGCGTCCGCACCGATGACTTCAACGACGCCCGGTCGTCGAGGTGCCGCCCGGTGACCGTGTCGCTGGTTCGCAGCCCCTCGACGCTGCCCTCGAAGACCACCTCGCCACCGGCGGCACCCGCTCCCGGCCCCAGGTCCACCACATGATCGGCGATCGCGATCGCCTCCGGCTTGTGCTCCACCACCAACACGGTGTTGCCCTTGTCCCGTAGTTGCAGCAGCAGTTCGTTCATCCGCTGGATGTCGTGCGGATGCAGACCGATGGTGGGCTCGTCGAAGACGTAGGTCACGTCGGTGAGCGACGACCCGAGCTGGCGAATCATCTTCACCCGCTGACCCTCTCCACCGGAGAGCGTCCCCGACGGGCGCTCGAGCGAGAGATAGCCCAGGCCGATCTCCACGAATGAATCGAGGTTCTCTCGCAGCGCGACCAGCAACGGTGCCACCGACTGGTCATCCAACTCCCGAACCCACTCGGCCAGGTCGGTGATCTGCATGGCACAGGCGTCGGCGATGTTGATCTGCTTGATCTTCGACGAGCGGGCCTCCTCGCCGAGCCGGGTGCCGTGGCAATCGGGACAGATCGTGAAGGTCACCGCACGTTCGACGAAGGCTCGGATGTGCGGCTGCAACCCGTCGATGTCCTTGGAGAGCATCGACTTCTGGATGCGCGGGATCAGCCCCTCGTAGGTGAGGTTGATGTTGTCGACCTTGATCTTCGTCGGTTCCTTGTAGAGCAGATCGTTCAGTTCGCGCTTGGTGAACTTGTTGATCGGCTTCTGCGGATCGAAGAAGCCGCAGCCGCTGAAGATCCGCCCGTACCAGCCGTCGACGCTGTAGCCGGGGATGGTGAGCGCACCGTCGTTGATCGATTTGGTCTCGTCGTACAGCTGGGTCAGGTCGACGTCGTTCACCGAGCCGCGTCCCTCGCAGCGCGGGCACATGCCTCCCAGGACGCTGAAACTGCGCCGCTCCTTCGTCGTGCGCCCAGCGCGCTCAACGGTTACCGCCCCGGCGCCGCTGATCGACGCGACGTTGAAGGAGAATGCCTGCGGAGAGCCGATGTGTGGCTCACCGAGCCGGCTGAAGAGGATGCGCAGCATCGCGTTGGCATCGGTCGCCGTGCCGACCGTGGAGCGAGGATCAGATCCCATCCGCTCCTGATCGACGATGATCGCGGTCGTCAACCCCTCCAGCACGTCCACGTCGGGACGGGCCTGAGTCGGCATGAATCCCTGCACAAATGCGCTGTAGGTCTCGTTGATCAATCGCTGGGACTCGGCGGCGATGGTCCCGAAGACCAATGAGCTCTTGCCCGAACCGGAGACACCGGTGAAGGCGGTCAGCCTCCGCTTCGGGATCTCGATGCTGACATCCTTGAGGTTGTTCACGCGCGCTCCGTGCACCCGGATCAGGTCGTGGGCGTCGGCCGCATGCGTCCCCCTGGTCGTGGCCAAGATTGATTTCCCTCCGCAGATCTGCTGCTATCAGCCTGTCACGCCTCCCCGCCGGTGTCTCTAGCGCCGCCGGCTAAGCGAGCTCGTTGATGCGGATCAGGTTGCCGGCCGGGTCGCGGAAGGCGCAGTCACGCACGCCGTAGGGCTGCTGGGTCGGTTCCTGCACCACCTCGGCGTCGCTGGCCTGCAGTCGGTTGAAGGTGCCATCGAGGTCCTTGGTGGCCAACGTGATGATGGCGAAAGTCCCCTTGGCCATCATCTCGGCAATCGTGCGGCGCTCGTCGTCGGTGATACCGGGATCCATCCCCGGCGGGAAGAGCACGATCGAAGTCTCGGGTTGCTCCACAGGCCCGACCGTAATCCAGTGCACTCCCCCGTACTCGACGTCCTTGCGAACCTCGAAACCGAGGGCATCGCGGTAGAAGGCGAGTGAGGCGTCGGCGTCGTTGTGCGGCAGAAATGCCGAGTGAATGTTGATGTCCATGCTCATCAGGCTAGTTGCGCCGTCCGCGCCCGCGCTTCTTGATTCCTGATCGGTCTGGTCACCTGCTTCACCACACACGGGGGCATCTCGGCGCTCGAGTGCGCGGCCTGCCGCCGGTAGGCGCTTGGGGGCATTCCCACCAGTTCGGTGAATCGGGTGCTGAAGGTGCCCAGCGACGAACACCCCACCGCGAAGCAGACTTCGGTGACGGTGAGATCACCCTGACGCAGCAGGGCCATTGCCCGTTCGATACGCCGGGTCATCAGATAGGAGTAAGGAGATTCCCCATAGGCGAGGCGGAACTCGCGGCTCAGATGGCCGGCCGACATATGCACGCCGCGAGCCAGCGCCTCGACGTCCAGCGGCTGAGCGTATTCACGGTCCATCCGGTCGCGGACGCGACGTAGCTGGACGAGGTCACGCAGATGCTGCTCAGTTGCCGGCCGGCTGGTCACCGGCGGGTCACCAGTTGGTCGAGACGTACTTCGTCTCGAGGTACTCATCGATTCCTTCGTAGCCACCCTCACGCCCGAGCCCAGACTGCTTCAGCCCACCGAACGGCGCTGCCGGATCGGAGACGATGCCGCGGTTGAGACCGATCATCCCGACCTCGAGCCGCTCGCTCATCCGCAGTCCGCGAGCCAGATTGGTGGTGTAGATGTAACCGGTCAGTCCCATCTCGGTGTCATTGGCCAGGGCCAGCGCGTCCTCGTCGTCACGAACGCTGATGATCGGCGCCACCGGCCCGAAGATCTCGTCTCGTGCGACGGCACTATCGCGCGGCACGCCGGTCAGTACCGTCGCCGGATAGAAGAAGCCCGGCCCCTCCGCCGCTTCGCCGCCGATAACCGCAGTGGCGCCGGCGGCGACCGAGTCGGCCACCTTCGCCGCGATCCCGGTGACGGCTCGGGCGTTGACCATCGGGCCGAGTTGCGTCTGCTCGTCGGTTCCGGCGCCGACCCGCAGCGCGCCCATCGCGGCGGCCAGCTTGGCGCCGAACTCCTCGACGACCGACTCCTGCACGAGGAAACGGTTGGCCGCGGTGCAGGCCTGGCCCCCGTTGCGCATCTTGGCCAGCATCGCCCCGGCTACCGCGTCGTCGAGGTCGGCGTCGTCCAACACGATGAACGGGTCGTTGCCGCCCAGCTCCATGGATGTGTTCACCACCCGCTCGGCGGCCTGGGCCAGCAGCGTTCGACCGACCCCGGTCGACCCGGTGAAGGAGAGCTTGCGGATGCGGGTGTCGGCCAGCGCGGCTGTGACCAACTCACCGGGGCGATCGGTGGTCACGACGTTGACGACTCCGGCCGGCAGCCCGGCGTCGGCCATCAGCTGGGCCAGTACCAGCGCCGTGAGCGGGGTGTCCTCGGCCGGCTTGAGTACCACTGTGCAGCCGGCCGCCAGCGCCGGGGCGAGTTTGCGGGTGGCCATCGCGGCCGGGAAGTTCCACGGGGTCAGCAGCAACGCCACACCGACCGGCTTGCGGAAGGTGAGAATCCGGTTCGTCCCGGCCGGCGCCATCCGCAGAGCCCCGTCGATGCGAACCGCCTCCTCGCTGAACCAGCGGAAGAACTCGGCCGCGTAGGCCACCTCGCCGCGGGCGTCGGTCAGTGACTTACCCATCTCCAGGCTCATCAGATAGGCCAGGTCCTCGCGCCGCTCGATCATCAGCTCGAACGTTCGGCGCAGGATCTCCGAACGCTCCCGGGGCGCGGTCGCGGCCCAGTCGGCGAAGGCCGAGTCAGCGGCGGTGATGGCCAACTGCAGGTCGTCGAGTCCGGCCCGGGCGACACTGGTCAGGCGTTCGCCGGTGGAGGGATTCAACACGTCGAAGCTTCCCGACGAGCCATCGACGAACTTGCCGTCGATGAACAGGCCGGTGGGGGTAGCCGCTGGCAGTGTCACGTGAGCACCTTCTCGGAATAGCGGGTCGGCGGAGAGTTCAGCGCCGGTTCCTCTCATTCTGCCCCCGCCCGGCGCAGATCGATTGAGCGGCTGGTTCGAGAGTTCGTCAGCCCCGGCGGCGAGCGGTGTCGGTGGCGGTGTGCATGGAGCCACGCCAGAGCGGGCCATGCCCGGGAAGGAGGGTGTCCGCCTCCAGTTCGGCCAGCCGGTCCAGCGTCGCGACGGTGGTGGCCTCATCGTGGTTGAACATCGGCAGCAGTAGCTGCGGTCCGTCGACGCGAGACGTGGGGTGCGCAGTGACCAGCGTGTCCCCGGTTGCCACCGCGCCGACGCCGGGCAGTAGGTAGGCACAGTGTCCGCTGGTGTGCCCGGGGGTGGCGATCGGAACCGGCGCACCTGGGAGATCGAGCGGTTCCCCGGCCACCCCGGCAAAGGGCGTCGCGGTGGGAAGTCCGATGTCGCTGGTCGCCCCGGCGGCGAGGATGTCCCGGGTCCAGCCGAGGAGTCCGGGGCGCCAGATGTTGGTGGCGATCGCCAGTGGCCCGCACTGCTGGAGGTACTCGCGTTTGGCGTGGGCGACCTCGGCCGGATGGAGGAGGACCGGCGTCGCATAGGTACGGGTGAGCCGCGGCAGCGAGCCGATGTGGTCGACATGCGCGTGCGTGACCAGCACGGCCCGGACGCTCTGGGGGCGATGCCCGAGCGCGTCCAGGGAGGCGAGCAGCGTGTTGTAGTCGCCCGGGTAGCCGGCGTCGATCAGTGTGACGTCATCGCCGTCGGCGAGAATGACCCAGTTGGTGTGCGTCCCGGTCACCAGGAAGGTGCCGTCGCCGGCCTGAACGATCCTGTCGCTGAGCATGCAGCCCCGATCCTCGAAGTTATCCGCTGAATTGCTCCGGATAGACAAACTGCACCCTCCAACCGAAGTTGGAGAGTGCAGTTGAGACGTAGCCCCGATGGGATTCGAACCCACGCTACCGCCGTGAGAGGGCGGCGTCCTGGGCCGCTAGACGACGGGGCCAGGAGTTGAAACATTATCTTGCGCGCTGAACCAGCTTGCGCTGGGGTACCAGGACTCGAACCTAGACTAAATGAATCAGAATCATTTGGGCTGCCAATTACCCCATACCCCACTGCAGCCCGCGCGGGATCACCGCCCGGACCAACGATGAACTCTACCCGATCGATCGCCGGATCGAAAAATCAGACACGCCGCGCGCTCTCAGGATGTCTTCCGACTCCACCTTCCCATCGCGGGTACGCCGTAGGAGCCATCCGTGTTCTGCGGGTAGTAGACGTAGCGCAACTGCGTATAGGTCAGCGTGATCGTCTCCAGGATTGCCGCCGTGCCGACGCCGAACTCCCGGAAACCGCAGACCATCGCGTCGCTCAGCTCGACGCACAGGAAGTCGACGTCCGATCCGGCCGGAGTCGCCCGCGACACGGTGATCAGCACCCGGTCGAAGACCTCACCGGTGATCATCGCGCCGAAGAGAACCGGCGAGGCCGGACTCGGCGTGGCCACGAGGATGAACTCACCGGTGCCACGCGGCACTGTGATCGGGGTGGCGAGGGCCGTCGACGGCGCGATCAGCCCGTCGCCCCACGAGTATTGATGAAGGTCCAAGTCGACACAGAGCGCGTCGCTCACATCGGCGGACGGACCGCCGGCGGCGACCGCCCGGCCATCACTCAGGCGCAGCTCGCAGCGCAGCTGTGGGTCGACGAGCTGCGACCGGTGCCGAGACGGCGGAACGGGCTCACCGGCGGCGGCGGGGGCATCGATGCCGAGCGCCTCGGCCAACGCCCGCATCCCGATCAGGTTGGAGCGCAGCGTCTCGATCTCGCCGCGCTGGTTCGCCACGGACTCGCCGACATTGGCCGGCAAACTTCCACGGCCGGTGGTATCGCCAGCGCCACCAGAACCGCCCGTTGAATTACCCGAACTGCTACCAGCATTCGTGACGACCGACATCGAAATCCTCCCGAGTAGCGCGGCCCCACCTGCACTATGACATAGGCCACAGCAATTTCGAACGGATACTCGCGAGTACGGTCAAAGTTGCGTGAACTTTTCGCTATTCATCGGGCAACGGTCGCGATAGCGGGCATAAACCGCCAAATAGCGACCGCGGAAAGCGGTGGTTCGCGAAGATTCGGCGCTTCGCGAAATTTCAGCGCTTCGGGCCGTAGACCATCAGAAACACGATCGCGGCGTAGATAAGCGCGATGATGCCACCGCTGGCCGCGACCTGACCCTTCAAGGCCGACGCACTCTCGCCGGCCGCAAGATTCGTTGCCGCCTTCTCCAATGCCGGCACCAGCAGGAAGAGGGCCAACGCCGTCGCTGCGATCCACAGCAGAATCGATGCGATCACCCATGCATCACTGAATTTGATGTGCCACTTCTCCTGGACGAGGCCGAAACCCAGCAGCGCGACCAGTAGCGACGCGTACCCGTAGATGCGCACGGTTCGGGCACTGGCCGCGACCGCCCCGGAATCTCCGCTGCGCACGCCACGAACCGCCGTCGTGCTGGCGCCGACGAGCGGTCCGACCGCAAAGATCGCCGTCAGGATATGCAGGGCAAGAATGAACTTCAGCATGGCGCAACCCTAAACGACGCGATGACTAGCCGACCGACGCCCTGAGGCGGGCCAATGTCTTGTCCCGACCGAGAAGTTCCAGCGATTCGAAGAGCGGCGGCGAGACCGTCTTGCCGGTTGCCGCCACTCTAATTGGCGTGAATGCCAATCTCGGCTTCAGCTCGAGGCCGTCGATGAGGCTGGCTTTGAGGGCGGCCTCAATTGTCTCGGTTCGCCAATCCACAATAACTTCCAGGCTCTGCACGGCTGCGACGAGCACCGGCTGCGCCTTCTCGCCCAGATTCTTCGCCGCCGCCGGATCCACGGCGAATTCCTCATCACTGACGAAGAGGAACTGCAGCAGGTCCACGGCGTCGCCCAGTGTGGTGATTCGCTCTTGAATCAGTGGCGCAGCCGCGGTCAGCTCAGTAGCGCCCAGTTCAATTCCCCGATCGGATAGGAAGAATCCCAGTCGGGCCGCGAAATCGTCAGCGTCGAGCATCCGAATATGGGTCGCGTTGATCGACTCACATTTCTTCAGGTCGAAGCGAGCGGGATTGGCATTGACGTTCGTGACGTCGAAGGCGGCGACCATCTCCGACAACGAGAAGATGTCGTGATCATCGGCGATCGACCAGCCCAGCAGGGCGAGGTAGTTCAGCAGTCCCTCCGGCAGGTAACCGCTTTCTCGATAGACGTTCAGCGCCGACTGGGGATCGCGTTTTGAAAGCTTCTTGTTCCCCTCCCCCATCACGTACGGCAGATGCCCGAACTGCGGGACGAAGTCGGTGACACCGATCGCGATGAGGGCGCGGTAGAGCGCGATCTGCCGTGGCGTGGAGGAGAGCAGGTCCTCCCCGCGCAGCACATGGGTGATGCGCATCAGGGCGTCGTCCACCGGGTTCACCAACGTATAGAGCGGATCGCCGGTTGCCCGGACCACGACGAAGTCGGGTACGGTCCCGGCGGCGAAGCTGACCTCGCCGCGGACCAGGTCCTCCCAGCCCAGATCCTCGTCCGGCATTCGCAGCCGCAGCACCGGGCTCCGCCCGGCGGTCCGGTACTCAGCGCGCTGGGCCTCGGTGAGGTGGCGGTCATACCCGTCGTAGCCCAGCTTCGGGTCCCGTCCGGCGGCCTTGTGCCTGGCCTCGATCTCCTCGGCGCTGGCGAAGGACTCGTAAAGATAACCAGCATCCTTGAGCTTCTCGATGATCTCGGCGTAGATCGCGCTCCGCTCGCTCTGCCGATACGGGCCGTAGGGGCCGCCGACCTCCGGCCCCTCGTCCCAGTTCATCCCCAGCCACTTCAGCGCATTCAGCAGGGCGTCGTAGGACTCCTGCGAGTCCCGGGCGGCGTCCGTGTCCTCGATGCGGAAGACGAACGTGCCACCGAGGTGGCGGGCGTAGGCCCAGTTGAACAGGCAGGTGCGGACCAGACCGACGTGCGGGTTGCCGGTGGGCGACGGGCAGAAGCGGACCCGGACGTCACTGCCGGTCGCCGTGCTGATCGGGGCGCTCATTTCTTGGCCTGCACCGGGTTGGAGAGGGTGCCGATGCCCTCTATCTCCACATCCACCCGATCGCCGTCCCTGATCGGGCCGACACCGGCCGGTGTGCCGGTGAGGATCACGTCACCGGGTAGCAGTGTCATCACCGACGACATGAAGGCGATGAGCGCGGGAATGTCGTGCACCATCAGGCTGGTGCGACTGTCCTGGCGGAGCTCACCATTGACCCGCGCCGTGATCTGCAGGTCGGTCGGGTCGAGAACGGTCTCGATCCACGGGCCGATCGGGCAGAACGAGTCATACCCCTTCGCCCGGGCCCACTGCCCGTCGCTCTGCTGCTGGTCGCGGGCGGTCACGTCATTGGCGCAGGTGTAGCCCAGGACATAGCTCATCGCGTTCTCCCGGGTGATGTCCTTGCCGGGCCGGCCGATGACGATCGCCAGTTCCGCCTCGAAGTCGACCCGCTCTGAGGTGGCCGGCAGCCGGATCACGTCCGAGGTGCCGATCACCGAGGTGGACGGCTTGAGGAAGATCACCGGGATGGTCGGCGCCGCGTCGCCACCCATCTCTTTCACGTGGTCGACGTAGTTCTTGCCGATCGCCACCACCTTGCTCGGCAGAATCGGAGCCAGCAGCCGCACGTCGGCCAGCGCCCAGCGGTCGCCGGTGAAGGCGATCGGGCCGAACGGATGCTCGGTGATGGCAGCGACCGTGAGTCGCTCCGCCGGTGCGTTTGGGGGCCCCTCCACCGCCCCCCACGCGACACCGGAAGGAGCGGACGGGGAACCTGGGTGAACGAACCGGGCTATACGCACACCCTGAAGGTTAGTCCAGGCATAATTGGCGTCGTGAGCTCTCAGCTGTCTTCCATCCCCCCGTACAAGCGCCGTCAAGCCGCGGCCGTCGCCGGGGGCAGCGCGGTCTTCCTCCTCGTCGTTGGTCTGCTGCCCTGGATTGGCAGCGCGGCAACGAGTGTTCGGCTGTTGGCGACGGTGGCGATCCTCGCCGGTCTCCTCTTCGGCCTGATCTGCTGGGGCCTGCTGCGTAGCATCCGCCTGGATGCGGCCGAGGTGGAACTCGACGCCGTGCTCAGCGCGGCCGTCGCCGAGGCCGGTGTCGGCTGCGACTGCGGTCACGAGCACAACCCGGATGACCTCACCTTCGCCGATGAGCCGGCCCCGGGCAGCGAGCAGATCAAGCACGCAACCGGCGGCAATCACCCGCGGGCCCATGGCGCCGCCTGCGGGTCGACCGAGAACTGCGACCACTCCTGCGCCACCTGCGCGCTCAGCACGCTGAAGTCCTGAGCTCAGCGCCGCTGAGTCGGTCCTGCGCTAGCGCGTCTCGTGCAGGAGTCCGTACCGGACGGCGTCGTGCAACGCCAGCCAAGAGGCTTCGATGACGTTGCCGTGCACCCCGACCGTCGTCCAGCTAACCGGATTCGCCGCGGTGGCGTTCGGCGTCTGCGAGGTCTCGACGAGCACCCGGGTGACTGCGTCAGTGCCGGCCCGTCCGGCCAGGATTCGCACCTTGTAGTCGCTGAGCTCGAAGTTTCGCAGCTGCGGATAGACCGTCTGCAGGGCCGATCGCAGGGCTCGATCCAGTGCGTTTACCGGGCCGTTCCCCTCTTCGGTGGAGATCACCCGGGTGCCGTTGGCGTGTACCTTCACCGTCGCCTCGCTGACCAGGGTCCCGTCCTCGCGCCGGTCGATGATGACCCGGTAGGACTCGACGGTGAAGAGCTCGGCGACGGCGTCCTCTCCGCCGAGGGCGTCACGCAGCAGCAGCTCGAATGACGCGTCGGCCGCCTCGTAGGACCAGCCCGATGCTTCCCGCTCCTTGATCTGGTGCACCACCTCGGCCACCACCTCGGGACGGCTGGCGACGTCCACCCCGAGCTCACGTGACTTCAACTCGATCGAGGCCCGGCCGGCCATCTCGGTGACCAGGATGCGCTGCGAATTACCGACAACGGCCGGGTCCAAGTGGTTGTACAGCTCGGGCTTCACCTTGATCGCGGAGGCGTGCAGTCCAGCCTTGTGGGCAAAGGACGAGGTTCCGACGTAGGCCTGGTGCGTGTCGGGCGCGAGGTTGGCGATCTCGGCGATGGCGTGTGAGACGCGGCTCATCTCGGCGAGCGCCCCGTCCGGGAGTACGTCCAGCCCCATCTTGGTCACCAACCCGCCGATCACCGCGAAGAGGTCGGCATTTCCGGCCCGTTCGCCGTACCCGTTCGCGGTGCCCTGCACGTGCGTGGCCCCGGCGTCGACGGCGGCGAAGGTGTTGGCGACGGCGCAGCCGGTGTCGTTCTGGGTGTGGATGCCCAACCGCAGCGAAGTCCGAGCGGCGACGTCAACGACGATGTCACGCACGCCGACCGGGAGCATGCCCCCGTTGGTGTCGCAGAGCACGCCGACCGAGGCACCGGCGGCGGCCGCCGCCTCCAGCACCGCGACGCCATAGCCGGAGTCACGCTGGTAGCCGTCGAAGAAGTGCTCGCAGTCGATGAAGACCCGACGGTCATGGGCCCGCAGGAAGGCAACGGTGTCGTGGACCATCGCCAGGTTCTCCTCCGGCGTGGTGCGCAACGCCAACTCCACGTGCGCGACGTCGGACTTGGCGACAAGGGTGATGACCTGCGCCCGCGAGTCGAGCAGGGCCTGCACCTGGGCATCGTCCTCGACCGCTACGCCGGCCCGCCGGGTTGCGCCGAACGCGCTGAGTATCGCGTTCTTGAGGATCAACTCGCCGTCGGCGGCGCGGGCGAAGAACTCGCTGTCCTTGGGCATGGCACCCGGCCAGCCACCCTCGATGAATCCGACTCCGACCTGGTCGAGCAGTCGGGCCACCGCAAGTTTGTCGGCGACCGAGTAGCTGATCCCCTCACGCTGGGCACCGTCTCGCAGCGTGGTGTCGAAGACGTGGAACGCGTCGGTCTGCATGGATGTCCTTCAGTGATCAGGTATTGCTCGGGCGACCCTGAATTGTGACACACGCCTCACCAGACTGACGAATGCATAAACCAGGGGTCAGTTCACGCTCGCGGCAACCGAGCGGTGTCAGGCGCTGACGGCCGCGGCCAGTCGAGCCCCGATCTCGCTGGTCGAGCCGGGCTTGGCCGGATCCCGGCTGATGAGGTCGGCGGCGACGGCGGCCTCGACCCGGGCCGCCGCTTCGGTCTCGCCGAGGTGCTCGAGCAGCATCGCGACCGAGAGGATCGCGGCGGTCGGGTCGGCCTTGTCCTGACCGGCGATGTCCGGGGCCGAACCGTGAACCGGCTCGAACATGGACGGGTTCGTCCCGGACGGGTCGACGTTTCCGGAGGCAGCCAGGCCGATCCCGCCGGCCACCGCGGCGGCGAGGTCGGTGATGATGTCGCCGAAGAGGTTGTCGGTGACGATGACGTCGTAGCGGCCCGGGTCGGTGACCAGGTAGATGGTGGCGGCGTCCACGTGGTTGTAGGCGACGGTCACATCCGGGTACTCCTGGCCGACGGCGGCCACTGTGCGGAACCACAGATCACCCGCGAATACCAGCACATTGTTCTTGTGAACCAGGGTCAGGTGCTTGCGCGGGCGCTGGGCGGCGCGAGCGAAGGCGGCCCGCACGACCCGCTCGACGCCGAAGGCGGTGTTGACGCTGACCTCGGTGGCTACCTCGTTCGGCGTTCCGACGCGCAGCGCGCCGCCGTTGCCGGTGTACGGCCCCTCAGTTCCTTCGCGGTAGACGATGAAGTCGATCTCCGGCTCGCCGGCCAGCGGCGTGCTGACGCCCTTGTAGAGCTTGGCCGGGCGCAGGTTGACGTAGTGGTCGAGCGCGAAGCGCAGCTTCAGCAACAGGCCGCGCTCGAGCACGCCCGATGGCACCGTCGGGTCACCGACCGCGCCGAGCAGGATCGCGTCGTGCTTGCGGAGATCCTCGAGGACGGAGTCCGGGAGCGTCTCACCGGTGCGGTGCCAGCGGGAGGCACCGAGGTCGTACTCGGTCTTCTCCACGCCGGGGAGCACTGCCTCCAGGACGCGCAGGGCCTGAGCCGTGACCTCGATACCGATACCGTCGCCGGGGATGACCGCTAGTTTCATGCCCAACAGCCTAGCGAATCGTCCTGCCATTCGGACTCGCGATCTCACCTGACGAGACGCCGCGCTCTCACTCCCTGCTTTCGCCGGAATTCGCCGGTCTGAGGCTTAGGAATCGATCAATCCGGCAGAAGAGCCTGCGGCAACCCGGCAGCCGCTCCAGTAGCCTCGGTCGGACCATGACCGCGCCCCCCGACGACCCGGCCGGCCCGCCAGCCGACAACCCACCCCACGACCCCAGCGGCGACCGATTCGCGCCGCTCAGCGCCGGTCTCGTCACCGCGCTGGTCGGCTTCACCAGTTCGTTCACGGTGGTGCTGGCCGGTCTGCGGGCGGTCGGAGCCTCGCAGCAGCAGGCCGCCTCCGGGCTGCTCATCCTGAGCTTGGCGATGGGGTTGCTCGGCATCGGCTTGAGCCTGCGGCACCGGATTCCGATCAGCATCGCATGGTCAACTCCCGGGGCCGCCCTCCTCGGGGGCACCGGTCACCTGGCCGGAGGGTTCGCAACCGCCGTCGCCGGCTTCCTCATCTGTGGCGGACTGATCCTCGTCAGCGGCCTCTTCGCCCCGCTGCGTCGGCTGGTCGAGGCCGTCCCCTCGGCGATCGCCAACGCCCTGCTGGCCGGAGTGCTGCTGGAGCTGTGCCTGGCCCCGGTGACCACTCTGGTCCACAACCCCGGGCTCACCTGGCCGATCATCGCCACCTGGGCACTGCTCTACCGCTTCGCCCGCCGCTGGGCGGTGCCGGCGGCGATGCTGGTGGCGATCGGCGCGATCCTGGTCTCAGCGCATCAGCGCGGGGCCAAGTTCGGCTCCTTCTCCCCCACGTTGGCGCTCACCGCACCACACTTCGCACCGGCGGCCATCCCGCTTGGAATCTCGCTCTTCGTGGTGACGATGGCCTCACAGAACCTGCCGGGAGTGACCGTGCTCCAGACGTTCGGCTACCGGGCGCCGCTGGCCTCGGTGCTGCGCGCCACCGGCGTCGGCACCATGCTCTGCGCCGTCTTCGGCGGGCAGGCGGTGAATCTGGCCGCGATCAGTGCCGCCCTCTGCGTAGGCCCGGACGGTGGGCGTGACCCGAACCGTCGCTGGCGAGCGGCGGCAGTCGCCGGCGGCGCCTACATCGTGCTCGGCCTGCTGGCGGGCGTGCTGGCCTCCCTGGTCGTGGTCGCACCGTCGGGACTGGTCGAGACAGTGGCCGGACTGGCTCTGCTGGCCACCCTGGCCAACTCGCTCAACGTCGCCATGGCCGAACCGACGATGCGAGAGCCGGCCATCCTCACCTTCCTGGTCACAGCCTCCGGAATCACTGTGGCGAAGATCGGCGCCCCCTTCTGGGGACTCGTCGCCGGGATGGCGCTGCTGTTCGTGCTGACGTACAAGAAGGGGCCGCCTCACCCGATTGGTGAGACGGCCCCCTCCGAAGCGGCTATCGCTGATTAGCTGGGCAACGGGCCTTTGCGCTGGCAATCGGCGCCGCCGCAGGCTCTAGCTCTAGCTCTAGCGCTGTGCCGAGCCTTCGACGTAGTCGTCGTCGTTGGCGACCCAGCTCATCAGGCCACGCAGCTTACGTCCGGTGTCCTCGATCGGGTGCTTCTCACCCTTCTCACGGAGCGCCTTGAACTCCGGCGCGCCGGCGTCCTGGTCGGCGATGAAACGCGCCGCGAAGGTGCCGTCCTGGATGTCGGCGAGGACGGCCTGCATGTTCTGCTTCACGTGCTCGTCGATGACCCGCGGACCGGAGACGTAGTCGCCGTACTCGGCGGTGTCCGACACCGACCAGCGCTGCTTGGCGATACCACCCTCGTACATGAGGTCGACGATGAGCTTCAGCTCGTGCAGGCACTCGAAGTAGGCGATCTCGGGGGCGTAGCCCGCCTCGGTCAGCACCTCGAAGCCGTACATCACCAGCTGCGACGCGCCACCGCAGAGCACGGCCTGCTCACCGAAGAGGTCGGTCTCGGTCTCCTCGGTGAAGGTCGTCTTGATGGCGCCGGCCCGCGTTCCGCCGATACCGGCGGCGTAGGAGAGCGCCAGCTCGAAGGCCTTACCGGTGGCGTCCTGCTCGACCGCGACGAGCACTGGTACGCCCTTGCCGTCGACGAACTGACGGCGAACCAGGTGGCCCGGGCCCTTCGGCGCGACCATGGCCACGTCCACACCGGCCGGCGGCTTGATGTAGCCGTAGCGGATGTTGAAGCCGTGACCGAAGAAGATGGCGTCGCCATCCTTGAGGTTCGGCTCGATCGAGTCGGCGTAGAGCTTGCGCTGGGCCGGGTCCGGTGCGAGCACCATGATCACGTCGGCCTCGGCCGACGCCTCGGACGGGGTGAGGACGCGCAGGCCCTCCTCCTCGGCCTTGGCCCGGCTCTTCGAGCCCTCCGGAAGGCCGACCCGGACGTCGACGCCGGAGTCGCGCAGGCTCAGCGCGTGCGCGTGCCCCTGGCTTCCGTAGCCGAGCACAGCCACCTTGCGTCCCTGGATGATCGACAGGTCAGCGTCGTCGTCGTAAAAAATCTCCACAGCCATGGTCTGGCGTTACCTCTCTTGGTTGATGAACTTGCAAATTATGCGCCTCCTCGCGATAGCGGCGGCGGTCAGTGCCACCGCCGGCCGGCTCGAGGACGAGATCGCGACTAACTAGGCGCTGCGTTCGATCGAGCGCAGGGGTGCCTGCGTCATCGATCTCGGGCCCCGCGCCAGGGCCACCGTGCCGGACTGCACCATCTCGCGGATTCCGTACGGCTCGAGCATCTGCAGCATCGCGTTGAGCTTGTCCGGACGCCCGGTCAACTCGATGGTGAGGGCGTCCGGGCCGACGTCGGCGACCTTGGCCTTGAACAGCTCGACCGTCTCCAGCACGCTGCGACGGGTCGTGTCGTCGGCGCGGACCTTCACCAACAGCAGCTCCCGGGCCACCGCATTGGAGGGCTCGAGTTCCACGATCTTCAAGACGTTGATGAGCTTGTTGAGCTGCTTGGTGACCTGCTCGACGATGTCACCCTCGGCGTTGACGACGATGGTGATGCGGCTGACCTCGGGCCGCTCGGTGGGGCCGACGGCCAGGGACTCGATGTTGAAGCCGCGCCTGCTGAACAGACCGGATACGCGTACGAGCACACCTGGCTTGTTCTCGACCAGGACGGAGAGCGTGTGCTTACTCATGGCGACTACCGCGTTTCATTTTTGAGCTCCGTTGATGATGACGTCTGCCAGTACCTGGCAGTGCAGTTCGGTGGTGTCGAAGAGCGGGATCGGGGTGTCGCTCTGTCGCAGCAGCAGCGGGATCTCCGTGCAGCCGAGGATGACGCCGGTGGCGCCGCGGTCAACCAGGCGATCGATGACCTCAAGGTAGCGAGCTCGGGAGTCGGGGGTGATGACTGCCTTGACCAGCTCGCTGTAGATGATCTGGTGCGCCAGTTCGAGGTCATCGCTCTGGGGCACCAGCACCTCCACGCCGAATTTCTCCAACCGGCGGGCGTAGAGGTCACTGCGCATGGTGTAGCCGGTGGCCAGCAGGCCGACCGTCTTGGTGCCACTCGCCGCAACCGCGTCCCCCACCAGGTCGATGAGGTCGAGGAACGGGACGTCGAGTCCGGCACTGATCTGCTCGGCGACCAGGTGCAGCGTGTTGGTGGCCAGTGCGACCGCCTGCACACCACCGGCCTGCAAGGCCAGAGCGGCGCGGTTGAGCAGTCGCCCTTGGGCCTCCCAGTCACCGGCTAGCTGCAGCTCGTGGATCTCGGCGAAGTCGACCGAGTGCAGCGTGACCGGGGCGCTGGCGTAGCCGCCCACCCGTTCGCCGACGAGTTCGTTGAGGCGCCGGTAGTACTGCTGACTCGACTGCCAGCTCATGCCGGCCAGCAGCCCGATCCGGGTCAGCTCAGACATCACTCCTGCCCGTCGAAGACCGGTCGCACGTCCCGGGCGAATTGGATGTCATCGTTGCTCGAACCGGCAGCGACCATCGGCCAGACCATCGCGTCGGCCCCCACGGTGAAGTCGACGACCACTGGCGAATCGTTGATGCTCATCGCCTTCTCGATCGTCGCGTCCACGTCGGCCTTCGTCTCACAGCGCAGTCCGACACAGCCGAGCGCGTCAGCCAGCTTCACGAAGTCCGGGATGCGGTGCTTGTGGGTGCCCAACTCGGTCTGGCTGTAACGCTGGTCGTAGAAGAGCGTCTGCCACTGACGCACCATGCCGAGGTTGCCGTTGTTGATCACCGCGACCTTGATCGGGATCCCCTCGATGGCGCAAGTGGCCAGTTCCTGGTTGGTCATCTGGAAGCAGCCGTCGCCGTCGATCGACCAGACGGTGGCGTCCGGACGTCCGACCTTGGCCCCCATCGCCGCCGGCACCGAGTAGCCCATCGTTCCGGCGCCGCCGGAGTTCAGCCAGGTGTACGGGTTCTCATAGGAGATGAACTGGGCGGCCCACATCTGATGCTGGCCGACACCGGAGGCGAAGATCGCCTCCGGCCCGGCGATCTTGCCGAGCCGCTCGATGACGTACTGCGGCGCCAGCGTTCCGTCCGAAGGCTCCTCGTAGCCGAGCGGATAGGTGGTCAGCCAGCTGTCCAGCTGCCGCCACCACCCGGTGAGGTCGGCCTGGTTGCCCGCTTCGAACTCGGCCCGGACGGCCGGAACCAGCTCGATGAGCACCTCACGGACGTCTCCCACGATCGGCACATCGGCGACCCGGTTCTTACCGATCTCGGCCGGGTCGATGTCGGCGTGGATGATCGCGGCGTGCGGGGCGAAGCTCTCCAGCCGGCCGGTGACCCGGTCGTCGAAGCGGGTGCCCAGAGCGATCAGCAGATCAGCCTTCTGCAGCGCCGTCACCGCGGAGACGCTGCCGTGCATGCCGGGCATACCCAGGTGCTGCTTGTGGCTGTCCGGGAAAGCGCCGCGGGCCATCAGGGTGGTGACGACCGGAATTCCGGTCAGCTCGGCGAGCTGGCGCAGTTCCACGTTGGCCCGGGCCTTGATCACGCCACCGCCGACGTAGAGCACCGGCCGCTGGGCGGCGGCGATCAGTTTCGCCGCCTCACGCACCTGCTTGCTGTGCGGGCGGGTGGTCGGCCGGTAGCCGGGGAGGTCGATGGTCGGCGGCCAGTTGAAGGTCGTCTCGGCCTGCAGGATGTCCTTGGGCAGGTCGACCAGCACTGGGCCCGGCCGACCGGTCGCCGCCAAGTGGAAGGCGGCGGCGATCGCCTCGGGGATCTCCTCGGCGCTCTGCACCAGGAAGTTGTGCTTGGTGATCGGCAGCGTGATCCCGGCGATGTCCGCCTCCTGGAAGGCGTCCGTGCCAATCATCGGGCGGGCCACCTGCCCGGTGATCGCGACCATCGGCACCGAATCCATGTAGGCGTCGGCGATCGGGGTGACCAGGTTCGTGGCCCCGGGGCCTGACGTCGCCATGCAGACGCCGACCCGACCGGTGGCCTGCGCGTACCCCTCGGCCGCATGGCCACCGCCCTGCTCGTGGCGAACCAGGATGTGACGCAGGCGGGTGGAGTCGAAGAGCGGGTCGTAGGCCGGCAGGATCGCACCGCCGGGAATGCCGAAAACGACCTCGACGCCTACCTCTTCAAGCGATCGCACCAATGCCTTGGCACCGCTCATCGTCTCGCCAGTCGTCGTGTCGCTCATTGCCGTGGAGCCCTTCTCATGTCCGTCTTCGGCGGGTGGTGTTCCCATGATCGCTTCGCAAAACCTAAACAAAAAGCCCAACAAAAAACCCTCCGTGCCAGGCACGAAGGGTTAGCGCATCGGGTGAGGCCGGAAGGCCTACCGGATGCGCTGTGGGAGTACTACAAGCTTGAACACGATGCCAAGGCTACACGTCCCGGCGTCAGAAGTTCAACCGACATCCCAACTTCAACCGGGCCCGCGAGCCGGAGCCGCTAGCGAGGCCTGACGACGGCCTCCTCCCCCGGGCCGCCGGCGGCCCGGGAGTCGGGGAAGAGCCGGTAGATCTCGCTGGCCGCCGCTTCGACCAGGCCGGGCACCAGCAACTGGGCCGCGGTCGCCCCCCGCCCCATCCAGGTGTTGACCTGCCGGGGTCGCCGGACCAAACCCTTGATGACCAGCGCCGCCGCCTGCTCCGGGCTCAGCGCGGGCAGCGACTGATACATCTGTGTCGGCTCGATCATCGGAGTGCGCACCAACGGCATGTGCACAGTGGTGAATGTGACGCCCTCGCCCCGGGTCTCGGCCGCCGCGACCCGGGTGAACTGGTCCAGCGCCGCCTTGCTGGCCACGTAGGCGGAGAAGCGCGGCGAGATGCTCTGCACGCCCATGGTCGAGACGTTGACGACGTGTCCCATCCGTCGTTCCCGCATCTGAGGCAGCAACTCGAGGGTCAGCCGCAGCGCGCCGAAGTAGTTCAGCGCCATCGCTCGTTCGAAGTCGTGGAAGCGGTCGGTGGAGGCGGCGATCGAGCGCCGGATCGAGCGGCCGGCGTTATTCACCAGCATCTCGATCCCGTCGTGATCGGCCAGCATCTGTTTGACCAGGGCCTGGACGGCATCGGCGTCGGTGAGGTCGCACGGGTAGCTGTGGGCGCGACCGCCGCGGGCCCTGATCTGCGCTTCGACGTCGGCGAGTTCCTCGGCTCGGCGAGCGACGAGGAGTACCACCGCACCGCGTTCGGCCGCGGCGATCGCGGTGGCCCGTCCGATCCCCGATGAGGCTCCGGTGATCACCACCCGGCGACCGTCCAACGCCCCGGCCGGCCCGTGTCGTCGGGCCCGATACGGATCGAGATTGGCGCGCCAATAGCTCCAGATCACGTCGGCGTATTCGGCCAGTTCGGGTGAGCGAATCCCGTCGACGGCCAGTAATTCATGGGTGATCGTCGAGTCGAAGCGGGGCCGGAGGGTGAGCACGTCGAGGACCTCGCGGGGGACGTCCATGCGATGAAGTACGGCGCCCTCGATCACCGCTGCCCCCGGTAGCCGGCGCGCCCGCCGAGCCAACCGGCTCAACGCGGCGGCGCGCGGCAGGGGCAGATCTGCTGCAATCGTCGGGGCATTCGCCCAGCGGGCGAAGGCGTTGTACACCTCGGTCGTGCTCTGCGGACGAGGGTGGGTCAGATGGAATGCCCGCTCGTCGAGGCCCGGCTCGTGCATCAGCTTGAGCATCGCGGCCACCACGAAGTCGACCGGGACGATGTTGGTGTATCCGATGAGCGGCGCCAGCACGGGTACGGCGGGCAGGCCGGCCAACCAGGCGATCGTCGGGAAGAGGAAGTACGGACCGTCGGCCTCGTCAATTTCGCCGGTGGTCGAATCCCCGATGACCACCCCTGGGCGGTAGATACGCCAGGCGACGTGACTCTGCTGCCGGACGACGCGCTCGGCGTCGAACTTGCTGCGCTGATATGGGATCAGCAATGGCTGCGATTCATCAAACATATCCTCGGTAAAGGTCCCCGAGTAGGCGCCGGCGACAGCGATCGACGAGACGTGGTGCAGCCGGCAGCTACCGAGCTGATTGGCCAGTTCGACGACCCGTCGGGTGCCCTCGACATTGACGCGCTGGTTTACCTCCTCGGAGGCGGTGATGTCATAGACCGCAGCCAGGTGGACGACATGATCGATCGTTGAGACCAGTGCATCCCGCACCGAGGCCGGGATACCGAGCTCGTCGATCGTGAGGTCACCGACGATCACCTGGATCCGACCGTGATTGCCCTGGGGCAGCAGGGATTGGATCAGCGTCTCGGCCTTGGGCAGCGAACCTTCCCGAACCAGCAGCAGGATGCGCTCGGTGTCGTCGCGGCCGAGCAGCGCGGCGACCAGCTGTCGTCCGATGAACCCGGTACCGCCGGTGATCAGATACTTCATCGAGACCTGCTCATGGGTCGGATCGTCCGTTCCGCGCTGTCTGCGTTTGTCACTGCCGACTCTTCGTGCAACCATATCGGCAGTAACAACTACCGGCGCAGGGAAGCGCCGAGTGGGCAAGGCATATACACGGGACCGAAGGCCTGGCTTTCGGAAAGTATGTGCTTCGGGGATGCCAGGTGACTGGCGTCTGGCTGGGGATCTACAGAATCCCAACTAGTACCGGATGGCCCATATGACAAGGAATGTCACAGATCGCCCCCGCTTCGCCCGTTCGCGTCGTGCTGTCGTCTCCATGCTCCTCATCGGCGCAACCGTTCTCGGCTTGAGCGCTTTGACGAACTCGGCCTCCGCGGCCTCCGTTCGCCGCCCGGACATCGCCAACGCGATGCTGAAGCTGATGAACGCCCAGCGCAAGGCCCACCACCTGGCCCCGCTGAAGATGAACACCAAGCTGATCTCGTCGGCCTACGCCCACGACAAGGCGATGGCCACCCGCAACACCATGTCCCACCAGGTGCAGAGCGAGGCGAGCTTCGCCCAGCGCATCAAGGCCGTGAAGTACAACTTCCGGGCCGCGGGTGAGAACATCGGCTGGAGCACCAACGCGAGCGCCAAAGGCGTTCTGGCCCTGCAGACCTACATGTACAACGAGAAGGCACCGGCCAACGGTCACCGTCTGAACATCCTCAGCAGCACCTACCGCGAGGTCGGTATCGACGTGATGGTCGACGCCCATACCGGCAAGGTCTGGTTCACCGAAGACTTCGGACGGGCACGCTAACCGCAGTCCGACCGCGTCATCCGAGCCGGTCGACTCAGCCGCAGACAGCTCCATGCGCGGCTGAGCCGACCAGTTTGGCGTACTTGCCGAGCACGCCGTAGTCGAAGCGGGCCGGCAGCGGCTTCCAGTTGGCCCGGCGCCGCTCCAGCTCCGCGTCCTCGACCAGCAGGTCGAGCGTGCGGGCGGTCATGTCGAGGCGGATCAGGTCGCCGTCCTCTACCAGCGCGATCGGACCACCGACCGCCGCCTCCGGTGCCACATGGCCGATGCAGAGCCCGGTCGTACCACCGGAGAAACGCCCGTCGGTGAGGAGCAGGACGTCCTTACCGAGACCCGCTCCCTTGATGGCACCGGTGACAGCCAGCATCTCGCGCATACCGGGGCCGCCCTTCGGCCCCTCCCAGCGGATGACGACCACGTCATTGGCCTTCAGCGTGCCGGCGGCCACCGCGTCCATGGCGTCCTGTTCCCGCTCGAAGACCCGGGCCGGCCCCTCCCAGGTGTCACTGTCGAAGCCGGCGCTCTTCACGACTGCGCCCTCCGGGGCGAACGTCCCGTGGAGCACGGCCAATCCGCCGGTCCGGTGGATCGGATCGCTCATGGCGTGAATGATCTTCCCGTCCGGATCCGGAGGCGCGATGTCACGCAGGTTCTCGGCCACCGACTTCCCGGTGACGGTGAGCGCGTCGCCATGCAGCAGGTCGGCATCCAGCAGCGCCTTCATCACCACCGGCACCCCACCGATCGCGTCGATATCGGTCATCACGTACTGGCCGAACGGCTTTACGTCGGCCAGGTGCGGCACCCGATCACCGATGCGGTTGAAGTCGGCCAGGTCGAGTTCGACGTGGGCTTCGCGTGCGATCGCCATCAGGTGCAGCACGGCGTTGGTCGAACCGCCGAGCGCCATCACCACGGTGATCGCGTTCTCGAAGGCCTCCTTGGTAAGGATCTGACGGGTGGTGACCCCGGCGTCGACGAGGTGCACCGCCGCTTCGCCACTGCGCTCGGCGTAGGCGTCCCGGCGCGAGTCCGGCGCGGGCGGGGAGGCTGAGCCGGGCAGCGAGAGTCCAAGCGCCTCGGCGGCCGAGGCCATCGTGTTGGCCGTGTACATGCCACCGCAGGCCCCTTCGCCGGGGCAGATCGCCCGCTCGATGGCGTCGACCTCGTCACGGGTGATTCGTCCGGCCAGGCAGGCACCGACCGCCTCGAAGGCGTCGATGATGGTGACGTTTCGGCCGTTGTAGTTTCCAGGCAGCGTGGAGCCGGCGTAGAGAAAGACGGCGGCCACGTCCAGACGCGCGGCGGCCATCATCATGCCCGGAAGGGACTTGTCACAGCCGGCCAGCAGCACACCGCCGTCCAGTTGCTCCGCCCGGAAGACCGTCTCCACGGAGTCGGCGATCACCTCGCGGGAGACGAGGGAGTAGTGCATGCCGTCGTGGCCCATGGAGATTCCGTCGGAGACGGAGATGGTGCCGAACTCCAGTGGGTAACCGTCGGCCCCGTGGACACCGACCTTTGCTCGCTTGGCCAACCGGTCCAGCGACAGATTGCAGGGGGTGATCTCGTTCCAGGACGAGGCGACGCCGATCTGCGGCTTGCGCCAGTCGTCGTCACCCATCCCGACGGCGCGCAGCATTCCGCGGGCCGCGGCCCGTTCGACACCGTCAGTGACGATGCCGCTGTGCGGCTTGCGCGAGGAGGTGGGGGCTGCTGAGTTGGCCGGTGCTGATTCCGTAGTCACAGCGCTCAGCCTAAGCCTGCCGGTGCCCCACTCGGCTGAGGTCAGCCCGTGCCATCCGGCGCGCGGCCGGAATGGCGGGACGGTACCGTTGAGGCGATGTCTGTCCCTGAGTCCAAGCCGCCCAGCGAGCCCAGCCAGCTCGGCCAGCCCAGCGAGCCCACCGAGCCCAGCCAGCCCACCCGGGCCACCCGGTTCGCCCTGTCGAGGTCGGCGTACCTCGCGGTCGCCCTGCTCGCGGGATGCCTCACTGTGCTGGTGCGCTCCCCCGCTCTGCTGGCGATCTACCTCATTCCGATCGCCGGTGCGTTCTACGTGGCCCGGACGGCCACGATCGTCGCCTCCGACGGAATCGCGGTGCGAGCTCTCTTCGGTACCCGGATCATGCGCTGGGAGGAGATCCGCGGCCTCAGTGTCACCGGGCGCAGCGTCTACGCGGTGCTGGCCGACGGCTCGGTCCGCCTGCCCTGTGTGCGCCTGAGCGATCTGGCCGCGCTTACCCGGGCCAGCGCCGGGCACCTACCTCAGATGGCTGAGGCCACCCCCAAGTACGCACCGCAGGCGCACCGGCGACGCTAGCGTGGCCAACTTCAGACGGTCCGGCAAGTCAATGAATCTGCCGTGCATGACCACGTTCGGGGTGCGTGAACCCCACCGTCGCGGGCAGACTGGATCAATGCGCTCTCGCGGGTACACCATGCTGGCGGCCCTGATGGCGGCGCTATGCGTCGCTGCCTGCAGCAGCGCCGACGCGAATCCGCCCAACTGGGTTCCGAAGCCATCCTTCCAGGGCGACGGCGGAGGCGGCGGCACCGGCGGTTCAGCGGTGCCGGGGCTACCCACCCCCAGCGCTCCCTCCAGCAGTCCGGGCAGCGGCGGTTCGCAGACTCCGGGCGCCCCGTCCCCGACGCCGGCTGAGGATCCGAACGTGCTGGCCAAGGGCCTCGCCTCACCGGTCGGGCTGGCGATGATGCCGGACGGGACGGCCATCGTCGGTGAGCGGGCGTCGGGGCGGATCCTGCAGGTTCAGCCCAAGCCGGACCAGCCGGTGACCGTGGTGAAGACGCTTACCGGGCTCGACGCCAGCGGCGACGGTGGCCTGCTCGACCTCGCGCTCTCACCGACCTACGCCGAGGACCGGCTCATCTACGCCTACATCACCACGCCCACTGACAATCGGGTCGTGGACTTCACCATGGGCGGTACCCCGGCGCCCGTGCTCACCGGGATCCCGAAGGGAAAGACCGGAAACACCGGACGCCTGCTCTTCGGGATCGACGGAAATCTCTACATCGGCACCGGGGACGCCGGACAGCCGAGTCTGGCCGCGAACCCGACCAGCCTTGCCGGCAAGGTGCTGCTGGTAAACCCGGTCGGAGCGCCGGTGAGGGCTGGGAGGCCGGTCTTCACCAGCGGTCACCATGAGGTGGACGGCCTCTGCCAGAGCAGCACCGGACCGATCTTCGAAGCCGAGACGAACCCGGCGGCCCCCGCCAAGGACGAGATCAACGTGCTTGCGGCCGGCGCCAACTACGGCTGGCCGGCTCCGCGCGCGACCAGCATCGCCGCCGCGGCGACGGCGCCGGCCGCAAAGGGCGACTTCGGCGGCTGCGCCGTCATCGGAGCCCAGCTCTACGTGACGTCGCGGGACGGGACGGATCTGCTCGGCGCCGGGCTCACCGCGACCAGCAGCAGCACCGCCACCTCGACGGTGGGGGCTCTGGTCAGTGAGCAACTGACCAAGTATGGGCGGCTGCGCACCGTTGTCGCCGCAACCGACGGCGCGCTCTGGCTGACCACCAGCAACCGTGACGGCGAGGGCGCACCGGTTCCCGCCGACGATCGGGTCATCCGCATCGTCCCGCAGCTCGGCGGAGCCGACTCACCGGTGTAATCGGCCAGCCAGCCCCTGATCTGCCCTACCACCCGTTGCGGGGAGTTTTCTTCCCGGAATCCGGGAAAATTACTCCCCAGGTCGGGCGGTGTTGATGCCTCAGAGCGAGAAGTCGCCAGGTAGAGCGCCCCGGTGGCGGCGACCAGGATGCTGACGCCAACGACCGTGGCCAGGATGCGAAAGGCGTGCCCCTCAACTCTGCGCCACATGATTGCGAGAGTGAGGGCGCTCGCCAGATATCCGAGGAAGACCAGGCCGATCAGAGCGACACCGATGGGGGGAGTCTTCTTCCCGGAATCCGGGAAGAAAACTCCCCAGGTCGCTCGGGGGTCGAGGTCACGTGCGGTTGACGCTGCGCAGGCCGTGCTCGGGCGTCCAGGACTGGATGACCAGCTCTTTCCCGTCGTCGGAGAGATGCGTCAGCACGACCTCACTCAGATTCACCCGGAAATACGAGCCGGGTACGGCATCCTCGCCCGGCAGTGGGATCGCCTCCAACGTGCCGGAGAACTTCGCGTCGCCCTTCCATCGTGGCTGGCTCTTCGCGTCCTCGTCGGTGGTCGCCCCCAGGCTCGGGCTGTGGATCGCCACCCGCGGGTCCCGCTGCACATCGTGCAACTTCATCGACTCCGGCATCATCCCGATCGTCACCTCGTCGCCGGTGAACTCGATCTCGATGCCGCTGATGCGCGGCGAACCGTCACGGCGCAGCGTCGCCATCGTCTTGTGCTTGTGGGCGTCTAGCAGCGCACGGGCGCGCGTCGCCATCTCGGGCGCCGCGGTACAGAACTGCTGCCAGGTAGCCACTATTCGCTGACGCCCAATCTCTCCAGGAGGATCGCCTTCACGGTGGCTGCGTCAGCCTGCCCGCGGGTCGCCTTCATCACCGAACCGACGAGCACTCCAACCGCGGCCACCTTCCCCGACCGTACCTTCTCAGCCACGTCCGGGTTCGCCGCGATCGCTTCGTCGGCGGCCGTGGTGAGCGCGCCGGAGTCCGAGACGACCTTCAACCCGCGCTCGGCGACGATCGTGTCGACGTCCTCACCGGTCTCCAGCACCGCGTCGATCGCCTGCCGGGCCAGCGCCGCCGACAGCGTTCCGTCCGCCACCAGCGCCACGACCCGGGCTACCTGCACCGGGGTGATCGCCAGCTCAGACGCCGAGATCTCCTTGGCATTGGCCGTCTGGGCGAGGTACCCCAGCCACCAGTTGCGGGCCTCGCCGACCGGTGCTCCGGCCTCCACCGTCTCACCGACGAGCTCAACCACTCCGGCGTTGCTCATCTGCTGCATATCCTCGGCGCTCACGCCCAGACTGGACTCGATGCGGGCTCGACGTGCGGCCGGCAGCTCCGGCATCTGCGCGCGGACCTTCTCGACCCACTCCGCCGACGCCGCGACCGGCACGAGATCCGGCTCGGGGAAGTACCGGTAGTCGGTCGCCTCCTCCTTGCTGCGCCCGGGACGAGTGTCACCGGTCGTCTCCTGGAAGTGCCGTGTTTCTTGGAAGATTCGGGTACCAACGTCGAGCAGACCAGCCTGACGGATCATCTCGGAGCGGATCGCCCGTTCGACGCTACGCAGCGAGTTGACGTTCTTCGTCTCGGTTCGGGTGCCGAGTTCGGTGGCACCGTTCGGGGCGAGTGAGAGGTTGACGTCGCAGCGCAGCGACCCCTGCTCCATTCGGACATCGCTGACGCCGAGCGCCCGCAGAATATCACGCAGTTCGGCAACGTAGGCCTTCGCCACCTCCGGTGCCAGCTCGCCCGCTCCCTCGACCGGCTTGGTGACGATTTCGATCAGCGGAATCCCGGCCCGGTTGTAGTCGACTAGCGAGTACTCGGCCCCGTGAATCCGGCCAGTGGCGCCACCGACATGGGTGTTCTTGCCGGTGTCCTCCTCCATATGCACCCGCTCGATGCCGACCCGATAGGTCTTCCCTTGAACCTCGACGTCGAGGTAGCCCTCGATGCAGAGCGGCTCGTCGTACTGGGACGTCTGGAAGTTCTTCGGCATGTCGGGGTAGAAGTAGTTCTTGCGGGCGAAGCGGCACCACGGCACGATCGTGCAGTTCAGCGCCAGGCCGATCTTCACCGTCGACTCGATGGCCGTTGCGTTCACCGCCGGCAGCGCACCGGGGAGCCCGAGGCAGACCGGGCAGGTATGCGTGTTGGGCTCGGCGCCGAACTCGGTCGAGCAGCCGCAGAACATCTTGGAGACGGTGTTCAGCTCGACGTGCGTCTCCAGGCCGAAGGTCGGCGTGTAGCGGCTCATCACATCGTCGTAGGAAACGGTCATGCCGATACTCCGTGCTCAAGCGAGGGGGCTGCATCGATGATCGTGCCGGCCGCCGATTCGAAGGCGGCGGCGACCCGGTAACAACGGTCGTCGGCCAGCGCCGGCGCCATGATCTGCAGGCCGATCGGCAGCGTCGACCCGGTCTCGGTGGAGAGGCCCGACGGTACCGAGATCGCCGGCAGACCGGCCAGCGATGCCGGCAGCGTGCAGAGGTCGTTGAGGTACATGGCGATCGGGTCCTGCACCGCGCCGATGCCGAAGGCGACCGTCGGCGTGGTCGGCGAGATGAGCACGTCGACGTCGGCGAAGGCCGAGGCGAAATCTCCGGAGATCAGCGTGCGCACTTTCTGGGCCTGCCCGTAGTAGGCGTCGTAGTACCCGCTGGAGAGCGCGTAGGTGCCGAGGATGATGCGTCGCTTCACCTCCGGCCCGAAGCCCTGCTCGCGGGTCAGCGACATCACTTCCTCGAGCGACCGTTCGCCGTCGTCACCGGCCCGCAGGCCGTAGCGGACGGAATCGAAGCGAGCCAGGTTCGAGGAGCACTCGCTGGGCGCGATCAGGTAGTAAGCGGCGAGCGCGTAGTCGAAATGCGGGCAACTCACCTCGGTGATGGTGGCGCCGAGCGATCGCAGTGTCTCGATCGCCGCGTGGAACGAGGCCAGCACCTCAGGCTGGTAGCCATCCCCGCCCAATTCGCGCACAACGCCGACCCGAAGCCCCTTGAGCTCACCGCGCGCCCCGTCACGGGCGGCCTGGACCACCGACGGCCCCTGCTGCGGGATGGAGGTCGAATCCATCGGGTCGTACCCGGCGATGACCTCATGCAGCAGCGCCGTGTCGAGGACCGTCCGCCCGAACGGGCCGGCCTGGTCAAGTGAGGAGGAGAAGGCGATGAGTCCGTAACGCGAGACCGCACCGTAGGTCGGCTTGTGCCCGACGATTCCGGTGACGGCGGCCGGCTGGCGGATGGAACCACCGGTGTCGGTGCCGATCGACAGCGGCGCCTCGTAGGCAGCGACCGCCGCGCTCGACCCGCCGGAGGATCCACCCGGGATACGGCTTAGATCCCACGGGTTGTGTGTCGGGTGATAGGCCGAGTTCTCGGTGGAGCTCCCCATCGCGAACTCGTCCATGTTGACCTTGCCGAGGATGACGATTCCGGCGTCCTTGATCTTGCTGCTGATGGTTGCGTCGTAGGGCGGGCGCCACCCCTCGAGGATCCGTGAACCGGCGGTCGTCGGCACTCCCTCAGTGACGACGACGTCCTTCATCGCCAGTGGCACCCCGGCCAGCGGTCCGAGTTCGTCACCGGCCGCCCGGCGGGCATCCACCGCGGCAGCAGCGGCGAGCGCACCCTCGGTGTCGACGTGCAGGAAGGCGCGGACGGCCCGGTCGACATCGGTGATGCGATCGAGATGGGCCTGCGCGACGTCGACTGCGCTGGCCTGCCCGGAGGCGACGGTTTCCGCGAGCTGGGCCGCGGTGAGGTGGGTCAGCTCGGTCATGCTTCCTCGCTCAGGATTCGGGGGACGCGGAATTTGTCATCCTCGACGGCCGGCGCACCGGCCAGCACCGCATCTCTGGGGAGCGAGGGTCGCACCTCGTCGGCGCGGAATACGTTCGTCATCGGCACCGCATGCGAGGTGGGCGCGATATCCGCGGCCGCGACCTCGGCTACCCGGGCCACGGACGCCAGCACAGCGTCCAACTGTCCCGCGAACACCGTCAGTTCGTCGTCGGTCACAGCCAGCCGAGCGAGCCGGGCCAGCTTCGCGACCTCGTCGGTGCTTATCCGGGCACCGTCGGATTCCGCGCCCTGGGGGCCTTGGGTTGAGTTTTGGTGAGCCACAACAGCACAGTCTAGGCGGAGCCGTGCGGCACCCCTTTACCTGCGTGACATATACGTCCGGGAGACTCACTGCGTGTCATACCTCCTGCGATTGGTGCTCCCCGATCGCCCCGGCGCGCTCGGCGCCGTCGCCACTGCCCTCGGTTCTGTCGGCGCGGACATTCTCAGTGTCGACGTCATCGAGCGCTCCCCCGGCTTCGCCGTCGACGACCTGGTGCTCGATCTGGCCCCCGATCGGCTGGCCGATTCGTTGATCACCGCGGCCCGCACCATCGAGGGCGTCCGGGTCGAGTCGATCCGGCCCTACGCCTCGGTGATGGATCCACACCGGGAGCTGGAACTGCTGGATCGCCTGGCCGCCGGTGGCGACGATGCGCTGCGGGTACTCGCCGACGGGGTGGAACGAATATTCCGGGCCGGGTGGGTGCTCGTCCTCGATGCGCCCGACGAAAGCAACAAATCGGCCGTACTCGCCCATAGTGTGGCGGCCCCCGAGATCACCGCACTGGCCGTGCCGTGGTGGCCGGCCCAGCCGGCCCGGGTCCTCGATCTGGACGACGAATGGGCGCCGTCGGATTGGACGAACCTGGGGACGGAACTGGCGATCGCCCCGCTCGGTGATCGCGCCCTGCTGGTCGGCCGTCCGGGACTCCCGTGGCTGCCGGGCGAGATCATCCGGCTCAATCACCTGGCCGGAATCGCCAACAGCGTCGCCCAAGTCTGAGCCGGTCACTGACCGAGTTGGTCATTGGCGAGCTGGTCACTGGCCCGAGCTGGTCACTGGCCCGAGCTGGTCATTGGCAGAGCTGGCTATTGGCAGAGCTGGTTATTGGCAGAGCGACCGGTTGATCAGGCCGGCGTACTGGGCGGCGCCCCCCAGCGGCAGGTGCAGCCCATCCTTGTAGAACCAGTTCGAGTGCGAGTTCGAGAGGGCGAACCAGTCGGCCAGCACCGCGTTCGGGAAGTGCTTGACGACTCGGCGCAGTACTGAGTTGTTCGGATCCTGCCAATTCTTGGGAACCCGGTCGGTAACCACCACGACCCGCGCCCGATCCGAGAGCTGACCCAGGATCGCGGAGAGATCCGACGCCGAGACGATGCCGTTGTCGCCGGTATGAATTACCACATTCGGGGCAAGTTTACCGGCGGCTCGATCGGCGGCGATCTCGGCGAAGACGGCCCGAGCCTGCCGTCCCTCGACGGCGTGGACGTCGATCAACGGGATCGCGGCCTTCAGCTGGGCCGCGGCCCCCAACATCACCGAATCACCGAACGCGCTGACCTTGGCAATCGCCCGCGCGGGCGTCGGCGGGCTCGGCAGCGGTGAAGGCTGGGTGATTGGCGCCGTGTGCGTCGGCTTGGGAACCGGCATGGGAACCGGTGTCGTGGTGGGACGCGGCGGCGTGGAGGCGGCCGGAGTACCCAACCCCGGCGCGCGCAGCGGACCGTCCCCGGACTGCGGCCTTCCGCCGATGTTCAGCGGAAAGGTAGTCACGCCCGCGGCTGCGGGCTTGATCCCCGGCACGGGTGACGCGGAGACCGCCCGTGCCCGCAGTGCCGCCGACGTCGGCACGCTCGGCGACGAGTAGGCCAGTGAGGAGCTGAGCGAACTGAAGGTGAGCAGCCCGATGAAGGCGACCAGCGGGAGCACCCGCCGACGCAGGACGCGGGCGGTCGAGCCGGCCGGAGCATCCGGACGATCGGCCATCAACCGCTGGTAGAAGCGGTGGAGCGCGCCCGCTCGCACCGGCACCTCGACGAAGCGGTAGCTCGCCTCAGCCAGCAGCAGGGTGACCGCGACCCGGGCCAGGAAGAGCGGAACCGGAGACCACTCGACGTCCACGCCGGGGCGGGTCACGACCGCTACCGGCCAGTGCCAGAGGTAAATGGAGTAGGAGCGCTGCCCGATCCAGCGCATCGGGCGCCGCTCCAGCACCCAACCGAGCAGGCTCCCCGGGCGGACCACCGCGGCGACGACGATCACCGCCGCCGCGCTGAAGCCGAGGAAACCACCGCGGTACAGGGCCGGCTGGAACTCGTTCACCTCCAGGACGCAGCGCGCCATCACCAGCAGGGCGGCCAGTCCCACCAGGTCGGTCAGGAAGGCACCGCGCAGGACCCGTCGGCGCCGAGCACCGGGCAGGATGGCGCGACTGGCGTAGGCGCCCATCGCCGCCCCCAGGAAGAGGCCCATCGAGTGGGTGTCGGTGCCGAAGTAGATGCGGGAGGAGTCGCTTCCGTAGGGCACATCACCGCGGAGGGCCAGTAGGGCCATCACGCCCGTCGAGGCGAGACCGAGCAGCAGCGCGGCGAGTGACAGGCGGGTGAGCATGCGTGGGCGGAGCACCACGACTGGCCCCCGTCGGCGCAGCAGCGCCGGCGCGATGATCAGGCACAGCAGCAGCGGCCAGATCAGGTAGAACTGCTCCTCGATCGCCAACGACCAGAGGTGCTGAAGCATGGACGGACGACCACTGGCCACGAAGTAAGACTGCTTGTCCCCGATCAGCCACCAGTTGGCGACGAAGAAGACGCCGGAGGCGACGCTGCTGCGCAGGGTGGCCAGTTCATCGCGCCAGAAGAGCAGGTCGGCCGCCGTCACTACCGCAGCCAGCACCAGGACGGCCGGCAGCAGGCGCCGGACTCGCCGCCGGTAGAACTCGGCGATACCCAATCGGCCGGTGTTGTGGATCTGGTTCAGCAACAGCCGTGTGATGAGATAGCCGCTGATCGCGAAGAAGAGGTCCACGCCCAGAAATCCACCCGGCATAACGGTCGGATTGAAGTGGTAGACGACGACCGCGATGACGGCGAGTGCGCGCAGACCATCGAGTCCCGGGAACCAGGTGGCTCGGGATTTCTTGGTAGCAGGCGCAGACATTCATACCGATTCGTCGGGGTGCGGGCAGGGACCTGCCAACCCTGACAGCAGAGCCTGCGAGCCGCTCGTTGGACGCGCCGAAGATGGCGAAATTCACCACGAATTTCGACTACTTGCAGCGCCGACCGGTCCGCTGGGCGATTCGCCGGCCACCGCGACCCAACCCAGATCAGTCACGGCGAGAAGTGAGCGGACGCGGCCGTCAGTCGGCTGGTTCGGCCGGCGCTGCGGGCCCTTGAGCGACCTCCCGGGCCGCCTCCGGCCCCTGCTCCAGCAAGACCGCGAACCCGGCCTCGTCCAGGATCGGAACCCCCAGGCCAACGGCCTTCTCGTACTTGGTTCCGGGAGCCTCGCCCACCACGACGAAGCCAGTCTTCTTGGAGACCGACCCTGACACCTTGCCCCCACGGGAGGTGATCGCTTCGGCGGCCGAGTCGCGCGAGTACCGCTCGAGCGAGCCGGTGACGACCAGGGTGAGGCCGGCCAGCGGGCGAGGCCCCGCGGTGGTGGCGGCGTCGGCCAGCGATACCCCGGCCGCGCGCCACCGTTCGACGATCGAACGATGCCAGTCGACGGTGAACCATTCGGCGACGGCCTCGGCGATCGTCGGCCCGACCCCCTCGGCCTGCCCCAACTCCTCGGCCGACGCGGCGGCGATGCGATCCAGCGAACCGAACTCACGCGCCAGGGCCTGGGCCGCCGACGGACCCACATGGCGGATCGACAGGCCGACCAGCACCCGCCAGAGCGGTCGCCGCTTGGCCGAGTCGAGATTGTCGAGAAGGCGCTGGGCGTTGGCCGAGAGGACACGGGACGCCCGGGACTTGTCGGACGGGTCGATTCTGGTGAAGAGCTCCACGCCGGAGAGGGTCTGCGCGTCCAGGCTGAAGATGTCCCCCTCATCGGTTACGACGCCGGCCTCCAGCAACGCGGCGGCGGCCTCGTAGCCCATCACCTCGATGTCGAAGGCGCCCCGCCCGGCGAGGTGGAAGATCCGCTCCCGCAGCTGAGCCGGGCAGGAGCGGGTATTCGGGCACCGGATATCCGCGTCCCCCTCTTTCTGCGGTGCCAATTCGGTGCCGCAGGCCGGGCAGTGCGTCGGCATCTCGAACTCGCGCTCGGTGCCGTCGCGCAGTGCCACCACGGGCCCAACGATCTCGGGGATGACGTCACCGGCCTTGCGCAGCACCACGGTGTCACCGATGAGCACGCCCTTACGCTTCACCTCGCTGCCGTTGTGCAGAGTGGCCATCTCGACCGTCGAGCCGGCGACCCGCACCGGCTCCATCACCCCGAATGGCGTCACCCGCCCGGTGCGCCCGACGTTGACGCGGATGTCCAGCAGTTTCGTGTTGACCTCTTCGGGGGGGTACTTGAAGGCGATGGCCCAGCGAGGGGCGCGGCTGGTCGAGCCGAGCCGGCGCTGCAGGGCCAGATCGTCGACCTTCACCACGACGCCGTCGATCTCGTGGGCGACGCTGTGACGGTGCTCGCCGTAGTAGGTGATGAATTCGGCGACCGCGGCCAGTCCGTTGACCACCTTGGCCTGGGCCGAGGTGGGTAGCCCCCAACCGGCGAGGTGGGTGTACCAGTCGGACTGACGGGTGACCGCCGGGCCGCCCTCGACCTGCCCCACACCGTGTAGCACCAGCTCCAGCCCGCGCGATGCCGTGATCCGGGGGTCTTTCTGACGGAGTGATCCGGCGGCGGTGTTCCGTGGGTTGGCGAACGGGGCCTTGCCGGCCTCGACCAGAGTCGCGTTCAGCGCCTCGAACCCGGCCACCGGGAAGAAGACCTCGCCGCGGACTTCGAGCAACTGCGGCACATCGTCGCCGCGAAGTCGCTCGGGTACGCCGACCACAGTGCGGATGTTGGCCGTGATGTCTTCACCGGTGCGGCCGTCACCGCGGGTGGCACCGCGGATGAGGCGGCCGTCCTGATAGACGAGATCGACGGCCAGTCCGTCGACCTTCAGTTCGCAGAGGTACTCCTCCACTCCCCCGGCGTCACGCTCGACGCGACCGGCCCAGGCGTGCAGCTCGTCGAGTGAGAAGGCGTTGTCGAGACTCAGCAGCCGCTGCAGATGTTCGACCGGAGCGAACTGCGTCGAGAAGGCACCGCCGACCCGCTGAGTGGGCGAAGACGGCGTCCGTAGCTGCGGAAACTCGTCTTCGATGGCTCGGATCCGGCGCATCAGGGCGTCGTACTCGCCGTCGCTGATGGTCGGCGCATCCGCAACGTGGTATCGGTAGCTGTGCTCGTCGAGCTCCTGTGACAGTTGGGCGTGCTCGGCTCGGATGGCGTCTGGCACGCCTAGCTCCGCACCCAACTCGGCCCCGCTACCGGCGTTCTCCTCGGACGGATCGGTCATCTCGCTCACGGACGCGACGTTACCCACCGCCACCGACAACATCGCCGCCGCCTCAGCACTCATCACGTCCGGCCGCGCCGGATCGGATCGGATCGCGTCGGATCAAGGCTGGATCTGGGTTGGGTCGGGCGCTACCGCTGCTCCCGGAGCTCCTCGCCGACCTCGCGCAACACGGTGAAAGCCCGGCGCACGTAGCCGGGAGTTGCACCGGCCAGGCCGCAGGCCGTGGTCGGAACCACGAAATGGGCGAGCTGGTCCGGCGCGAAGCCCAGCGCATTCCACAACTTGCTTATCCGATCGACGACCAATCGGCTGCTGATCGGGGCATCCACCGCCGGTACGACACCGAGCCAGAGACCCACGCCGGCGTCGACCGCGTTACCCAACGGATCGAGCTGCTCGGCTCGGGTGAGATCGGCACCAGTGGCGTCGATCGACAGCGCGTCCGCACCCGCGCCGCGGAAGATGGCAAGCGGGGGTTTCTCCGCGCAGCAGTGCACCACCCGCCCGCCGGCCGGGGCCACCGCCAGCAACTGGCCCAGCAGCTGCTCGGCCACCGCTGACTCCACCGCGCGGATCGAACCGTAGCCCGAGGCCGTCGGCACCTGACCGGCGAGCACCGTCGGCAGGGAGGGCTCGTCGACCTGCAGCACCAGCGACGCTCCGGGCACCCGCTTGCCAAGCTCTTCCAGGTGCAGCCGCACCCCTTCGGTCAGGGACTCGGCCAGATCCCGGGTTGCGCCGCGATCGCTCACCGCCCGATGACCGCTGGGAAGCTCCAGTGACGCAGCCAGCGTCCACGGGCCGGGGACCTGCACCTTGAGCGGGCCGCGGTACCCCTCGGCCTGCAGCTGGAGCGCATCCAGGTCCCGACTGAGAAAATCGTTCGCCCGCCGCAGGTCACGGCCGGGGTGGTCGGTCAGCCGCCACCCGGACGGGACGATCTCCACCGGCAATGCCACCAGCAGGCTGGCGCCCCGGCCGATCATGTCGGCACCGGCGCCTCGCTGCGGGAGCTCGGGCAGGAAGGGAAGGGATCCGAGTTCACCGAAGACCAGGCGCACCGCCTCAAGCGGATCCTGCCCAGGTAGCGAGCCGCCGGCCGTCGCCGCGCCGGCCGGCCAGGTGGATCCCGGATCGGTCGCTTCGGCGGTGCTCGTCACTTTGTTGCTGTCAAGCCGGCTGTCAACGCGGCTGTGCTGGTGCTCGAGATGGTGGCGGACCCGATTACGGTGTCGCCGTCGTACATCACCAGTGCCTGGCCGGCCGCGACGCCGCGCTGCGGCTCGTGCAGGGCGACCGTGAGCTCGCCGCTGACCACTCCGGTCACGGTCGCCGCCACCACCGCGCCGTGCGCCCGCATCTGGACCAGACAATCGAAGCTGTCCGACGCCGGATCGCCACAGGTCCAGATAGGGCGATCGGCCCGAACGGTGTCGAAGTCCAGCATGGCCGCCGGCCCGACAACGACGCTGTTGGACTTCGGCTGGATGGAGAGGACGTACCGCGGCTCACCCGTGGGGTCGGGGCGCCCCAGCGACAGACCCCGCCGCTGCCCAACCGTGTAGCCGAAGGAGCCCTGGTGGGAACCCAGCACAGCTCCGGTGCCGGCCTCGACAATCGGTCCCGGCTCGGCGCCGAGACGTCCGGCCAGGAAGGCCCGGGTATCGCCGTCGGCGATGAAGCAGATGTCATGCGAGTCGGGTTTGTCGGCCACGGCCAGGCCACGAGCAGCGGCCTCGGCTCGCACCTGCTCCTTGGTCGAGTCGCCCAGCGGGAAGACGGCGTGGGCCAGCTGGTGGGCGGTCAGCACGGCCAGTACGTAGGACTGGTCCTTCGCCATATCGACCGACCGCCGCAGCGCTCCGTCCTCGAGCTTGGCGTGGTGCCCGGTTACGACGGCGTCGAATCCCAGGGCGATCGCCCGGTCCAGCACCGCGGTGAACTTGATCTTCTCGTTGCAGCGCAGGCACGGGTTGGGGGTGCGTCCGGCCGCGTACTCGGCGACGAAGTCGTCGATCACCTCGGCCCGGAACCGCTCGGCCAGATCCCAGATGTAGAACGGGATGCCGAGCACGTCGGCCGCGCGCCGGGCGTCGTTGGCGTCCTCGACGGTGCAGCAACCCCGGGCGCCGTGGCGCAGCGTCGCCGGCTCGGCGGCGAGGGCGAGGTGGACACCGGTGACTTCATGGCCGGCCTCGACTGCGCGGGCCGCGGCCACCGCGGAATCGACGCCTCCGCTCATCGCGGCGAGCACTCTCATGCCAGCGTCCTCATGCCAGTACCGAAGTGAGGCCGGCACGGCGGGCGCGCTCGACGACAGGGCCGATGGCGGCCACCAGCGCGTCGACGTCACCCTCATTCGAGGTGTGACCCAGTGAAAGGCGCAGCGACCCACGGGCCCGCGCCGGGTCCGCCCCCATCGCCAGCAACACGTGCGACGGCCGAGCCACCCCGGCCGAGCAGGCTGATCCGGTAGAGCACTCGATTCCGCGAGCATCCAGGAGCATGAGCAGAGAATCGCCCTCACACCCGGGGAAGGAGAGATGGGCGATCGACGGGAGGCGCTCGCTCGGGTGGCCGTTGACGATGACATCGGGCACGACCCCGCGGACACCTTCGATGAGCCGGCTGCGCAGCACTTCGAGGCGCCGATTCGACTCGATCCGACCAGCCACGGCCACCGACGTGGCCGCCGCCAAACCGGCCGAACCCGGGACGTCTGGAGTGCCGGAGCGAACGTCGCGCTCCTGACCCCCACCGTGCAGCAGCGGCACGCACTTGACGTTACGGCGCAGCACCAGCGCCCCAGCGCCGTAAGGTCCGCCGAGCTTGTGGCCGGTCATCGTCAGCGCATCGACGCCGGCGTCGGCGAAGTCGACCGGCACGGCACCGACGGCCTGCACCGCGTCCGTGTGAATCGGTACGCCGTACTCATGGGCGATCTCGGTGAGTTCAACGATGCGCTGAATCGTGCCGACCTCGTTGTTGGCCCACATGACACTGATCAGTGCGACCGAACCCGGGTCCTGGGCGAGCGCCCGCCGCAGGGTCTGGGGTGCCACCTGGGCATACTCGTCGACCTCGAGCCAGGTGACCTCGGCCCCTTCCGCGCTCTGGCACCACTCGACCGAGTCCATCACCGCGTGATGCTCGACGGCGCTGGCCAGGATTCGATGACGGCGGGGGTCTTCGGCCCGGCGAGCCCAGTAGATGCCCTTGATGGCCAGGTTGTCGGACTCGGTACCGCCACTGGTGAAGATGACTTCGGACGGACGAGCACCCAGCGCGGCCGCCAACTCCTCACGCGCCTCCTCGACTCGTCGGCGCGCGCGCCGGCCGGCGCTGTGCAGCGAGGAGGGGTTGCCGACCTCGGCCATCGCCGCCACTACGGCCGCGGAGGCCTCGGGCAGCATGGCTGTGGTAGCGGCATGATCCAAGTAAGGCATTAGCTACCAGCTTACGATGTGGCTGTCTACGTCCGCACCACTGACTGGGGAATCATCCGGTGAACGATGTGAGCTACGACTACTGCGTCATCGGCGGTGGGATCGTCGGCCTGGCTACGGCGAAGGCGCTGCTGGCGCGCACCCCTGGCGCCTCACTACTGCTGCTGGAGAAGGAGACCGAACTCGCGACCCACCAGACCGGTCACAACTCGGGCGTCATCCACGCCGGGATCTACTACCCACCCGGCAGCCTGAAGGCCGATCTCTGCCGTCGCGGTGCGGCCGCGACCAAGCTCTTCGCCTCCGAACAGGGCATTCCGTTCGACGTCTGCGGCAAGCTGCTGGTCGCCACCGACGAGGTGGAGATGGCGCGGATGCAGGCGCTCTTCGAACGTTCGGCTCAGAACGACCTGAAAGTGCAGCGACTCGACGCCGCCGAACTGCGCGAGTGGGAGCCGCACATTCGCGGATTGGGTGCGCTCTACGTCGACACCACCGGGATCATCGACTACCGCCTGGTCTGCGAGGCGATGGGCCGGGTGATCACTGCGGCCGGGGCGGATGTACGACTGGGCAGCACCGTGGTCGGGATCGCCGAACGGGGCGACAGCGTGCGGATCAGCACGGCCGATGCAGAGTTCAGCGCCAAGAAGTTGGTCGTCTGCGGTGGGGTCCAGGCCGATCGGCTGGCTCGGATGGCCGGTCTGCCGATCGATTTCCAGATGATTCCGTTCCGCGGCGAGTATTACCGCCTGCCGGCGACCCGCAATGATCTGGTCCATCACCTCATCTATCCGATCCCGGACCCTGAGCTGCCCTTCCTCGGGGTGCACCTGACTCGGATGATCGACGGTGGCATCACAGTCGGGCCGAGCGCCGTGCTCGGCTTCGCCCGGGAGGGTTACCCCAAGTTCTCCTTTGCGGCCCGCGACGTTCGTGAATTTGCGACGTTTCCCGGCATGTGGCACGTGGCTCGGGCCAACGTCCGCACCGGCGCCCGCGAGATGTTCAACTCGCTCTCCAAGCGCGGATACCTGCGGGAATGCCGCAAGTACTGCCCGGAGCTTACGGTCGAGGACCTGCTGCCGGAGCCAGCCGGGATCCGCGCCCAGGCCGTGCTGCGGGACGGAACCCTGGTGCACGACTTCCTCTTCGAGCAGACGGCCCGATCGCTGCACGTCTGCAATGCACCGTCGCCCGCAGCCACCTCGGCGATTCCGATCGGCGAGATGATCGCTGACCGGCTGGTCGGCTGACCTCCGCCCGAACCGGTCGTCGCCTTATGCGGGCGCAGCAGACGCCACAACGGCGAAGGGCCGCCGCCCAACCCCGGTCGGAGTGGGCGACGGCCCTTCGGCTGTCTGCGTCGGGCGGGGTGACTAGCCCTTGCGCTTGCTGATCTCCTCGGTAAGCGCCGGGACGACCTCGAAGAGGTCCCCGACGACACCGAAGTCAGCCAGCTCGAAGATGGGAGCCTCGTCGTCCTTGTTGATGGCGACGATCGTCTTCGACGTCTGCATGCCGGCCCGGTGCTGGATCGCACCGGAGATACCGACGGCGATGTAGAGCTGCGGCGACACGGTGACACCGGTCTGGCCGACCTGCATCGTGTGAGGCACCCAGCCGGCGTCCGTGGCGGCACGCGAGGCGCCCACCGCGGCACCGAGGGTGTCGGCCAGCTTCTCCAACAGCGAGAAGTTGTCGGCGTTGCCCATCCCGCGACCGCCGGAGACGATGACCGATGCGTCGGCCAGCGCCGGGCGTGAACCCTTCTCCTCAACGACCTTGCTGGTGATCTTGGCCGACTTGGCGGTGTCGGAGATCGTCACCGCGACGGCGACGACCTCAGCGGCACCGGCGGCCGGCTCGGGGGCGACCGAGTTGGCCCGCAGCGTGATGACCGGCGTGCCGGTGCGGACCTTGGCCTGCACCGAGACCGCGCCACCGAAGATGCTCTGCGTGGTGGTCGCCGAAGCGTCAACGCCAACTGCATCGGTGATGACGCCGCCGCCGATCTTGAGCGCCAAGCGGGCCGCGATCTCCTTGTTCTCCGCGGTGGAGGCGAGCAACACGGCCGCCGGAGACGCCTGCGCGACGATCGTGGCCAGCGCCTCAGCCTTCGGAGCGACCAGGAAGCCGTCGAGCTCGTCGCTCTCGACGACGTAGACCTTGGCCGCGCCGTACTCACCGAGCGTGGCGGTGAGCGTGGCCGCGGTGCCGGCAGCGCCGAGCACGACCGCGCTCGGCTCGCCGATCGCGCGAGCCGCCGTCAGCGCCTCGAGGGTTGCCTTCTTAACTGAACCGTCCGCCGAATCGACGAGGACGAGTACCTCTGCCATCTGTTTTTCTCCTCTATCGATCGTTGTCAGACAAGCTTCTTCGACGACAGGTAGTCGGCGATCTTCGTGCCGCCGTCACCCTCGTCCTTGACGACCTGGCCGGCCGCGCGCGGCGGGGCGTTCTCGAACGATTCGACGACGGTCGTGGCGTTGGCCAGACCGACCTCGTCAGCGCTGAGGCCCAGGTCATCCAGATCGAGCGACTCGATCTTCTTGCTCTTGGCGGCCATGATGCCCTTGAAGGACGGGTACCGCGGGTCGTTGATCTTCTCGACAACACTGATGATGGCCGGGGTCGATCCCTCGACCGTCTCGTAGCCGGTGTCGGTGACGCGCTCGATGGTGACGGTGGAGCCGTCGACGGTGACCTTGCGGGCCAGCGACAGCTGCGGCACGCCGAGTACCTCAGCCACCAGGGCCGGGACGATGGCGGCGCGCGAGTCGGTGGCCTCGGAGCCCGCGATCGCTACATCCCACTCGACCGTGCCCAGCGCCTTGGCGATGACCTTGGCCGTCTGAATCGCGCAGGAGCCGTGCAGGGCCTCATCGCTGACGTGGATCGCCTTGTCGGCACCCATCGATAGCGCCTTGCGGATCGACTCGGTGGCCTGCTCCGGGCCGACGGTGAGGATGGTGACCTCCCCGTCGTGCTCCTCCTTCAGGCGCAGACCCTCTTCGATCGCGAACTCGTCGATGTAGTTGATCACGGAGTCGACCGACTCGCGGTCAACGGTGTTGTCGACAGAGCTGAGCTCACGCTCAGCCTCGGTGTCGGGCACCTGCTTGACCAGGACCACGATGTTCATAGGTTCGGTGACCTCTCAGCTTGAGAAATGTTGTTGTGAATGACGCGAAGCGGCAATGCATTGGTAAATGCGAATTAACAATGCCCCATAGTTGATCATGTTACTCGTCGGTAGCAATATGATCATCGTCTCGTGGAGGCCATAGTCTCATTGCGGCCCGAAATTCTTGCCATCGGGTAGCAGCGACCCGCTCAGGAGACACCGTGGCCAAGGTACCGATGAAAGCCAAGACCTGGAATCCGCCGACCGCGCCGGCCCGCGCCCGCCAGTCGGTGAGCGACACCCCGGTCACTCTCACGGTAATCCCGCTACCTGGGCGCGGCCCGGAGGACGTCGTCGTCGACGCGACCGGCAGCGGCATCGTCGGCCTGGGCGACGGGCGAATCCTGCGCGTCAGCTCCGACGGCGCCGATGGCGCCGCGATCGAGCAGATCGCCGACACCCAGGGGCGCCCGCTCGGCATCGAACTGGCCCCCTCGGGTGAACTGCTCGTCTGCGACGCGCGGCTTGGTGTGCTCAACGTCGCGCCGGGGACCGCGAATGTCGCCGGCCGTGTCAGCAGCGTGGTCAACCAGTTTGCCGGGCGGCCGCTGCACTTCTGCAACAACGCGTCCATCGCCGAGGACGGTTCCATCTACTTCACCGACAGTTCGCAGCAGTTCGGCATCGACAACTGGCGGGGCGAGGTACTCGCCCACACGGGCACCGGGCGGCTCTACCGGCGCAGCACCGACGGTGCGCTGGATCTGCTGATCGACGGGCTGGAGTTCGCCAACGGGGTCGCGCTGGCCCCGGACGCATCCTTCGTCGCCGTCGCAGAGACAAGCGCCTACCGAATCCGCAAACTCTGGCTCACCGGCCCGCGCGAGGGTCTGCTGGACACCCTGGTCGACAATCTGCCCGGCTTCCCGGACAACATCAGCCTGGGGAGTGACGGACTGATCTGGGTCGCACTGCCATCGGCCCGCGACCGCGCGCTGGACGTCATGCTGCCGCGTAGCCCGCTGCTGCGCAAGGCGGTCTGGGCCCTACCGGAGTCGCTGCAGCCGAAACCGCAGCGGACGGTCTGGGTGCAGGCCTACGACCTCAATGGAAACCTCGTGCACGACCTGCAGACCTCGCACCCCGACCTGTACATGGTCACCGGGGTTCGCGAAGTCGACGGGACGGTCTGGCTGAGCAGTCTGGTCGCGTCGGCCATCGGAGTGATCACCCTCTGAGGCAGCTACACCGGACGCGGCGGCTCCGCGCCACCCGGCAGGTCGCCGAGGCGCAGCACCTCTAGCGCCACCTCGTGCAGGCTCTGTCGATGTCGGCGCCGGGCCGACTCCAGCAGCGCACAGGCGTCGTCGTAAGTGAGATGACGCTTCAGGATCAGGACGCCAATGGCGCTCCCGATCTGGTGTTCAGGTGTCTCGGCCACCGCCTCAACCTCTCCGCTCGGGTAGCTGGAAAGCCCCGTCGGCTCATGGACACGCTCGGAATCGATGGCGGCAATCACCCGGTCCACGGCCAGCCGGGCCAGCGTGGCGTCGGCGTGCGACGGGCGATGCGCGCTGTTCCAGTGGTGGAGGACAACGCCGTGATAGTTGAGGCGCCCCTCGCAGAGGCTCATCGACAGGATCGGCGTCAGGATGCTGTGCCGCCCGAGCATCTGGCCGGAGCCGGACGGGTGCGGCAGGTAGACCTCACCGGTGGCGGCGAGGCGGGTAGGGGGCGCGCCCATCGGCCGCTGAATCTGGTAGCTCAGTGGGCCCTCTTTGATGGCCACGTGGCACTCGTCGCTCAGCGTCGGGACACTGAGCGCGGCCAGGCTGGTGAACGCGACAGATGGGGCCGAGGAGGACACGAGGTTCTGCAGGTTGGACAGAAAGTCGAACCTGTCGGGATCCGGGGGCAGCAGCTGGAGGCGCCCTCGTGGACCGAATGTCTTCGACGGCTTGGTCAAGTGCACCCTCACAGCGACGAGGCTTACCGGACGAGGCATACCGAGTGTTTAGTGACCCGTTCGCTCAGTATATTCGCCTGACGCACAGAGTCGCCATCGTTGCACCACACATCTACACCCAAACGTAGCCAAAACGCAGGCGTACCAGCCGTGGCAAACTACTCCCGCCCCCACACCAGCACCAGCACCAGCACCAGCAAGATTAGGAGCCGATCGGCATGGATGTCCTCGAACCGACCGGCTCGGTTGGTCTCCCGCTCACCGGCGAGCGCACGCTGCCCGGCATTCCGCACGAGAATTACTGGTTTCGACGCCACCAGGTGGTCTATCAGTTCATCCTCGATCGGCTCGCCGATGGCACCGTCATCGAGGTCGGGTGCGGCGAGGGCTACGGCTCCGCGCTGCTGGCCACCTCTGCTCGCCGGGTGTTGGGCATCGACTACGACGCGCTGGCGGTCGAGCACTGCGCCCGGCAGTACCCCGAAGTCGATTTCGTTCGTGGCAACCTGGCCGCGCTACCCGTGCGCGACGGCACGGCCGACGCGGTGGTGTCCCTGCAGGTGATCGAGCACGTCTGGGACCACCCACAGTTCGTCCGGCAGTGCCTGCGGTCGTTGCGTCCCGGCGGGCAGTTCATCGTCTCGACTCCCAACCGCCTCACCTTCTCTCCGGACAACGACGGCACCACCCCGCCGACCAACCCGTTCCACACCCACGAGTTCACCGCCGTCGAACTGATCCGTCTGCTCGTCGGGTGTGGTTTCACCGACGTGACACTCCTCGGACTACACGCCGGCCCCAACCTGAAGGGCCTGGACGATGTCTACGGAGGCTCCTTCGTTGCCGCCCAGCTCACCGACCCGCCCGCGAGCTGGCCGGACCGGTTAGCGGCTGACGTCGCCGCCGTCGGCACCGGTGACTTCGTCATCCGGGTGGACCCCGGCGTCCGCGGCGCGGTCGCTGCCACCCCCGGCTCCGCCCCTGATCTCCTCAGCTACCCGGACGCCGACGGCAGCCTCGACCTGCTGGTCATCGCCACCGCTTGAGTTGAGCGCGTCGCTGCCGTTCCCCGTACCGGCCCCTTGATCGTCACCGTCACCGGAGGCACCGGCCGCATATCCGAAGTAGAGGCGGATGACGATCGCGGCCAGTCCGAAGGCGATCCCGGCCACCAGCAGCAGCCCGGCGTAGTCCGGCGGTGAGTCCTGCGAGTCGTCGACCCAGACCGGGCTGATGCCGGTGCAGAGCAGCCGAGCGGCGCCCGAGACCGGTGATCGGAAGGTCGCGATGGCGTTCACCGTCCGGCTGTCCGCGGTGTAGGGCGTCACGGTGAGCGGCTGGACCCGCCCCCCGGAGACGATCTGGCACTGGGTGGTGAGGGTGATCCCGCGTTCGGCCAAGCCGGCTACGCCACCGGCGGCCGACAGCACGTAGGTCTCTCCCTGGATCAACTCGACCGAGTCCGGCGCGGCGCCGGAGCTGTTATAGGAATGCGACTGGATGCCATCGAGGATCCGCCAGCCGATCAGGCTGAGCGTGGCAAGTACGAGCAGGGGTACGAAGGCCGCCGCCAACCGGTGGGCCGGCGAGCGCGTCGGCGACAGCTCGGTCGGCTGCTCGGTCATCTTCCTCACCCTCAACGCTCTGGCCAGCAGTCAGGCGCGCACCGCCCCGGGCTAGGCATTAGTGTCTGATCGCGTGCGCGTCTTGATGCTTTCATGGGAGTATCCCCCGCTGATCGTCGGCGGTCTGGGACGGCACGTCGACGCATTGGCGCGCAGCCTCGTCGCGCAGGGGCACGAGGTGCGGGTGGTGACCCGCGGCGAGCCTGATCTGACCGACGGCGTCCGAGACGGAGTCGGCGTCTACCGCTCGAAGCAGGATCCGCTGGACATCGGCTTCACCACCGAGACCCTGTTGGCCTGGTCGCAGGTCAACGAACACTCGCTGATCCGGGCCGCCCTCGCGGTGGTCGCCGATTGGACGCCAGACGTTGTCCACGCCCACGACTGGTTGGTCGGGCAGACCGCGGTGACGATCAGCGAGGTCACGGCAGCGCCGATCGTGGCGACCATCCACGCCACCGAGACCGGCCGGAACATGGGCTGGCTCGCCTCGCCACTCAATCGGGGGATCCACTCCGTGGAACGCTGGCTGACCCACCGGGCCAGCAAGGTCATCGTCTGCTCGACCTTCATGCGCTCCGAGGTCAGCCATATCTTCGAAATCTCGCCCGACTCGGTGGCGGTGATCGGCAACGGCATCGCTCTCAATACCTGGCGTCGCAACGCCAAGGCAGCGGCGCTGGCCCGCGAGCAGTACGCGGCCGACGGGCCGCTGCTGCTCTTCGCCGGCCGGCTGATGCATGCCAAGGGTGTTCAGACCGCGATCAGCGCGCTACCCCGGCTGCGCCGCCGCTACCCCGGACTGCGCCTGGTCATCGCCGGGACCGGTCCCTTCGAGCCTGACCTTCGCGACCAGGCCCGCCGTCTCGGCCGGGGCGTGCAGTGGGCGGGATTCGTTGAGGATTCGGAGCTCTCCGGCCTCCTCGCCGCGGCCGATGTCGCCGTGGTGCCCTCGCTCTACGAGCCGTTCGGATTGGTTGCTCTGGAGGCCGCGGCTATCGGTACTCCACTTGCGGTGTCTGACACCGGCGGACTGCGCGACCTGGTCGAGCCGGGGCGAACCGGAGCTCGCTTCACCCCCGACTCCCCCGCCGCGCTGGCCGTCGCGGTGGAGAGCATCCTCGACGATCCGCAGCGGGCGTTGGCGATGAGTCGCCGGGCGCGGCGGCGGATCGCCCGGCATTACACCTGGGAGGCGGTGGCCACCCAGACCGCCGGGGTCTACACCGAGGCCATGGCAGCGCCCCCAGCGCCCCCAGCGCCCGCCCGGGCCTGATTCCCCGGCCCGCGCTGCTGGACCTCGACCTCAGCGCAGTTTGCGGCGGTCTCGGATGACTCGCGCCGGGGCACCGACGGCGACGCTGAACGGCGGCAGGTCGCGGCTGACGACGGCGTTGGCTCCGACCACCGATCCGGTACCGATGACGACTCCACGGGCCACCGTGACCTTGGTGGCCAACCACACATCGGTCTCGATACGGACGCGAGATTTGGCGATGCCCTGATCCTTGATCGGCACCGTGAGATCGGTGAACTTGTGGTCGAAGTCGGAGATGTACACGTCGTCGGCGATGAGCACCGAGTCTCCCAACTCGACGTCGAGGTAGCAGTTGAGCGAGTCACCCCGACCGAAGACGCACTTGTCGCCGATGGTCATCGTCCCCTCATGGGCACGGATCGCGGTGTGTGCTCCGATGTGAATCCATCGACCGAGGGTGAGGCGTGCGAATCCCGACCGCATGCTTATGTCCGCCCCCTTGTCCATGAAGATCATGCCGCGGGTGACGACCTCGGGATTGGCCAGCTTGAAGCGGAAGAATCGCCAGTAGCGGATCAGATACCACGGGGTGATAGCACGGTGGCGCACCATCCAGCGGGCGGAGGCGAGGGTGAAGAAGCGCGCTCCGGTCGGCTGGGTACGCGGCGGCCGCGAACGTTCAGCCACCGCCGGACTCACCGGGACCAGGTAACTCGAGCGAGGCCAGATACGCGCCGAGATCAGCCGGGGTGGCGAAGATCTGCCGCGCTCCGGCCAGCTCCAGCTCACCCTCCAGCCCGTAACCCCAACCCGCGCCCAGACAGGCGATGCCGTGCACGGCGGAACCGTGCACGTCGTGCAGCCGGTCACCGACCATCAGGGCGCTGGCTGGATCCTCCAACTGCAGGCGGGAAACCACCTCGGCCACCACGAGTGCCTTCGTGTTGCGCGCGCCATCCAGCGTGTCCCCGCCGATGACGGCGAAGAGATCGGCCACGCCGAGGTGTTCGAGGATCGGTCCGGCGTAATGCTCAGGCTTGCTGGTGGCCAGCGCGAGCGTGACCCCGCGGTCGACCAGCTGCCGGAGCACCTCGCCCATCCCCGCGTAGAGCTCGGTGTCGAACATGGCGGTGGCGTAGTGCTCCCGGTAGCTGGCGATGACCGCCGGCACGAGGTCGCCGCCGATCAGCGGAGGGAGCGACTCGTAGAAGGGCGGTCCGAGCAGCGCCCGCCCGGTGCGCTCGTCCAGTGGCGCGATGCCGTTCTCGGCGAAGGCCCAGCTCAGCGAACTCAGAATTCCCGGGGCCGAGTCGGAGACCGTCCCGTCCAGGTCGAAGAGAACCGTCTGCAGGGTCACGGCAAGTCGCCGGCGCTGGCCTCACCGGTCGCAGCAGGCACCCGATCGGGTTTCACCCCGGTGATCTCTACGTTGTAGAAGAGCCCCTTCGGCACCACGTAGGCCAGCACCGAGTCGACCGAGGAGAGTCGCTGCCACCCCTTCATCGCGAAGTTCGCCCAACGGAATCCGAGCTTCTCCCGTGGTACCGCGCACTCGAAGGTGCGCACCGGCCAGCCGAACCAGGCCGCGGTGAGTTCGTCGGTCCGGGTGCGAACCGACGCCGCGCCGGCCCGCAGCGCATAGGCGGCCAGCTCGTCGGGGACGAAGGTGTGGACATCCACGACGGCCTCCAGCGCGGCTGCCCGGGAGGATTCGTCGAGCTCCTCCTGCGGCCGTCGCCAGGACGACAGGATCGGCAGACGCGTCGCGTGCGTGGCCGCCCACCAGGTGGCTCGGGAGAGGCGGCGGGCGATCTTGTCGCCCCACTTCGTCGGTTCGCCGGCGAAGACGAAGCGACCGCCCGGCTTCAGGACGCGCAGAATCTCGCTGAAGGCCAACTCCACATCCGGGATGTGATGCAAAACCGCGTGCCCGACAACCAGGTCGAAAGTGTCGTCGGCGTACGGAAGCCGCTCGGCGTCGGCCACCCGTCCCTCGACCTCGAACCCCAATGAACGGGCGTTGCGCTGCGCCACCTCGACCATGCCCGGGCTCAGGTCGGTGACGTGGCCGGCGTCGATGACTCCGGCCAACTTGAGGTTGAGCAGAAAGAACCCGGTACCGCAGCCGAGCTCCAACGCGCTCTCGTAGGGCCAGCCCTGATCTCCGGCGATGTGGGTGAAGCGGTCCCGTGCGTAGTCGATGCACCGCTCGTCGAAGGAGATCGACCACTTCTCGTCGTAGGTACCGGCTTCCCAGTCGTGGTAGAGGATGTTCGCCAGCTTGGGGTCGCTCCAGGCGGCCTCGATCTCGGCCTCGCTGGCGTGCGGGTTGGGCTTGAGGACTGAACCAGAGGTGAGCTCGTCCGTGCTCTGGTCAGCCGATTCGGCGGCGGCGGTCATGAGGTCAGCTCCGTGAGAAGTCGGCCTGGCCAGGCCCGTTGGTGAGGAATGAGGTGATTCCGATCTCGCGATCTTCGGTCGCGAACAGTGACGAGAACAGGTGCGCCTCGAGCCGAAGGCCGTTACCGAGATCGGTGTCCAGACCGCCGTCGATGGCCGCCTTTGCCGCCTGCAGGGCCAGTGCCGGGCCCTTGGCCAACTTTGCTGCGAGAGCCAGCGCGCTGCTGTACACCTCAGCCGCCGGTACCACCACATCGACCAGCCCGATCTGGTGGGCCTCGATACCGTCGATGAAACGCCCGGTAAAGATAAGGTCCTTAGCCTTCGCCGGGCCGATGAGTCGCGGCAGACGCTGGGTACCACCGGCGCCCGGAATGATGCCGAGCAGGATCTCCGGCTGTCCCCATTTGGCGTTCTCCGCACTCACCCGAAGATCGGCGGTGAGCGCGAGCTCGCAGCCACCGCCGAGCGCGAACCCGGTAACGGCGGCAACCACCGGCTTGGGGATGCGGGCGATGGCATCGAAGGACTCGGTGAGACGGGTCGCGTCGCGGACCATGTCCGCATGCGTCATCCCGGCGAACTCCTTCACGTCGGCGCCGGCGGCGAAGACCCGCTCCCCGCCGTAGAGCACGACGGCCCGCACTCGCCGGTCGTTCGAGACCTCGGCGGCCGCCCCGCGCAGCTCGTTCTGCACCTGGGAGCTCAGCGCGTTCATCGGAGGTCGGTTCAGCCGGATGGTGGCCACCGAAGTCGCCTCATCCAACTCAACCTGCACGAGTTCTGCCATTTGCCAGTTCCTTCCATATCGCCGCGCGGGACGCGGCACCGCGACAGCCGGACCGGGCCCGGCGAGACGGGCCCAGAGCTCAACCCTTGGGCTCAACCTTCGTAGAGCTTAGTCAGACGCCTATTCCGCTCGAGCGAACCAGCGCCCGGCCTCGGAGCGGACCGATAGCGGGAGACCGAAGGTGGCTGAGAGGTTCTCCGGCGTGAGCACGTCGTGGGTGAGACCGGAGGCCACGACCCCGCCGTCGCGCAGCAGCAGCACGTGGGTGAAACCGGTCGGGATCTCCTCGACGTGATGGGTGACCAGCACCGTCGCGGGAGCATCCGCATCGGCCGCCATCCGGCTCAGCCGGGCCACCAGATCCTCCCGACCCCCCAGGTCCATACCGGCCGCCGGCTCGTCCAGCAGCAGCATCTCGGGGTCGGCCATCAGCGCGCGGGCGATCTGGACCCGCTTGCGCTCCCCCTCACTCAGCGTGCCGTAGGAGCGCTCGCCCAACTCGCCGACGCCGAAGCGCTCCAGTAGCCGCCCCGCCCGGCGCACGTCGAGTCGCCCGTAGGCCTCCCGCCAGCGCCCGATGACGGAGTACCCAGCACTGACGACGACATCGATCACCAGCTCATTGCCGGGGATTCGCTGAGCCAGCGCCGCGGAGGCGAAGCCGATCCGCGGCCGCAGCTCGAAGACGTTCACCGCACCCAATCGCTCACCGAGGATGTGCACTGTGCCCGAGCTCGGGTAGAGGCTGGTCGCGGCGATCTGCAGCAGGGTGGTCTTGCCGGCCCCGTTCGGCCCGAGGATCGCCCACCGTTCGTCGAGCTCGACCGTCCAGTCCAGGTCACGTAACAGGTACTTCTCCCCTCGGCGCACCGTCACCTGGTTCAACTGAAGAACTGCGTCCGGGTTGATCGCTTCCGGGTTGATCTCTGTCACATCCACCATCCAACCTTACGTAGCGCCCAACGGTTGGTTAGAGTCCCTGCACCATGCTTCCTGAACAGCTGACCGCCGCCCTCGCCGCCCGACTCGACCGTGCGTGGCCTGGGAAACCGTTCCCACTCGGCGCCACCTGGGACGGAGAGGGCACCAACTTCTCGCTCTGGTCCTCCACGGCGACCGCGGTGAGCGTCTGCCTCTTCGACGCCGACGGGCACGAAACCGACATCCCCCTCGACGACACCACCTTCCGCGTCTGGCACGGATACCTGCCCGGTGTCGGGCCGGGACAGCGCTACGGATTCCGGGTGGACGGCCCGTATGACAAGGCCCGCGGTCTGCTGCACAACAAGTCGAAGTTGCTGATGGATCCCTACGCCCGGGCGCTGGAGGGAACCTTCACCGATCATCCTTCGGTCTATGGGAACAACGGCCTGGACTCGAGCCCCTACGTCCCGAGATCAGTGATCATCCACGGCGCTTTCCCGTGGGGCGACGATCGCCGGCCGAACACCGGCTGGAACGACACGGTCATCTACGAGATGCACGTGCGCGGCTTCACCATGTCCCATCCGGGAATCCCGGAGGAGCTGCGCGGGACCTACTCCGGGCTGGCCCACCCGGCGACGATCGACTACCTGCACTCGCTCGGCGTCACAGCCGTCGAACTGCTGCCGATCCATCACTTCGTCTCCGAGCCGTTCCTGCAGCAGCGTTCGATGAGCAACTACTGGGGCTACAACTCGCTCGGCTTCTTCGCGCCGCACGAGGCCTATGCGTCACGCCACGGCAACCAGGTACGAGAGTTCAAGTCGATGGTGCGCTCCATGCACGCGGCCGGCATCGAGGTGATCCTGGATGTCGTCTACAACCACACCGCCGAGGGCGGCCCGGACGGCCCGATGCTCTCCTTCCGGGGCATCGACAACTCGGCCTACTACCGACTCGCCGATCACGACCCGTCGCGCTACGTCGACTACACCGGCTGCGGCAACACCTTCGATTCACGGTTGCCCTTCCCGCTGCAGCTCATCATGGACTCACTGCGCTACTGGGTCACCGAGATGCACGTGGACGGCTTCCGCTTCGATCTGGCCTCGGCGCTCGCCCGCTCTCTGCACGATGTCGACAAGCTCTCCTCCTTCTTCGACGTGATCCACCAGGATCCCGTTATTTCACAGGTGAAACTGATCGCCGAACCCTGGGACGTCGGCGACGGGGGCTACCAGGTCGGCGAGTTCCCGCCGCTGTGGACGGAGTGGAACGGGAAGTATCGCGACACCGTTCGCTCCTACTGGGGACGGGACTCCAGCGGCGTGCGCGACCTCGCCTACCGCCTCACCGGCTCGTCAGACCTCTACAACAAGGACGATGGACGCACTCCGTACGCGTCGATCAACTTCATCACCGCCCACGACGGATTCACCATTCGCGACATGGTCAGTTACGACAACAAGCACAATCTGGCCAACGGTGAGTACAACCGCGACGGAACCGACGACAACCGCTCCTACAACTGCGGCGTAGAAGGCCCCACCACCAATCCGGAGATCTCCGCGCTCCGGCTGCGACAGGCGCGCAACCTGCTGACGACCCTGCTGCTCTCCACCGGCGTACCGATGCTGACCGCCGGCGACGAGCGGTGGCGCACCCAGGGCGGGAACAACAACGCCTACCTGCAGGACAACGAGATCTCCTGGATGGACTGGACCCCCAGCGATGAGGCCGAGGATCTGCTGACGCTGACGAAGCGGCTCATCGAACTGCGCCAATCCTCACCGGTGCTGCGTCAGCAGTCCTTCTTCGAGGGCCAAGCGATCGAAGGCGGCGACGGCTGCAAGGATCTCGGCTGGTTCCACCCGGACGGGCGCGAACTCACCGACAGCGACTGGTTCGCCTCCGGACTGCACACCATTGGGATGTACCTGGACGGGCGCGGACTGCGGCACCGCGACGAGCGCGGTGAGATCGTCCTCGACTCCTCCTACCTGCTGATCCTGCACGCCGGCGACCAACCGGTGAGCTTCACGCTCCCGGGGATGCCGTGGGCGGCCAGCTATCAGACCGTGATCGACACTTCGCGGCCCGGAGGCGTGCCCAGTGGGCCCGCACTGCGCCGCACGGCCAAGCTGCCGCCGCGTGGATGCCTGCTGCTGCGTGTCGTTCGCTAGTTAGCCGCCCGCTCCCGCACCACCAGGAGCAGGCTTAATACGGCTCGTAGCCGATGACCCATCGATTTCTGACGCTTCAGGCGTCGGCGGGGAGCATTTCCGGCCCGACCGCAGACATCAGTGTGAGCTGAGCGTTATGCTTCGCATCACCAGCGCCTAGCGGCACCCCGGGGGGTGGGATGGAAGCACTGGGCAGAGACCTTACGTACACCGACATTCTCAGTGCGAGCGCTGTCGACAGCGACGGGCCGGAACCCGCGCCGGTCAGTCGAGAGAGTCCGGTCCTGGCCGGCGGTGCGGAGAAGGGGCGCCGATTGTGGCCCGTGGCGGCCGTGGCGGCGTTGGCCCTGCTTGGTGCTTCCGGTGTCGCGTACGAGCGGGAGTCATGGACAGCGAGTGGGCGCTCGCAGGCGGCCGACTCGAGCACGCCCTGGCGCACTTCGTCGTCGCTACCGACATCCCTGAATGCTTCCGGGCCGGGTCCCGCGGTCCAATCTTCGGGCCAGACCGAGCATTCTGCGACCGGTGCACCCGTGTCTGGGGCTGTCCTGCCCGGTGCGGTGCTGAACGGCACGGCGTCCGGCGGAGAGCCGGTGGTAGTCAATCCGCCGGTTACGTCGCGCGCCATCACTACGTCAGGCCCTTCCGTGCCGTCCATGCCTTCCCTGCCTTCCGTGCCGCCGACGGCCCCCCGAGCCGGGGCGGCAACGGCAGCAAAGACGGCGCCGCCTGCGGTGGCGGTGGCCGCCCCGACCATCACCAGCGACTCGAACTTGCCGGAGGGTGTCACCGGAGTCGATTACACCCAGCAGTTGTCGGCCACCGGCACGGCCCCGCTCATGTGGACCGTCTCATCGGGGTTGATGCCGCCTGGCCTTACCCTCTCCCCGATCGGGGTCATCTCTGGTACGCCGCAGCTGGTCGGCAGGGCTCGCACAGGTTTCGTATTCACTGCGCAGGTGACGTCGGCTAGTGGCCTCTCGGCGAGCAGGAACTTCGCACTCTCGATCGATCTGCGCACCGATCTGAACGGCGACGGGGTGGTCAATTGCTACGAGTACAACATTTGGTCAGCTCATCTGAATCAAGCGGGAACCTTCCAACAGGGCGATTTCGACCTCAACGGCATAGTCGACTTGCAGGACTTCGCCATCCTCATGAACGAATACACCGGCCCGAGCGACGCCGAAACCAACTGCTGACAGACCTCCCGGGGGTCGGAGGATCGGCGCGTCCGGCGCTCGGGCGCGCCGGCCCATCCCAGCTGGTGGCCCAGGAGTGGGTCAGACAAGCCAATCATCCCCGCCGGGTGAGATCGACCGTTGCCGCGGCTGCGACTCTCAAGAGATGACGAACTCAAAGCCGGTCACATCGTCCATCGTCGAGCAGCAGGCGAAGGCCCGCGAGACGTTGCCGTTCTCCGACACCCAGGACTTCGAGGACGCCAACCGCGGTCTGGTGGGCCCGATCGAGGAACCCGTGCTCGGCGCGGACGGCCGAGTTGTCTGGGACAACTCGACGTACGCCTTCCTGGAGGGTGAGGCACCCGAGAGTGTGAATCCGAGCCTCTGGCGACAGTCGCAGCTGGTCGCAACCGGTGGGCTCTTCGAGGTGGTCGAGGGCATCTACCAGGTGCGGGGCATGGACTTGTCGAACACCACCTTCGTCGAAGGTGAGGAGGGCGTCATCGTGATCGACACCCTGTTGTCGGTGGAGACGGGCGCGGCCGCCTTGGCGCTCTATCGCCAGCACCGCGGTGACCGCGCGATCAAGGCGGTCGTCTATACCCATTCCCACGTTGACCACTTCGGCGGCGTGAAGGGTTTCGTCTCCCAGGAAGAAGTCGACTCCGGGCAGGTGCGAATACTGGCCCCAGAGGGGTTCATCGAGCACTCAGTGGCCGAGAACGTCTACGCGGGAACCGCAATGAGCCGCCGTGCGGCCTATATGTACGGCGCGGCGTTGGCCCGTGGCCCGCTGGGGCAGGTCGGCGCGGGGCTGGGCCAGACCGTCTCGACGGGCGTGGTGTCGCTCATCGCCCCGACCGACTACGTCAGCGAGACCGGACACGAGGAGACCATCGACGGGGTCCGGATGGTGTTCCAGATGGCGCCTGATACCGAGGCTCCCTCGGAGATGCTGGTCTACCTGCCGGGGTTCAAAGCCCTATGTACGGCCGAAGATGCGACGCACAACCTGCACAACCTGCTCACCCTGCGCGGTGCCGTCGTCCGCGACCCGCACGCCTGGTCCAACTACCTCACCGAGACCATCGATCTTTTCGGCGGTGAAGTCGAGGTCGCATTCGCCTCCCATCACTGGCCGACGTGGGACAACGAGCGGGTCGTCGGATTCCTGTCGACCCAGCGTGACCTCTACGCCTACCTGCACGATCAGACGCTCCGGCTGCTGAACAAGGGCTTGGTCGGGGCAGAGATCGCCGAACAGATGACCATGCCACCCGCGTTGGAGAATGCCTGGCATACACACGGGTACTACGGTTCGGCCAGCCACAACACGAAAGCCGTCTACCAGCGGTATCTGGGGTGGTTCGACGGGAACCCGTCCCACCTGTGGCAGCACCCGCCGGTGGCTCGGGCCAAGCGCGTCGTTGAGTTCATGGGAGGCGCCGATGCCGTCGTGGAGAAGGCCCGGGTCTCCTTCGCCGCCGGTGACTTCCGCTGGGTCGCCGAGGTGCTGAACGAGGTCGTCTTCGCCGAACCCGACCATGCCGAGGCCCGCGAACTGCTCGCCGACACCTACGAGCAGCTCGGGTACGGCGCCGAGAACGGCACCTGGCGCAGCTTCTACCTATCGGGCGCGACGGAGCTTCGGGAGGGCCAGTTCGGCTCGCCGACGCAGAGCGGCTCCCCGGACGTCGTCGCACAGCTCACGCCGGGAATGCTCTTCGACGCGATCGCGATCCAGGTCGACGGACCGAAGGCGTGGGACGAGAAGCTGACCATCGACGTGATCCTCACCGACACCGACGAGCATTACCGCCTGCGGCTGGCCAATGGGGTGCTCACCTACAGCGGTCGACCGCAGCCGGGCGAGGCCGACGCCACCCTGACGACGACCAAGCGGACGCTGCCGGCGCTCGCGCTCGGCGGCCTCTCGGCGGATGGGCTGGCCCAGGCCGGCATCGAACTCGCCGGTGATGCCTCGGTGCTGGCCCGCCTTGCCGACGTGCTCGATCCGGGCGACAGCAACTTCGCCATCGTTACACCGTAGACAACTCAGCTGCGGCCAGGATTGCGAGCAGTCAGCTGACGGCGGCCTTCACAAGTTCGATGACCTTCTTCTCGACGGCCGGACTCCAGTTGACCAGCGCGTAGGAAGACGGCCACATGTCGCCGTCGTCAAGGTTGGCGGCGTCCTGGAAGCCCAACGTCGAGTAGCGGTACTTGAACTTCCCCGAGTCCTGGAAGAAGAGCACGACCTTCCCCTCGGCGTTGGCGTACGCTGGCATGCCGTACCAGGTCTTCGGCGCCAACCCCGGCGCGTTCGCGGTGACGGTCACGTGCACCCGCTCGGCCAGCTCGCGGTCCGATGGCCCCATCTTGGCGATGGCCGCCAACACCGCGTCCAGGCCGTCGGCCTGCTTGGCGCCCTTCTTCCCTTCGGCGCGCAGCTCGGCGGCGCGTTCTTTCATGGCGGCACGCTCCTGCGCACTGAAGCCGTTTGACTCGTCGGCATTCTTCGCGGGCATCTGAACTTCCCCTCATCATCGGCGGATCGGCGGATCGGCGGATCGGTGGCTCGGTGGAGGAGCCCAGCTTGAAGGTTAGGTAACGACCGGACGGCGATGCTTCTCGAATCCTGATCGAATCCTGATCACTCACTCCGTTCGTTCGGCGGGCGGGAGGGGTGACCTCCCGCACTTCCGCGCTCCGTGACGACACTCAGGGGCTAGTCTACAAGTGTAGACATCGGCTGTAGACATTCTCGGAGACGATTCATGAGCACCGCAGTTCTTTCCACCGCCCAACTCCCCCGGCATCGCGCACCCATCGTGGTCGACCGAAGCACGTGGCGCGGACGGGCACTGGTGCCGGTGCTTGTGTACGTCGGTCTGCTCGTGGCCGTGATCAGCAGCCTTGGCTCACCCCTGATACCGACCATCGCCACCGACTACGGCGTCTCCCTGGGCGCAGCCCAGTGGTCGCTCACCATCACACTTCTCGTCGGCGCGGTCAGCTCGCCGGTGATCGGCCGCCTGGGCGACGGGCCTCGTCGCCAGCACGTCCTACTCATGTCCCTCGCCGTCTTGGTCACTGGAAGTGTGCTCGCCGCACTACCGGCGAAGGTCTTCGTCGTGCTGCTCGCCGGCCGGGCCATGCAGGGCATCGGCCTGGCCCTGCTGCCGCTGGCGATGAGTGTCGCCCGCGATCACCTCGATCCGGATCGGGCCCGCTCGACGCTGGCCACCCTCTCGGTCACCGCGGTCGTCGGCGTCGGCCTCGGGTACCCGCTCACCGGTCTAATCTCCGAACACCTCAATTTTCATGCGGGATTCTGGATGGCGGCCGGACTCGGAGTCATTGCGATGGTTCTGAGCGCGCTCGTCGTGCCGACCAGCATGCATCGACCCAGCCAGCGCTTCGACCTCGCCGGCGCCGGGATGCTCGGCCTCGGCCTAGCCGGCCTGCTGGTAGCGATCAGCCAGGGTGGCGACTGGGGCTGGACCTCCGCTTCGCTGCTCGGTGTCGCCGGTGCATCGGTGCTCCTGCTCATCGTCTGGGTCTGGCATGAACTACGCACCGACGACGCCCTCGTCGACCTGCGGCTGATGCAGCAGCGCACTGTCCTGACTGCGAACACCACCGCCGTGCTGGCCGGAGTCGGCATGTACATGCTGATGTCGATGGTGATCCGCTACGTCGAGACTCCGACCGCGACCGGCTACGGGCTGGACGCCTCAGTCGTAGTTGCCGGGCTGGTGCTCCTGCCGCTGTCGGCCGCCAGTTTCCTGGCCAGCAAGTTCGTTGTCCGGGTCTCCGACCGCATCACGCCCGAGCGCCTGCTCCCGGTGGGCCTGCTGGCCTTCGTCCTCGCGATGGTCATCTTCGCCACCAGCCGGAGCCACCTGTGGGAGATCTTCCTCGTGATGGCGGTCGGCGGCGTGGGCATCGGTTGCTCGTTCGCAGTCATGCCGCGCATGATCGTCAGTGTCGTGCCCGCCTCGCACACCAGCAGCGCTCTCGCCCTCAACCAGGTTCTGCGCACCGTCGGCTACTCCATCGGGAGTGCCCTGGCGGCGACGGTTCTTACCGCGCACACCGAGATCGGCAATGAATTCCCGGACGATCGCGGCTACACCGTGGGCGCCCTTATCGCGATCGTGCTCTGCCTGCTGTCCGTCGTCACCAGTGTCGTCCTGCCTGATCGCTCGGCGCGCAGAGCAGCCGCGACCGACGGCTCCCTGGATGGTGACATCGAACTCCAGATCGAAGAGAGCGTCGATGCCGGCATCGCCGGAGCGATAGCCTTCGAGACAGATGAGTTCGAGACGGAGGAGTTCGAGACGGAGGAGTTCGAGTCGGAGGAGTTCGAGACGGACGAGTTCGAGACGCAGAAGTTCGAGGAAGGCACCCCTCGACTGGAGGAGCAGCGACTGCGATGAACGCGACGACATCGGCATCACCGCCATCACGCAATATCACCGACGGACACGCGGCGAGCCCTCGGCGACGGGATGCCGCCGACAGCAAGCGACGCCTCCTCGAAGCGGCCCGGGCTCTCTTCGCCGAACGTGGCTACGACCGCACCACCGTCCGTGAGATCGGGCGGCGGGCCGATGTTGATCCAACCATGATCGCCCGCTATTTTGGCGGAAAGTCCGCGCTGTACCTGGAGTCGGTGCGCCCGGACGGGACCCCGGCCCGGGTTGACCCGCTGGACCTGACCAGCCCGGACGAGATGACCCGTCTCGTCGATCGGGTCCGACAGATCGCGGCCTCTCCCACGATGTCGGCCGCGATCCGCCCGCACCAGGATCCAGAACTTCAGGACGCCGCGATGGGCGTACTGCAGCGCCTCATCGTCGAACCGTCGACCCGGGCCGCGGAGGCCGCCGGCGCGAGCGATGCCCAACTGCGGGCCGAGATCGCCGCCGCCGCCGCGGCCGGCGTCGTGCTCAGTCGCAAGTCCGGAGCCTTCGCCGAACTCACCGCCGCCGACTCGGCCGCCGTCGGCCGCCTACTGGCACAACTGTGCAGCAGCCTGCTCAGCGTCTGACGAAGCCGCAACGCGCTCAGGCCGTGACGACCAGACCCAGTTCAGCCTCGGTGGCCAGCAGTTCGTTCTTGGGCAGCACCCGCACGGTGTAGCCGAAGGAACCGGTGCGCTGCAGCGGGACGTCACCCTCGAAGCGCATCACCCCGTCGGTCTGATCGACGACCGTCATCGAGATGTACTCGACGTCGACCAATCGATCCTCGGCGTCGACCGAGCCGTAGACCGCCTGCACGTCGACGTCCTCCGGGGCAAGCCCGTTGAGACCAACCTCGGCGCGTAGCCGCAGCACGCCACCCAACTGCGGATCACCCTCGACGACCGACTCCACGTGCGCCACCGAGACGCCTGACCAGGCATCCAACACGGTCGAGCGCCAGGCGCTCAGCACCTTCGCCTTGGCGTGCCCATTCGCGGCGAGCAGCGTGGCGGAGGCGGCAGCCGGTGCGTAGAGGTCGTTGACGTAGTCACGGACCATGCGCGTCGCCAGCACCTTCGGGCCGAGCGAGGAGATGGTGTGGCGCACCATCTGCACCCAGCGTGCGGGAACCCCGTTGGTGCCGCGGTCATAGAAGCGTGTCGAGACCTGCTGCTCGATGAGGTCGTAGAGGGCGAGTGCCTCGACATCGTCGCGGCGATCGACGTCGGTGACACCGTCCGCCGACGGGATGGCCCAGCCGTTCTCACCGTCGAACCATTCGTCCCACCAACCGTCGAGGATCGACAGGTTGAGCGCTCCGTTCAGCGCCGCCTTCATGCCGGACGTACCGCAGGCCTCCAACGGTCGCAGGGGATTGTTCAACCAGACGTCGACACCCCAGTAGAGGTAGCGGGCCATGCCGATGTCGTAGTCGGGCAGGAAGGTGATCCGGTGCCGCACGGCCGGATCGTCGGCGAAGGTCACCATCTGGGCTATCAACTGCTTGCCGGTGTCATCGGCCGGGTGGCTCTTGCCGGCGATCACGATCTGGACCGGGCGCTCCGGGTGCAGCAGCAGCGAGCGCAGCCGCTCCGGGTCGCGCAGCATCAGGGTGAGGCGCTTGTAGGACGGGACGCGCCGGGCGAACCCGATGGTCAGCACGTCCGGGTCGAAGGTCGAGGAGGTCCAGCCCAGCTCGGCCTCAGCCATACCGCGCTGCAGCGCGGACGCCCGTACCCGGCGGCGGATCTCACCGACGAGCCGCTCCCGCAGATCGCGCCGGATGCCCCAGAGTTCCTCGTCACCAACCCGCCCGAACGCACTCCAGGAGGAGCCGTCGTCCAGCGCTTCGCTGCCCAGTTCCCGCTCGGTGAGCTGCATGATGTCGCGCGACATCCAAGTCGGCGCGTGCACGCCGTTGGTGATCGAGCGGATCGGGACCTCGTTCTGGTCGAAGCCCGGCCAGAGATCGGCGAACATGCCGCGGCTGACCTCGCCGTGCAGCAGCGAGACGCCGTTGGCCCGCTGCCCCAACCGCAGTCCCATGTGAGCCATGTTGAAGATCGACGGGTCCTCCTCGGCGCCGAGGGCCAGGATGCGCTCGACCGGCACCCCGTCCAGTGCACCGAGGTGCGCGGCGATACTCTCCCGGGAGAAGCGGTCGATTCCGGCCGGCACCGGGGTGTGAGTGGTGAAGACGGTGCCCGCCCGCACCGCCTGCAGCGCTTCGTCGAAGGTGAGCTGCTCGCTCTGCACCAGCTCGCGAATGCGCTCGACGCCGAGGAAGCCGGCATGCCCCTCGTTGGTGTGAAACACCTCCGGTGCGGGAGTACCGGTTGCCGCGCAGTAGGCCCGGATCGCCCGCACGCCGCCGATGCCGAGTAGCAACTCCTGCTCGAGCCGGTGGTCGGCCCCTCCGCCGTAGAGGCGGTCGGTAACCTGGCGGGCCGCCGGGTCGTTCTCCTCGACGTCGCTGTCGAGCATCAGCAGCGGGACGCGGCCCACCTGGGCCACCCAGATCTGGGCGTGCAGGCTGCGGCCGTCCGACAGCGGGACGGTGACGCGGGCCGGCCCGTCGCCGTCGAGCAGGGGCTTGATCGGCAATCCCTGCGGGTCCAGCGAGGGGTAGCGCTCCAGCTGCCAGCCGTCCCGCGAGAGCGACTGGCTGAAGTAGCCGGCGCGGTAGAGCAACCCGACGCCGATGATCGGTACACCGAGGTCGCTCGCGGCCTTCAGATGGTCACCAGCCAGGATGCCCAGGCCACCGGAGTACTGGGGCAGCACCTCGGTGATGCCGAACTCGGGCGAGAAGTAACCGATCGAGGCCGGCAGGGCGTGCTGACGTCCGGAGTCCTCGACACCGGCCGCCTGCTCCTGCTGGTACCAGCGGGGCTGCCGGAGGTAGTCCTCGAGATCGTCCGCGACGTCCTCCAGGCGGCGCAGGAATCTGCGGTCCCGGGCCAGCGCGGCCAACCGCGTCGGGCTGACCTCACCGAGCATCCGACCCGGATCATGGCCGCAGGAGGCCCATAGGTCGGGGTCGACCGACTCCAGCAGATCCAGCGAATCCGGGTGCCAGGACCACCGTAGATTGCTCACGATCGAGGCCAGTTTCGCCAGCTCTGGGGGGAATGTCGCGCGGACGGTGAGTCGTCTCAATGCCTTCACGGCGCGTAGCTTAGTCTCCCAATCCGACTCGTCTGCGCCCGACCGTAAGGGCTTACGCTAAGTGCGTCGCGTTGAGTACGGTGGGAACTGTGGCTGGACGCATAGGACTCAACTCAGTACGCCCCGTCGTCGCCAGCGGTGAATACCCGGCCCGAGCTGTCGTCGGCGAAGCCGTCGAAGTCTCGGCGATCGTGTTCCGGGAGGGGCATGACGCAGCCGCCGCCAACGTGGTGCTCAAGCCGCCGGGAGTCGGCAAGGCCGTCAGCACCCGCCTGCTACGCACGGCCGAACCCGGCACCGACCGGTGGGCGGCCACCGTCACCTTTGACGAACCGGGCCTGTGGACGTTTGTCGTCGAGGCCTGGAGCGACCCGCTGACGACCTGGCACCACGCCCTGACGGTGAAGTTGGAGGCCGGGCAGGGGGTCGAAGACTTGGAGAACGATCTCGCGACCGGCGCGATGCTGCTGGAACGGGTGGCTCGAAGCATCCCGAAGCCGCGGCGCGCCCCGCTACTGGCGGCGGCCGCAGCCCTCACCGACTCCAACCTCAATCTGGCCCATCGGGCCGGACCGGCCCTGGACGTGCAACTGCAAGAACTGCTGCACGCCCACCCGATTCGCGAGCTGGTCACGAAGTCGCCCCGGCACAGCGTCTGGGTCGATCGAACCCGGGCGTTGAACGGAAGTTGGTATGAGTTCTTCCCTCGCTCGATCGGGGCCGAGTTGGCCACCGATGAGGACGGCCACACCAAGCCGGTCAAGCACGGCACGTTCGCAACCGCAACCAAGCACCTGGACTACGTGGCCGGGCTCGGTTTCGATGTCGTCTACCTGCCGCCGATCCACCCGATCGGCGAGGTCAATCGCAAGGGGCCGAACAACACCCTGGTGGCGGCAACCTGGGATGTCGGCAGCCCGTGGGCCATCGGTTCGCTCGACGGTGGCCATGACGCAATTCACCCGACACTGGGCACCATGGCCGATTTCAAGGCGTTCGTCGCCCGGGCCAGGAAGCTGAAGCTGGAGGTGGCGCTGGACTATGCCCTGCAGTGCGCGCCGGACCATCCCTGGGTCAAGTCACACCCGGAGTGGTTCACCACCAAGCCGGACGGCAGTATCGCCTACGCCGAGAATCCCCCTAAGAAATATCAGGATATCTACCCGCTCAACTTCGACAACGACCCGAAGGGGCTCTACGCCGAGTGCCGGCGGGTGCTGCAGGTCTGGATCGACGCCGGCGTACGCATCTTCCGCGTCGACAACCCGCACACCAAGCCGATCAACTTCTGGCAGTGGCTCATCAGCACGGTAAAGAAGGACCACCCGGATGTGCTCTTCCTGGCCGAGGCCTTCACCACACCGGCCATGATGCATGAGCTGGCCCGGGTCGGCTTCACCCAGAGCTACACCTACTACACCTGGCGCAACACCAACTACGAGCTACGCACCTACGCCGAGGAACTGGTCGAGGCGGCCGATTACATGCGCCCCAACTTCTTCGTCAACACCCCGGACATCCTCCCGGAGTACCTGCAGCACAGCGGCCCCTCGGGCTTCAAGATCCGGGCCATTCTGGCCGCCACGCTCTCGCCCACCTGGGGTGTCTACTCCGGCTACGAACTCTTCGAGCGACTACCGGTGCGGGCCGGCTCCGAGGAGTATCTGGACAGTGAGAAGTATCAACTCCGCCCACGCGACTTCGCCTCGGCCGAGGCCGACGGCCGTTCGTTGGCGCCGCTGCTGCGCCAGCTCAACAGCATCCGGCGCGAACATGAATCGCTGCACTGGCTGCGAAACCTGAAGTTCCACCCGGTGGAGAACGACGCGATGCTGGCCTTCAGCAAGACCTCCGGCGAGGACACGATTCTGGTCGTCTGCAGCACCGACCCATATAACGTCCGCGAATCGTGGACCTGGTTGGACATGCCCGCGCTGGGGTATGACTGGCACGACCGTTTCGATGCCCATGACCTGCTGACCGGCAAGACCTACGACTGGGGTCAGAACAACTTCGTACGACTCGATCCGCACGATCCGACCACTCCACCTGCTCACATCCTGCACATCCGACCGAAACCGTGGGGCTGATTGCGTGAACTCTGACCGAAGCGAACTGGAGCCCGTCACCGACGCGGCCGCGAACTTCAGCTCAGATCCGGATTGGTTCAAACGCGCAGTCTTCTACGAGGTTCTGGTTCGCGGTTTCAGCGACTCCAACGGCGATGGCACCGGCGATCTGCGTGGCCTGGCCGAGAAACTCGACTACCTGCAGTGGCTCGGTATCGATTGCCTCTGGCTACCGCCGTTCTACCCCTCACCGCTACGCGACGGCGGCTACGACATCAGCGACTACACCGGTGTGCTGCCCGAGTTCGGCACCATCGACGATTTCACCGACCTGCTGGCCCAGGCCCACGCCCGGGGGATCCGGGTGATCATCGACTTCGTCATGAATCACACGTCCGACCAGCACCCGTGGTTCCAGGCCTCTCGCAACGATCCGACCGGACCCTACGGCGACTTCTACGTATGGGAGGACGACGACACTCGGTACTCCGACGCGCGCATCATCTTCGTCGACACCGAGCCGTCGAACTGGACCTTCGACCCGGTCCGCCGCCAGTACTTCTGGCACCGGTTCTTCAGCCACCAGCCCGATCTCAACTTCGACTCGCCCAATGTCCAGCAGGCGGTGATCGACGCGCTGCGATTCTGGCTGGATCTCGGGATCGACGGGTTCCGTTTGGACGCGGTGCCTTATCTTTTCGTCCGAGACGGCACCAACGGCGAGAACCTGCCGGAGACGCACGAGTTCCTCAAACGACTGCGCAAGGAGATCGACCGGGACTACCCGGACCGGGTCATGCTCTGTGAGGCCAACCAGTGGCCGGCCGACGTGGTGGAGTACTTCGGTGACCCGGCGACCGGTGGCGACGAGTGCCATATGGCCTTCCACTTTCCGGTGATGCCCCGCATTTTCATGGCCGTTCGCCGCGAGCAGCGGTACCCGATCAGTGAGATCATGGCGCAGACGCCGGCGATTCCGGCCAATTGCCAATGGGGCATCTTCCTGCGTAATCACGACGAACTGACGCTGGAGATGGTGTCGGACGAAGAGCGTGACTACATGTGGGCCGAGTACGCGAAGGACCCGCGGATGAAGGCCAACATCGGCATTCGCCGGCGACTCGCCCCGTTGCTGGAGAACGACATCAACCAGATCGAACTCTTCAACGCCCTGTTGTTGGCCCTACCCGGATCCCCCGTGCTCTACTACGGCGACGAGATCGGAATGGGTGACAACATCTGGCTCGGCGACCGCGACGGGGTACGCACACCGATGCAGTGGACTCCCGACCGCAATGCCGGCTTCTCCACCTGCGATCCGGGACGGCTGTACCTGCCGGCCAACATGGACTCGATCTACGGGTATCAGGTGACCAACGTCGAGTCGCACACCCGCAACACCTCGTCGCTGCTGCACTGGACGCGTCGGATGATCAGCGTCCGCAAGGCGAACCCCGCCTTCGGCCTGGGTACGTTCACCGATCTCGGGGGTAGTAATCCGAGTGTGCTGAGTTTCGTCCGTGAATTCGGGGACGACATCGTGCTCAGCGTGAACAACCTCTCACGTTTCGCCCAACCGGTTGAGTTGGACCTTCGCGAATGGCAGGGTGTCGAACCAATCGAGCTTCTCGGCGGATCACGCTTTCCGGCGATCGGTGAGTTGCCGTATCTGCTGACTCTGGCCGGGCATGGCTTCTACTGGCTTCGGATTCCGCGTTTCCGCGAATCCGATGGACGGCCCGGACCACGGACGGAGGCAGGAGCATGACCGTCAACGAAACCGAACTGACATTACTGCTGGCCAATTGGGCCCCTGAGCAGCGCTGGTTCGCCGGCAAGGGACGCGCCGCTGAGTTCTCGATACAGCACGTCGCGGACCTCAGCGACGAGCCGGTCCAGGTGTCGATCTACACGCTCACCGCTCACTACCAGAACTCCCCTCACGATCCGGCGGCCGAGCAACTCAGCGAATCCGGCGACGAATTGCTGGTCGAGCCCGACGATGTCGAGGTCTATCAGGTGCCGCTGGCCATCTACCCGGAAGCCGCAGCCCATCTGGAGCACGCACTGATCGGCGTGCTGATCGGCGAAGCAGCCGGCGACTCCGACAGTTCGAGCGGTGCGGGTTGGGTCTACGACGCGCTGCACGACAAGGACGTCACCGGGCTCTGGTTGGAGGGAATCCGCGATTCACGGGTAAGCGGACCGCTACGATTCGAGCGCTTCACCGAGGACGACCTACCGGTGGATGAGCCGAGCCTGGCCCTGAGCAGCGAACAGTCGAACACCTCGCTCGTCTATGGTGGTTCGGCCATTCTCAAAGTGTTCCGGCGGCTGGAGCCCGGCATCAACCCGGACATCGAGGTGCACCGCGCGCTCACCGCGCTCGGCGCCCGGCACATCGCCCCGCTCTTCGGCAGTCTGTCGGCCACGGTCGGCGATGACGAGATGAGCCTGGCCATGCTGCAGGACTTCATGCGGACGGCGACCGACGGCTGGGAGCTGGCCAAGACCAGCGTGCGCGATCTGATGGCCGAGGCGGATCTGCATGCCTCCGAAGCCGGCGGTGACTTCGCCGGTGAGGCCGAACGCCTCGGTGCGGCCACCGCCGCCGTCCACGCTGACCTCGCCGAGGCCTTCGGCACGGCGATGATGTCGTCCGACGACCTGCGACGGTTGGCCACGTCGATGCATCACCGACTCGACGCCGCGCTGCGAATCGTCCCCCAGCTCGGCGAGGTCGAAGACGGGCTGCGGGCCACGTTCGACGCCTTCGGGTCCGAGGCCGACGGCCTGGCGGTGAGCACCCAACGCATTCACGGCGACCTGCACTTGGGGCAGGCGCTGCGTACCGCGCAGCGCTGGATCGTCCTTGATTTCGAGGGCGAGCCGGCGGCGTCGCTACCGGCTCGGCGGGCCTTCGACTCACCGCTACGGGATATGGCGGGGATGATGCGTTCCTTCGACTATGCGGCGCGTTATCAGCTCGTCGATGCCGGGCAGGTGGCCCAGCTGGAGTACCGGGCCGTCGAGTGGGCCGAGCGCAATCGCAGTGCATTCTGCGACGGGTACGCGGAGGCATCCGGGCATGACCCGCGCGATCAGGAGACGTTGATGCGGGGCTACGAGGCGGACAAGGCCGTGTACGAAGCGGTCTACGAGACCCGCAATCGGCCGTCCTGGCTGGTTGTCCCGCTAGCCTCCCTGGCCAGATTGGTTGCAGCATGAGTGAGGATCGCGCGAAGAGCGGAGAACCAGCATGAGTGAGGATCGCTTAGTCATCGGAAACAAGGAGATCAACGTGCGGGCTGAGTTCGACGTCGACGCCGGCGTCCTGGAGCGGCTGGTCGCCGGCACCCTCGGCGACCCGCACAGCATCCTCGGAGCGCACCCGACCGAGCAGTCGGCGACGGTGGTCCGCACGCTGCGCCCGCACGCCACCGCGGTGACCGTGATCGCCGAAGGCGTCCGCACTCCACTCGAGCGCATCCACGACGCCGGAGTCTTCGCCGGCCTGCTCAGCACGCCCCCAGTCGACTACCGGCTCGAGGTCAGCTACGGCGATCAGGTGAACGTGGTCGATGACCCGTACCGCTGGCTGCCGACTCTGGGCGAGGTGGATCTGCATCTCATCTCCGAGGGGCGCCACGAGAACCTCTGGCAGGTGCTCGGCGCGCACGTGCGCAGTTACGAGACACCGGGCGGGGACGTCTCCGGCACCTCCTTCGCCGTCTGGGCGCCAAATGCCCAGGGCGTCCGGGTGACCGGAGACTTCGACTACTGGACCGGACGGGCGTACCCGATGCGCGCGATGGGCTCCACCGGAGTCTGGGAGATCTTCCTACCCGGCGTCGGTGACGGCACCCGCTACAAGTTCGAGATCCTCGGCGCGGACGGGGTCTGGCGGGCGAAGGCCGACCCGATGGCCTTCGCCGCGCAGGTGCCCCCGGAGACCGCTTCGGTCGTCTTCACCTCCGGCTACGAATGGGACGACGACGCCTGGTTGCAGAAGCGCGCGGCGACGCCGTGGCACGCGGCGCCGATGTCGATCTACGAGGTGCATCTCGGCTCCTGGCGTAAGGGACTCTCCTACCAGCAGTTGGCCAACGAGCTGGTCGATTACCTGGTCGAGAACAGCTTCACCCACGTCGAGTTCCTCCCCGTCGCCGAGCATCCCTTCGGCGGCTCGTGGGGCTATCAGGTGAGCTCCTACTACGCCCCGACCTCCCGCTTCGGCTCCCCCGACGATTTCCGGCATCTGGTCGATCGGCTGCACCAGGCCGGCATCGGCGTCATCGTGGATTGGGTTCCGGGCCACTTCCCGAAGGACGAATTCGCGCTGGCCCGCTTCGACGGAACCCCGCTCTATGAGCACGGCGACCCACGCCGCGGTGAGCAACTGGACTGGGGGACCTACGTCTTCAACTTCGGCCGTAACGAGGTACGCAACTTCCTGGTGGCGAACGCCCTCTTCTGGCTGGAGGAGTTCCATATCGACGGGTTGCGGGTGGATGCCGTCGCCTCGATGCTCTACCTCGACTACTCCCGCAAGGAGGGCGAGTGGCTGCCGAACATCTACGGCGGCCGGGAGAACCTGGAGGCGGTGTCGTTCCTGCAGGAGGTGAACGGCACGGTCTACAAGCGCGTGCCGGGGGTGGTGATGATCGCCGAGGAGTCGACCTCCTGGCCGGGCGTCACCCGCCCCACCCATCTGGGGGGCCTCGGCTTCGGGTTCAAGTGGGACATGGGGTGGATGAACGACACCCTGAGCTACATCGAGCACGATCCGGTGCATCGCCAGTGGCACCACAACGAGATCACCTTCTCGATGGCCTACGCCTACTCGGAGAACTTCGTGCTGCCGCTGTCGCACGACGAGGTGGTGCACGGCAAGTCGTCGCTGGTCAACAAGATTCCGGGCGACCGCTGGCAGCAGATGGCCACCCTGCGCGCGCTGTACGCCTACATGTGGGCCCACCCCGGCAAGCAGTTGCTCTTCATGGGACAGGAACTGGCCCAGGGGTCGGAGTGGTCGGAGGAGCGCTCGCTGGATTGGTGGCTGCTCGACGGCCCGGACCACCGTGGCGTCTCCCGCCTCGTCCGCGACCTGAATCGGGCCTACGTCGACACCGCCGCCCTCTGGGAGCAGGACACCGAGCCGGCCGGGTTCCACTGGATCGACGCCAACGACGCCAAGGGGAACGTTTACTCCTTCCTGCGTTTCGCGCGGGACGGATCGGCGCTGGCCTGCGTGGTCAACTTCTCGGCCATGCCGCATGAGAACTACCGCCTCGGGCTACCGTCCACCGGCGTCTGGGAGGAGATCATCAATACCGATGCCGAGCAGTACTTCGGCTCCGGGGTCGGCAACTTCGGCAGCGTCCGGGCCTCGGGCGATCCCTGGCACGGTCAGCCGGCTTCGGCGACGCTGCGCGTCCCGCCGCTCGGCGCGGTCTGGCTGCGTCGAACCCACAGCGCGGACGGCACGGAATGATTGACGGGCACGACGAGTTAGGTAGTTGTATCTGCAACTAACTGGAGGTCGAGATGCCCGCTGTAGACGTCGATACGATGACGCTGCCTCGTTTGAGTTCACCCGGACTCGGTGACACAGAGCGCCCGGTGCGCCGAATCACCACCGGACCGAAGGGCTTCGAGGGCGAGGGCTTTCCGGTCACCCGTGCGTTTGCCGGGGTCTCCAAGGCCGAGCTCGACCCGTTCATCCACATGGACCAGATGGGCGAGGTGGAGTACGCGCCCGGAGAGCCCAAGGGGACGCCGTGGCACCCGCACCGTGGGTTCGAGACGGTGACTTACATGATCGACGGCACCTTCCTGCACCAGGACTCCCACGGTGGTGGAGGCGTCATCGAGAACGGCGCCACCCAGTGGATGACGGCCGGGTCGGGAATCCTGCACATCGAGACCCCTCCGGAGTCGCTGGTCATGTCCGGTGGCCTCTTCCACGGCATCCAGCTGTGGGTGAACCTGCCGGCCGCGCAGAAGTTCACCCCGCCGCGCTACCAGAACCTGGAGGGGAAGCAGTCCACCTTCGTCGCCTCCTCCGACGGCGGTTCGCTGGTGCGCATCATCGCCGGCGACATCGGCGGAAACACCGGCCCGGGCTCGACGCACACACCGGTCACGCTGGCTCATGCCACCATCGCCCCGGGCGCGGCGCTCTCGCTGCCGTGGCGGGCGGACTACAACGCGCTGGTCTACGTGCTCTCCGGGAATGCCACCGTCGGCGCGGAGCGGCGTCCGATCCACACCGGGCAACTCGCCGTCTTCGGGGCCGGCGACCGGATCAGCATCAGCGCCGAGACGTCGCAGGACTCGCACCGTCCCGCGGTCGAGATCCTGATCCTCGGCGGTCAGCCCATCGGTGAGCCGGTGGCCCAGTACGGACCCTTCGTGATGAACACCCGCGAGGAGCTACAGCAGGCCATCGACGACTACCAGGCCGGACGTCTCGGAGTCATTCCGGACGGGGCTTTGATGCCTCACACCTACAACTGATCAGCCGGCCGACGCCGCCGCAGTAGCTCGGTTTCCCGGACGGACAGCCGTCCGGGAAACTGAGTCCGCGTTGTGTTCGAGTGGCAGGCCGTAGTACATCATGCGACGCTCGGTAGCGATGAGCAGATCAACCAAGCAGTTTCGAGCCCCCCGTCGTCCGATCACCCGTCTTCCGATCAACCGCCTGCTTAGCGCGGTTGCCCTCAGACGGTTCGCCGCCGTAGTGCTGATCGCCGTGATCGGCTTGGCCGTCTCCACGACCTCGGCCAACGCCACCACCGTCAAGCCAGCCGTGTCGAAAGCAGCGGCCGCCAAGGCCGCCGCTACCAAGGCCGCCGCAGCCAAGGCCAAGGCTGCGGCCGCCGCCAGAGCGGCCGCTGCGGCCAAGGCCAAGGCGCGCGCGGTGGCCCATGTCGCCGCGACCATGGTCGGGCACCGTTACCGGACCGGCGGTACGACTCCGGCCGGTTTTGATTGCTCCGGATTGACGCAATACTCGTACAAGGTCGCGATTCACAAGGCGATCCCACGAACTGCCCAGGCCCAGTACAAGGCGGCCCACAGCATCCCCAAATCCAAGGCGATCGCCGGTGATCTGGTCTTCTTCCATTCCGGCAAGTCCGTTTATCACGTGGGCGTCTACGCCGGCAAGAACATGATGTACGCGGCGGCCACTACGAAATCCGGCGTTCGTTACCAGAGCATCTGGTCCAGCGCGGTCACCTACGGAAGCTTCACCCACTGAGCTGACTGAGCTAACTCAGCGGCTGGTCTGACCGAGCCGACCAGTCGGTCAGAAGAGCGCCCGGCCCAGTTCACGGCGGGCCGGAGCAACCCGCGGGTCGTCCGGGCCCAGCAGATCGAAGTACTCGAGGAGCCGGGTCCGCACCACGTCCTTCTCCTCCGCGGAGACGGCCTTGACCAGGCTGATCAGCCGGGCCAGTGCGGCGTCGACATCATTGTTGGCCAGCGCCGCATCGGCGGCGGCCAAGCCAGCCTGCACGTTGGCCGGCTCCGAGTCGGCCAACGCAACCAGGGCCGGATCGAGCTCGCTGAGCCGCTGGAAGAGTCGCACCTGACGCAGGGCCAACACCGCCTCGGAGTTGGCCGGCTCGGCATCCAGAATCGCTTGGTAGCTCTGCGCCGCGAGCTCGAAATCGCCCTCGTTGAGGGCATCCTCCGCCACGACGAAGCGCGGATCGCTTGGTTCGGGCGCCTCTTCGGTGTCGGACTCCCCCGGCTCGCCGCCGGGCGCAACCTCGACTCCGGGTAGCCCCGACTCCTGGGCCGCGTGCAGCACAGCGGCGATGAACTCCCGGACCTGCGGTTCGGGCAGCGCCCCCTCAAATCCCGGCACGGGCTGGCCGCCGATGATGGCATAGACCGCCGGAACGCTCTGCAACTGCAGAGCCTGCGCGATCCGCGGGTTGACGTCGACGTCGATGCGTCCGAGCAGCCAGGCTCCGCCGGCCTCGTTCGCCAGCTTGATCAGCAGTGGCGAGAGCTCCGCGCTGAGCTGGCTACGAGTGGAGTAGAGGTCCAGCAAGACCGGCACCTGGAAGGAGCGATCCAGAACTTTCGCCTGGAATGAGGCCTCGTCGACGTCGCTGACGAAGCTACCGGCCGGCACTGGCGGCGCTTCGGCGGCCCGGGCCGCGGCCTCGGAGCGGGCCTTCACCGCCGCCAGGTCGACGGCACCAGCCATCGCGGCGGCGACGGCGGGACTCGGTTGCGGGGGACGGTTACCACGGGGTGTTCCTGGACGCATTCCGCAAGTCTTTCAGAAACGCACCGGCTCGTGGTAATCCCCCCAGAGTGGACGGAGCACCTGGCAGAGCTCGCCCAGCGTGGTCTCTACCCGGACGGCGGCGAGCATCGGCTCGACCAGGTTCTCCCCGCGCGTCGCCGCGTCCAGCAGTCTCTGCAGAGCGGCCGCCACCGCTGCCCCATCTCGGTTGGCCCGGCGTTTGGCCAGCACGTCGCGTTGCTGTGTCTCGACCTCGTGCGACACGCGCATGATCGGCAGCGTCTCACCGATGTCACCGGTCAGCGTATTGACGCCGACCACTCGTTTGGCTCCGCGCTCCAGCTCCAGCTGGTAGGTGAAGGCGCTGTCGGCGATCTCGCCGATGAACCAGCCGTTCTCGATTCCGCGCAGCAGCCCGCTGGTGATCGTCGAGTCGCCGCCGAGCTCACGGATTCGGGCGAAGATCGCCTCCGCCTCAGCTTCGAGCTGATCGGTGAGTGCCTCCACGTACCAGGAGCCGCCGAGCGGATCGGCGACGTTCAGCACGCCGGTCTCCTCGGCGATCACCTGCTGGGTGCGCAGCGCGATCTGCGCGGCCTTGGCCGACGGGAGCGCGAGCACTTCGTCCAGGGCGTTGGTGTGCAGCGAGTTGGTGCCACCGAGCACCGCGGCCATCGCCTCGACCGCGGTGCGGACGATGTTGTTCTCCGGCTGCTGCGCGGTGAGTGAGACGCCGGCCGTCTGGGTATGAAAACGCAGCCACTGGGCCCGGTCGGTCTTGGCACCGTAGACGTCGCGCAGCCAGCGGGCCCAGACCCGGCGGGCCGCCCGGAACTTGGCGATCTCCTCGAAGAAGTCGATATGCGCATCGAAGAAGAAGGAGAGCCCCGGTGCGAACTTCTCGATGTCCAACCCGCGGGAGAGCCCGAGTTCCACGTAGCCGAAGCCGGCGGCGAGGGTGAAGGCGAGCTCCTGAGCAGCCGTGGCCCCGGCTTCACGGATGTGATAGCCGGAGACGGAGACCGGTTTGTAGGCCGGCATCTTCGCCCCCACGTACTCCATCAGGTCGCCGATGAGCTTCAACTGCGGTTCGGGTGGGTAGATCCACTCCTTCTGCGCGATGTACTCCTTGAAGATGTCGGTCTGCAGCGTGCCGTTGAGGCGATCGACCGCGACGCCCTGCCGTTCGGCGGCGACCACGTACATGCAGAAGACCGCCACCGCCGGCCCGGAGATCGTCATCGAGGTCGTGGTGGTGGCCAGGTCGATACCGTCGAAGAGGATCTCCATGTCCGCCGCTGAGTCGATGGCTACGCCACAGTGCCCGACTTCACCGATCGAGCGCTCCTCGTCGGAGTCACGCCCCATCAGCGTCGGCATGTCGAAGGCGACCGACAGGCCCCCGCCACCTTCGCCCAGGATCATCTTGTAGCGCTCGTTGGTCTGGGCCGCGCTGCCGAAGCCGGCGAATTGACGGATGGTCCACGGCTTGCCCCGATAGCCGGTGGGGTGGATCCCCCGGGTGAACGGGTACTGCCCCGGCCAGCCGATCCGCGCGAAACGCGAATCCGGCTCGGCCGGCCAGTAGAGCGGCTCGACCGTCGAACCGGAGAGGGTGGTGAAATCGCGGTCGGCGATCGGCGCGGCGGAGTAGCTGTGCCGCCATCGCTGCAGTCCCTCGGCGAAGTTCGAGTCGTCGGTCAAATTCGAGTCATCAGCCAAGTTCGAGTCGTCGGTCATAGGCGCTCCCTCATCACGCGGTGACCACTGCGCTGTCCGGCAGTCCTACGGTCTTCAGTCCCAGCCTAGGGCGAGTTACTCCTCGCCGACAGCCTCATTCAGCGCCTGCACCTGGTCGGCGGTGAGTTTCACCTGAGCCGCCGCCACGTTCTCCTCGAGGTGTGCGACCTGCGATGTCCCCGGTATCGGCAGCATTACCGGGGAGCGCGCGAGCAACCAGGCCAGCGATACCTGAGCCGGCGTCGCACCTGTGGCGGTGACGATCTCGTCGACCAGCCCGCCCGGCTCGGAGAGCTTGCCACTGGCGATCGGATACCACGGGATGAAGCCGATGCCCTGCTCAGTCGCGTAGTCGAGGACGTCCTCCGATTTGCGGAAGGTCAGGTTGAAGAGGTTCTGCACGGTGTCGATCCTGACGATCTCACTCGCTGCCTTGATCTCCTCCACTGTCACTTCGGAGAGACCGATCGCGCCGATCTTCCCCTCGGTCTGCAGCTCCTTCAGCAGGCCGACCTGATCGGCCAGCGGTACCTTCGCGTCGATTCGGTGCAGCTGGAAGAGATCGATCCGCTCGACGCCGAGGCGGCGCAGGCTCAGCTCGGCCTGCTGACGCAGGTACTCCGGCCGTCCGACCGGGTGCCACTCGTTGGGCCCGGTGCGAACCAGTCCAGCCTTGGTGGCGACGAGCACCTGGTCGGTGTAGGGGAAGAGCGCCTCACGGATGATCTCCTCGCTGACGTGCGGGCCGTAGGAGTCAGCGGTGTCGATGAAATCGACCCCCAGCTCCACCGCCCGACGCAGCACCCGGATCGCCTCCGGGCGGTCGGCCGGTTCGCCCCAGATTCCGGCGCCGGTGATGCGCATGGCTCCGAAGCCGAGGCGGTGCACGGTCTTCCCTGCGACGGAAAAGGTTCCAGATTCACGAGCTGGTGCAGACAACGGTCAGGCTCCTTCGGAGATGGGTCAACGCCACGGGGTGAACCTCAAATACATCACACGCATTCCCGCCGGCCCGCAGGGGTCGGTGCCGGGCCCGGACACCGGCGGCAACAAGGACACCGGCGGTAACACGGACACCGGCGGTAACGTAGCGAAGATGAGCGACACGCTGAGCCGACTGGACATGCTGGACCTGGATTCGGAGCTCGACTCCGAGTCACGAATGATGCGCGACACGGTTCGGAAATTCGCCGATGACCGTCTCCGCCCGCACATCCGCGATTGGTTCGAGGACGGCACCCTGCCAGCCCGTGAACTGGCCCAGGAGTTCGGGAAACTCGGTGTGCTCGGCATGCATCTCAAGGGATACGGCTGCCAGGGCGCGACCGCGAGTCAGTACGCGCTGGTCTGCGCCGAGGTAGAGGCGGTGGACAGCGGACTGCGCTCCCTGGTGAGCGTCCAGGGGTCCTTGGCCATGTATGCGATCTGGGCCTACGGCAGCGAGGAGCAGAAGCAGCGGTGGCTGCCCGGGATGGCGGCCGGTGAGCTGATCGGCTGCTTCGGACTGACCGAACCCGACTCCGGCTCCGACCCTGGCTCGATGACCACCCGAGCCACCCGAGACGGTGATGACTGGATTCTGCACGGCAGCAAGATGTGGATCACCAACGGCTCGTTGGCCGACGTCGCGGTGGTCTGGGCCCGCACCGACGAGGGCATCCGGGGATTCCTGGTCGAGAAGGGCATGCCGGGCTACACGACCACGGACGTCCATCACAAGATCTCGCTTCGGGCCTCGGTGACCAGCGCGCTCTCCTTCGATGAGGTTCGGCTGCCGGCCGAATCGCAGCTCCCGCTGGCCAAGGGGCTCAAGGGGCCGCTCGGCTGCCTCACGGAGGCCCGCTTCGGCATCATCTCCGGCGTCACCGGCGCGGCCCGCGATGCCCTGGAGTCGACGATCGACTATGCCAACAGCCGCACCCAGTTCGGACGCCCGATCTCGGGGTTCCAGTTGACCCAGCGCAAATTGGCCGAGATGGGCGTCGCGCTCAATCAGGCGCAGCTCACCGCTCGACGACTGGGCGAGCTGAAGGATGCCGGGCGAATCACCCCGGCCCAGATCAGCTTCGGGAAGTTCGCCAACGTTCGCGCAGCGCTCGAAATCTGCCGCGAAGCACGGAGCATTCTCGGTGGGTCCGGCATCACTACTGAGTACCCGGTGCTACGCCACGCGGTGAATCTCGAGACCGTCTATACCTACGAGGGCACGCACGAAGTGCACACCCTGGTGCTCGGCCAGGCCCTCACCGGGCAGGACGCGTTCCGCTGAGCTTCGGTCGGTTGCGGGGAGTATTTTTCCCGGATTCCGGGAAAAATACTCCCCGCAATCCAGGATTACTTCTTGGGGCCGTTGGCCTTCAGCGCCTTGCGCAACTGCAGAATGCGGGCGGTGGCCAGCAGCGCGGCGATGACGACGCCGCAGAGCGCCGCGATGAGCAGCATCAACCCCAGCGAGAGCTCGCCGTGAAAGCCGAGGAAGTGAACGGTCACCTTCGCGGTGTTCTGGGCGATGAAGACGACGAGCAGAATCAGGACCAGCGTCGCGGTGATCAGCCCGACCCAGGCGCCGCTGGCCCGGGTGCGCCGCACCCGCCCATGGCTGTCGAGCCCCGGCGTCGGCGGCACCACAGCAGTCGGCGGCGAAGCAGCCGGCGCGGCCGGCGCGACGGGAGCCGGACCGGATCCAGTCGGCGGCAGAGCGACTTCGGGCGGGACAAGTCGCTCATCGGGTTGACCGGTTACCGGTCGCCCCGGGGAGCCCAGAGATGAATCCGGCTGAGAACCAGGCCCTCCTCGAGACGGATCCATAGCACTCATAGCCCACTACCCTTCGCGTTTGCCTCCATACAATTCTTATACCCGGTAGCGGGCAAACGTATCCCAACTGGCCGATGAGTCCCGCTCGTCTAGGCTCTGGCCGTGGATTGGAATCTGCGCTCCTGCGCTCGTCATGGACACGTCACCTATGCGCCGACGGAAGCCGAGCTACGGCCGCGCCTGCACGCATTGACCCCCATCGGCGATGCTTGGCGCTGCCTTCGCTGCGGCGACTACGTGCTCGGCGATCCGCACGGCGATGGTCCGGCCCAGGACGCGCCGGTGCTGCTGCGGGGCAAGGCGCTGCGGTCGGCCTTCATCCTGCGCCTGCTGGCGATCGAACGGTGGGTGCGCGGCGCGATCATCCTGCTGCTGGGTATCGCCGTGCTGCGCTTCAAGAGCACCCAGGTGAGCGTGAAGGAGTTGGTGGATCGCGATCTGGCCTCGCTCAAGCCGTTCTTCAACCAGATCAACTTCAACGTCGCCGACAGCGGGACCATCAAGGCCATTCAGAACGCGCTGGACGCCAAGTCATCCACGCTCAACCTGGTCGCCGCCTTCCTGATCTTCTACGGACTCCTCCAGATTGTGGAGGGCACCGGGCTCTGGATGCTGAAGCGGTGGGGCGAGTACTTCGCCGTCGTCGCCACCGCGCTCTTCATCCCGCTCGAGATCTACGAGGTCACCGAGCGGGTGACGCTGCTGCGCGTCGGCGCGCTGATCGTCAACATCGCCGCCGTGGCCTATCTGCTCTACTCCAAGCGCCTCTTCGGCCTGCGCGGCGGCGTCAAGGCCTACGAGGCGGATCTGGAGGAGGTCTCGCTCCTCGAGGTCACCACCTCGGCCGGCACCACCTCGGCCGGCGGAACCGAAGCTGACCAGGCATCAGCTGGTCGGTAGCGAGCCGCCCTCACCGAGCGGATTGTCCCGATCCCGCAGCAGCTCCAATGTCTGCACGTACATGCGTTCCTTGATCAGTCCGAGTGTCTCGGTCGGCTTACCGGCCAGCGAGGCGGCCAGTGCGACCGCCGTCGGCAGCAGTGTCTCTTCGTCGGCCACGGCGTCGACGATGTCGGCCTCGAGTGCGTCGCCGCCACCGTAGCGGCGACCGGTCGTCATCGCCTCGTGAGCCGACTTCTTCGAAAGGCGAGCTTGGATCAGTGCCGCCATCGCCGGCGTGAACGGGATGCGGATGTCGACCTCAGGCAGGCAGAAGAAGCCGCGATCGGCCCGCATCACCCGGAAATCATTGGCCAATGCCAGCATTGCCCCGGCGGCGAAGCAGTGCCCCTGAATCGCGGCCACGGTGGGCAGCGGAAGGCTGAGGAATCGTGCATAGAGGTTCTGCACCGACGCGACGTACCCCGGGAACTGCGTCGGGTTGGCCATCACCCATTCGAGATCGAGCCCGTTGGAGAAGAACTTGCCGGTGGCGGTGGTGACCAGCGCCCGGGGCGCCGGCGCCGCCTCGACTTCGTCCAGGAACAGGTTGAGGTCGGCCACCCAGTCCGGACTGAACCGATTCTCGGTGTCACCGAGGTCAAGGATGAAGACATCTTCGTTGCGCTGCAGACTTGGCATGACGGCGATGCTACTGGCCGATTGCCGCGACCAGCTCATCGGCTGCGGTGTAGGGATCGGTGCTGCGCGCGACGACCCGAACCGCCGCCTCGTGCAGGGCATCCGCACCGTGGAGGTGGGCGAAACGGCGGCTCACTTGGGCCAGCGCGATGGCTTCGATCTCGGCCGCCGCCCGGACCTGACGCCGGCGCACCAGCTCGCCGCTGTCGGCCATCCAGCTGCGGTGAGACTCGATGGCCGCGGCAACCTCGGCGACGCCCTCCGATCGTGAGGCGACCGTCTTCACGATCGGCGCCCTCCAGCGCTGCGCAGCTGTAGCGGAGTCGGCGCCGTCTCGCGGCGCGGAGTTACCCAGAGATTGCATGTGTCGCAGATCGCGCGCCACCTGATCAGCGCCATCGCGGTCGGCCTTGTTCACCACGAATATGTCGGCAATCTCCAGGATTCCGGCCTTAGCGGCCTGGATTCCGTCGCCCATGCCGGGCGCCAGCAGCACCATCGTCGTGTCCGCCACCGACGCGATGTCGACCTCGGCCTGACCGACGCCGACGGTCTCGATGAGCACCACGTCGCAGCCGGCCACATCGAGCACCCGCAGCGCGGCCGCCGCCGCGGCGGCCAGGCCGCCGAGGTGGCCACGAGAGGCCATCGAGCGGATGAAGACCCCGTCGTCGGTGGAGTGTTCCTGCATGCGAACCCGGTCGCCGAGCAGCGCCCCACCGGAGAACGGCGAGGAGGGGTCGACGGCCAGCACTCCGACCCGCTTGCCCTCGCGGCGCAGCTCGCCGATGAGCGCCGAGGTCGAAGTCGATTTGCCGACCCCGGGCGAGCCGGTGAGCCCGACGACCTGGGCCCGTCCCGCGAAGGGAACCAGCAGCGCGGCGATCTCGCGCAACTGCGGGGCGTCGTTCTCGACCAGCGAGATGAGTCGGGCCACTGACCGCGGGTCACCCGAACGGGTGCGCTCGACCAACTCAGAGACGTTGGTCGAGCGCACCGATCGGGAAGTCACCTTGTTATTGACGGAGAATCGTCAGATTCGAACTGGCCGGGCCACGCCGGATCAGGCCGGATCAAGCCGGAACGTGCAGCAGCAGCGCGTCGCCCTGGCCGCCACCGCCACAGAGCGCCACCGCACCCAGGCCACCACCCCGTCGCTTCAACTCGTAGGCGATGGTCAGGGCCAAGCGAGCACCGGACATGCCGATGGGGTGCCCCAACGCGATCGCTCCACCGTTGACGTTGACGATCTCGTCGGTGACGCCGAGATCCTTCATCGACTGCAGGCCGACTGCGGCAAAGGCCTCGTTGATCTCGATGAGGTCGACGTCGCCGATGACCTTGCCTTCCTTGCGCAGCGCATCGTTGATGGCGTTGGACGGCTGTGACTGCAACGAGCCGTCCGGGCCGGCGACGTTGCCGTGCGCGCCGATCTCGGCGATCCAGGAGAGGCCGAGTTCCTCCGCCTTCGCCTTGCTCATGACCACTACGGCAGCCGCGCCGTCGGAGATCTGCGACGCGGTGCCCGCGGTGATGGTGCCATTGCGGTCGAAGGCCGGGCGCAGTTTGGAGAGCGAGGCCACCGTGGTGTCGGCGCGGATGCCCTCGTCCTCACGGAACTCGATCGGGTCGCCCTTGCGCTGCGGGATGAAGACCGGCGTGATCTCCTCGTCGAAGCGGCCGTTCTTCACCGCGTCGGCGGCGCGCTGGTGCGACTTCGCGGCGAACTCGTCCTGCTCCTCGCGACCGATGCCGAGCTTGGTGTTGACCTTGTCGGTGGCCTCGCCCATCGGAATGTTGTCGAAGATGTCGGTGAGTCCGTCGAAGGCCATGGCGTCGAGCATCTCGATGGCCCCGTACTTGTAGCCCGAACGCGACTTCGGCAGCAGGTGCGGCGCGTTGGTCATCGACTCCTGGCCACCGGCGACGATGATGTCGAACTCACCAGAACGAATCAGCTGGTCGGCCAGCGCGATCGCGTCCAGACCGGAGAGGCAGACCTTGTTGATCGACAGGGCCGGAACGTTCAGCGGAATGCCTGCCTTGTGCGCGGCCTGGCGCGCCGGGATCTGTCCGGCACCGGCCTGCAGCACCTGGCCCATGATGACGTACTGAACCTGGTCCGGGGTGATTCCGGCCCGCTCGACGGCAGCCTTGATGGCTACGGCGCCCAGGTCAGCCCCCGAGAAGTCCTTCAGCGAGCCGAGAAGCCGGCCCATTGGCGTGCGTGCGCCATTGACGATTACCGATCCAGCCACAACTACCTCCATGCGGGGTTTATCAATGAGTTTTGGTGCCAGTGTTTTGGAGCTCAGAAATTAGCGATTTCCGCTCAACGTGCTCACTGTAGTCAGGCAAAGGCGTTTCGAGAATGTGAACAAGGGCACGCTGACCTATCTCAAAACGCTTACAGGCGTGAGTATTACGCCATGCCTGATTCGAGCCTCTTCACCAAGATCGACCATGTCGGTATCGCCGTTCCCGATCTGGACGCGGCGATCGCGTTCTACCGGGACACCTTCGGAATCGTCAGCGTGCACGAGGAGACGAACGAAGAGCAGGGCGTGCGCGAGGCGATGCTGGCCGTCGGTGACGGTTCGACCCGCATCCAGCTTCTCGCCCCCCTCACCGAAGAATCGACGATCGCCAAGTTCATCGGCCGAAATGGCGCCGGTGTTCAGCAGGTCGCGTACACCGTCACCGACGTCGAGGCGACCAGTGCCGCGCTGCGGGCCAAGGGGCTGCGGCTGCTCTACGACGCACCCAAGCGCGGCACGTCGGATTCGCGGGTCAACTTCATCCACCCCAAGGACGCGGGCGGGGTGCTGGTGGAGCTGGTACAGCCGGCTGCCGCCGCTCACTAACGTCACACTCGGCACTTCTTGATCTACCGGTTACCGACCGGTAACATTCGTCAGAACATCAGCGCTTCAGCACGCCTCGGAGGCTTTCCAGTGCAAGAAATTCGCAACGCCATCCTCGCCGACAACCTCGCCGAACTGGCGACGATCCCGGTCCCGGAGACCTATCAGGCGATGGTTGTCCTGGCGGAGGAGGCCGACATGTTCGCCGGTCTCGATTCTCGCGACAAGGATCCGCGCAAGAGCCTGCACCTGCAGGAAGTTCCCACGCCGGAGCTCGGCCCCGGCGAGGCCCTCATCGCCGTGATGGCCAGCGCGATCAACTACAACACGGTCTGGACCTCCATCTTCGAACCGGTCTCGACCTTCGGCTTCCTGAAGCGATACGGCGCCTCCTCGGCACTGGCCAAAAAGCACGATCGGCCCTACCACGCGGTCGGTTCCGATCTCGCCGGGGTCGTACTGCGGGTTGGCCCGGGCGTCACCAAGTGGAAGGCCGGAGACGAGGTCGTCGCCCACTGCCTCTCCGTCGAGTTGGAGGACCCGCAGGGTCACGACGACACCATGATGGACCCGCAGCAGCGAATCTGGGGCTTCGAGACCAACTTCGGTGGCCTCGCCGAATTGGCGCTGGTGAAGTCGAACCAGCTGATGCCCAAGCCCGATCACCTCACCTGGGAGGAGGCCGCCTCGCCCGGCCTGGTCAACTCCACCGCCTACCGCCAGCTCGTCTCCCAGCATGGCGCCGGGATGAAGCAGGGCGACGTGGTGCTGATCTGGGGCGCCTCCGGCGGCCTCGGCGGCTACGCGACGCAGTTCGCCCTCAACGGTGGCGCCATTCCGGTCTGTGTCGTCAGCTCGCCGGAGAAGGCCGAGATCTGCCGCGCGATGGGTGCCGAATACATCATCGACCGCAGTGCCGAGAAGTACGAGTTCTGGAAGGACGGCCAGCAGCAGCCGTCGGAGTGGAAGCGGCTGGGCAAGAAGATCCGCGAGCTCACCGGTGGCGAAGACCCCGACATCGTCTTCGAGCACCCCGGACGCGAGACCTTCGGCGCCAGCGTCTACGTCACCAAGCGAGGCGGCACCATCGTCACCTGCGCCTCCACGACCGGCTACTGGCACGAGTACGACAACCGCTATCTCTGGATGACGCTGAAGCGCATCGTCGGCTCGCACTTCGCGAACTACCGCGAATCGTGGGAGGCGAATCGCCTGATCGCCAAGGGTGCCATCCACCCGACGCTGTCGCGCGTTTACCCGTTGGCCGAGACCGGCCAGGCCGCCTACGACGTCCACAAGAACCTGCACCAAGGCAAGGTCGGCGTGCTCTGCCTCGCTCCTGAAGAGGGCCTCGGCGTTCGTGACCAGGAACTTCGGGCCAAGCACATCGATGCGATCAACCGGTTCCGCAACCGCTGAGCTAACTCGACGACGTCCGCGCCGGCGTTCCGCGGCTCTCGCGTCATATCGCCGTAAAGCACGGCCAGTTATTGATTCCGGCCTGTAGTCGACGTACCACCTTGTGCCGCTGCGACCCCGCCCACAGCCTCTGGGGGTTGGGTCGCAGGGCCAAGTAGTGCAACCATTGGGGTATGAGCATCGATAATCCGTCTGATGTCCTGCCCATGTTCGACGACCGCGGTTTCGACGCCGCCATGCGCGGCTACGACCGTCGTCAGGTCGATCAGCATCTAGCGAAGCTCGACGAAGAGATTCGGCTCCTGGCCGGCGAACGGGACTCTGCCACCGGGCGCAGCGCGGACCTGGCGGCTCAGCTGGCCAGTTCGAACGCCCAGGTTGAGTCACTACGGCGCCAACTCCGAGCGGCGACCGAACAGGTCACCGAGGAGAACGTCGATCCGAAGGCGCGGGCCATCCTCGACTCCGCTCAGCGCGAAGCGACGCGCGAGCGAGCCGAGGCCGACGCCTACGTGCTGGAGTCGAGGCAGGCCGCCGACGAGGCCGCCGCCCGGATCGTGCTCACCGCGCGGGCCGAGGCCGACCAGATCGTCGCCGACGCGACCGAGCGCCTGACCGAGGCCGACGAGACATTCCGTCGCCGCATCGCCGAGGCCGAGCGGATCCGCGACGAGACGGTGAGCCAGGCCGAGTCAGCCGTGATCCAGGCGCAGGCCGAAGAGGACCGCCTGACGCAGGAGGCTGCGATCAAGCGCGCGGAGTTGGATGACGCATCGGCCGAGGTACGGGCTCGCCTGGACGCTGAGTCCACCGCCGCGATCGCCGCTTCGGAGCAGGAGGCTGAAGCGCACCGCGCCACCGCGACCGAGGACTTCGAGATCGCGCTGCGCGCCCGCCGGCGAGCGGAGGCCGACAAGTCCGCGGCCGAGATCGCAACGGCTCAGGCCGAGGCCGCGAAGGTGGTCGCCGATGCGCACGCCGAAGCCGATCGGTTGATCACCGATGCGACCGGCAAGGTCAACGACCTCGACTCCTACGCCGCCGGCTTGCACGCCGACTTGAGCCAACTGCACGGGCGGCTCGGTGTGGTCATCGCCACCGCGCCTGCACCGACGGTGAGCAAGCCGCGCCATTACGATGGTGAGTAGCTGTAGCCCCCAGTACAGCTTCAACCCTCGTTCAGAATAGATATTTAATGCGCATCAGCCCTGTCCGTCGCGCGCTGCTCTCTCTCGCCGTCGGCGGATTCGGCATCGGCACCGGCGAGTTCGTCATCTTCGGGCTGCTGCCCAACGTGGCCCATGACCTCAACGTCTCCATCCCACGCGCCGGCGAGCTCATCTCCGCCTACGCCATCGGCGTCGTCGTCGGCGCCCCGCTGCTGACCATCGCCACGGTCCGGCTCCCCCGCAAGCAGTTGCTCATCGGACTGATGTGCTTCTTCGCGCTGGGCAACTTTCTCTCCAGTGTCGCCCCGACCTTCAACCTGGTGCTGCTGGCCCGCTTCTGTACCGGCCTGCCCCACGGTGCGTTCTTCGGAGTCGGATCAGTGGTGGCGGCGAGTCTGGTCGACGTCTCCAAGCGAAGCGCGGCGATGGCCGTCATGTTCACCGGCCTCACGGTGGCCAATGTTGTCGGCGTCCCAATGACGACGCTGCTGGGCCAGCACGTGGGGTGGCGTCTCATCTTCGCCCTTGTCGGCGTGATCGGTTTGATCGCCGCGGCGAGCATGGCGATCTTCGTACCCGCAGTGGGTGTCGGTGACACCCGATCGGTGCGAAGCGAGTTCCAGGTCTTCAAGAAGCTTCAGGTGTGGCTGGCGCTGGCCATCGCGATCTTCGGCGGCGGCGGCCTCTTCGCCACCTTCAGCTACATCGCGCCGATGATGATCCACGTCGCCGGCTTCGCCGAGGGAAGCGTCACCTGGCTGCTGGTTCTCTTCGGCTTGGGCATGACGGTCGGCAACCTGGTCGGTGCCCGGCTGGCCGATCGCCTCCCGATGGTCAGCATCTACCTGGCTATCTCGGCCGAGATAGCCATCTCGCTTCTCTTCGTGCTGACCTCGCACAACAAGTTCACCGCAGCGATAACGATCTTCATGTTCCCAGCCACCAGCCTGGCCATGCTGCCGGCCCTGCAGAACCGTCTGATCAACCTGGGGCAGGGTGCGCCAAACCTGGCCGCGGCAGCGATCCAGGCCGCCTTTAATATCGCCAACTCTCTGGGCGCCTGGCTCGGAGGCATCGCTATCGCCGCTGGGCTGGGCTACAACTCCCCCAACGTCGTGGCGGCCGGACTCTGCAGCATCGGCCTGGCCATCGCGCTGATGGCCGGCTGGTTGGACCGCAGCAAGCATGAAGGCAGCACCCCCACGTCGGCCCCGAAGGCCGCCGGCGACGAGCCCCACTCCGAGCTCGTCACCGTCTGAGGGCATGGTCTCTAGCTCAGGTCGAGGTCTAGCGGCTCGGCGCGAGACTGGAGCACCTTCGAGCGCCGTTCAGAATCTCGGCGCCGACCGCGAGCGCTGTATCCCCGGCGCACGCCGGTCCCGGGCCGTCCAGCAGGTCGTATGCCAGTGCCGGCGGTCAGAGGCCTCGGAGTCATAAGTCGGCCACGCCACCACATGCGGCACGCTGCCCTGCACGATCTGGTCGCACCCAGGGCAGCGATAGCTCTTCTCGCCACGCGCCGCGGTGACACTGCGGACGGTGTACTCCTCGCCCCGCCACGATTCGCTGCGCTGCGCTGCGAGCCCCGGTCCGTTCCCGGATCGGGGCTCGTCAGCGCGTCGTCGGTTCTGGCGGGGCACGCCCTCCAGATTAGCTGTAGTCGCGGAATCCCTTGCCGGTCTTGCGGCCGAGCCGCCCGGCGGTGACCAGGTGCTCCAGCAGCGGCGCCGGGGCGTAGCCCGGCTCGCGGAACTCGTTGTAGAGGGTTCGCTGGATAGCCAGTGACACATCGTTGCCGACCACGTCGAGCAGCTGGAACGGACCCATCGGGTAGCCGCAGCCGACCTTCATCGCGGTGTCGATGTCATCTGCGCTGGCGTAGTGCGCCTCCAGCATCTTCACCGCATCGTTGAGGTACGGGAAGAGGAGGGCGTTGACGATGAAGCCCGCCCGGTCACCACAGCGCACCGCGTGCTTGCCGATCTTCGCCGTAACGTCCAGGACCGTCGCCTCCACGGCACTGTCGGTGGAGACGGTGGTGACGACCTCGACCAGGCGCATGATCGCGGCCGGGTTGAAGAAATGCATGCCGATGACGTCGGCCGGCCGCGAGGTCACGGCCGCGACCTCGATCACCGGCAGGCTGGAGGTCGTGGTGGCCAGGATGGTGCCAGGCTGGCAGACCCGGTCGAGCGTGGCGAAGAGTTCCTGCTTGACGGCCAGATCCTCGACGACGGCCTCGACGACGAGCTCGACCCCGGATAGGTCCTCAGCGCTGCTGGTGCCGCTGACCAGGGCCAGCGCGGCATCCCGCTTCTCCTCCGACAGCTTGCCGCGGGAGACGGCCTTCTCCAGCGACTTGGTGATGGCGGCGATGACACCGGCCACCTTCTGCTCGCTGCGCGCGACGAAGAGCACCTCGTAGCCGGCCTTCGCGAAGACCTCGATGATTCCGGTGGCCATCGTGCCCGAACCGACGACACCGACCTTGCTGATGCTGCGGGCACCGGCGACGGCCCCACCGGCGACCGGGGTGAGGGCGTCGGCAATGACGGCGGAGGAGCCCGGCGTCTCGTAGCTGTAGAAGCCGCGGCCAGACTTACGCCCCAGCAGTCCCGCAGTGATCATCTGCTTGAAGATCGGCGTCGGAGCGTAGAGACGGTCACGGGTCTGCTTGTAGATGGTGTCCAGAATCTCCGCGGCCGTGTCAAGACCGATCAGATCCAGGACGGCCAGCGGGCCCATCGGCAGGCCGCAGCCCAGACGCATCGCAGCGTCGATGTCCTCGCGGCTGGCGTAGCGCGATTCGTACATCGCGGCGGCGTGGTTGAGGTAACCGAAGAGCAGCGCGTTGGCGATGAACCCGGCGCGATCGCCGATCGTCACATCGGTCTTGTCCAGTGACTGCGCGAAAGCCTCGACGTCCTCAACCACATCGGCTTCGGTGACGACGCTCCGGACGATCTCGACCAGCTTCATGACCGGTGCCGGGTTGAAGAAGTGCAGGCCAACAACCTTGCCCGGACGACCGGTGGCGACCGCGATCTCGGTGACTGAGAGGGAGGAGGTGTTGGTGGCCAGGATCGCCTCAGGCTTACAGATCTCGTCCAGCGTCGCAAAGATGGACTTCTTCAGCTCCAACGACTCCGGCACCGCCTCGATGACCAGATCCGCGTCACCGAGCGCCTTGAGCTCGGTCGCATAGGTGATGCTGTCGAGCAGGGTGAAGCGTTCGTCGGCGGTCAGCTTGCCGCGCGAGACGGCGCGCTCGGTGGACTGCTCGATGTGCGCCTGACCAGCCTCGATCGCAGCGTCATCCCGCTCGACGGCCAGCACCGATATGCCGTTACGGGCCAGCACCTCGGCGATTCCCGCGCCCATCGTGCCGAGACCGACAACGCCAACCTGAGAAAATTCGCGGCTCATAAACCTGGTTCCTTGTCGCAGAGTTCGGTGGAAGTTCTGAAATAGGTTACTGACGAGTAACTCGTAGGTTTCATGAACACTAATGCAGTCGTGGGCTCGAAGCTACTCCCACGTGACCCAGTCGTCAGTCGACTTCTTCACACCGCAGCATCGCCGATCGCACCGGAAACGCTCCCGGACTTCCCTCGCCGTTACTTGCGGATCGCCGTTACTTGCGGACGAAGCTCTGCACGGCCGCCTTGAACTGCGCGCTCTGCGCCGACTCGGCCTGCGCCCACGACTCGAACTCCAGGGTCTGCTCGAAGTCGCCCCGGCCGGCGATCCCGACCGCCCGCTTGATGTTTCGGGCCAGCGACGGATCCAGCGCCGCATAGCGGCCGGCCAGTTCGACGGCCGCGGCCAGCGGGTCCTCGGCGATCTCCAGGATCATGCCGGCGGCCAACGCCTCCTCGGCCCGTACGGCGCCGCCGGCCAGCAGCAGGGCAAGCGCCCGCTGGGCCCCCAACGCCTCGACGACGTAGTGGGTGCAGCCACCGCCCGGGTGCAGCCCGAGCTTGGTGAAGGTGACCCCGAAAGAGGCGATCGGGGCGGCGATACGAATGTCGCAGGACATCGCCAGGATCACCCCGGCGCCGACGGCCGGCCCCTGGACGGCGGCGATGGTCGGGATCTCCAGCTCGCCGACGCTCAGGAAACTGTCGTAGATCCCCCGCAGGTCGTCGCGGAGTTGCCCGGTCGTTCGGTCGGTATCACCGAAGATGGCCGGCAGGTCGGCGCCGGCGCTGAAGGCCGGGCCGTTGCCGGTGACGACGAGGGCCCGAGCCGAACGGTCACCCCGCACCTGGGCCACCGCATCGCGCAGCCCGCTCTGCAGTGCCGGCGAGAGGGCGTTGCGCTTGGCCGGGTCGTTGAGGGTCAGCACGCGGACGCCCTCGACCGGACCGTCGGCCAGTAGGACTACGGACATGGATATCTCCTAGTTGAGCGGCAGGTTGAACGAGACAGGCAGGCTTAGAAGAGACGCAGCGACGGGTCGTCGGCGCCGCGCAGCGACTCGTAGTCGAGCACCACGCAGTCGATGCCCCGGTCACCGGCCAGCACCCGCGCCTGCGGCTTGATCTCCTGGGCGGCGAAGACCCCCCGCACGGGGGCCAGCAGCGGGTCGCGGTTGAGCAGTTCGAGGTAGCGGGTGAGTTGCTCGACGCCGTCGATGTCACCACGCCGCTTGATCTCGATCGCCACGGCGAGGCCGGCACCGTCGCGGGCCATGATGTCCACTGGGCCGATGGCGGTCGGGAACTCACGGCGAACCAGCCGGAAGCCCTCGCCCAGCGTCGAGATGTGCTGGGCCAGCAGCACCTGCAGGTGCGCCTCGACGCCGTCCTTCACCAGACCCGGATCTATCCCGAGATCGTGCGTCGAGTCATGCATGACCTCGTCGATGGTGACGATGAGCTGTTCGCGCGCCTTGTTGGTGATGGTCCAGACGACACCATCCTCGGCGCGCTCCTCGACCAGTGAGCAGGGTGGGCTCATCCAGTTGAGTGGCTTGTAGGAGCCACCGTCGGAGTGCACCAGCACCGAACCGTCGGCCTTCACCATCAGCAGCCGGGTCGCCAGGGGCAGGTGAGCCGTGAGCCGTCCGACATAGTCGACGCTGCATCTGGCAATGACTACGCGCACCGTCGCAGGTTACCCGAGGCTAGTTCGGCGGCTGCGTGCTAGTTCGCCGCGTGCGCGGCGCGGGCTTCGACGATGGCGTCGACGACGGAGTCCAGCACGTTGGTGATGGCGAAGTCCTTCGGCGTGAAGACCCGGGCCACCCCGGATTCGATGAGCGACGGCACGTCGGCGTCGGGGATGATCCCGCCCAGCACGACCGGCACGTCATCCAGGCCCGCAGCGCGTAGGCCGTTGACGACGTCTGGGACCACGGACAGGTGTGACCCGGAGAGGACCGAGAGCCCGACCACGTCGACGTCCTCCTCCACCGCGGCGGCGACGATCTGGGCCGGGGTGAGGCGGATGCCGGAGTAGACCACCTCGAAGCCGGCGTCACGGGCCCGTACCGCGATCTGCTCGGCACCGTTGGAGTGCCCGTCCAGGCCCGGCTTTCCGACCAGGAACTTCAGCGGTCGACCCAGCTCCTGCCCGACCTGGCGGACCCGCGCCCGAACGCCGTCCAGATCCGAGGCGTTGCCGCCACCGCTGGCCGCGCTCACCCCGGTCGGGGCACGGTACTCGCCGAAGACCTCGCGCAGCACACCTGACCATTCGCCCACCGTCACGCCGGCTCGCGCGCAGACCAGAGAGGCCTCCATCAGGTTGGTATCAGTCTTCGCTGCGTCGCGTAGCTCGCGCAGCGCCTCGTCCACCACCTCGGCGTCGCGGGCGGCGCGCCAGGCGACGATGGCCTCCTTGGCCGCTCCCTCGACCGCCGCGTCGACGGTGAGGATGCCGCCGTCGGCGCCACCGACGAGCGGGTTCGGCTCGGATTCGGTCCACTTGTTCAGGCCGACGATGATGTCCTCACCGGACTCCATCCGGCGCCGGCGGTCAGCCAGCGACGAGACGAGCGCCGACTTCATGTAGCCGGACTCGACGGCGGCCACCGCGCCACCCATCTCCAGCACCCGGGCCACCTCGGCCCGCGCGCCTTCGGCGATCTCGGCCACCTTCGCCTCGACGACCGTGGAGCCGGCGAAGAGGTCGCCGTACTCGAGCAGGTCCGACTCGTAGGCCAGCACCTGCTGCATCCGGATCGACCACTGCTGATCCCAGGCCCGCGGCAGCCCGAGCGCCTCGTTCCAGGCCGGCAGCTGCACGGCACGCGCACGGGCGTCACGCGACATCGTGACGGCCAGCATCTCCAGCAGGATGCGGTAGACGTTGTTCTCCGGCTGCGCCTCGGTGAGGCCGAGGGAGTTCACCTGGACGCCGTAGCGGAAGCGACGCTGCTTGGCGTTGGTCACCCCGTAACGCTCCCGGGTGATCTCGTCCCAGAGCTGGCCGAAGGCACGCAGTTTGCACATCTCCTCGACGAACCGGACGCCGGCGTTGACGAAGAAGGAGATGCGGGCGACGACGTCGCCGAACTTCTCCGGCGGCACCTGGCCGGAGTCGCGTACCGAGTCGAGTACCGCGATGGCGGTACAGAGGGCGAAGGCGACCTCCTGCACCGGCGTCGCACCCGCCTCCTGCAGGTGGTAGCTGCAGACGTTCATCGGGTTCCACTTGGGCACGTTGGCCACCGTGTAGGCGATCATGTCGGTGATCAGACGCAGCGAGGGAGCCGGCGGGAAGACGTAGGTTCCCCGCGACAGGTACTCCTTGATGATGTCGTTCTGGGTGGTCCCGGCCAGCTTGGACCGCACCTCGGCCGGGTCCAGCCCGCTGGCCTCCGCCTGCTCCTCGGCCGCGGTCAGATAAAGCGCGAGCATGTACATCGCCGGCGCGTTGATCGTCATCGACGTGTTCATCTTCTCGAGCGGGATATCGGCGAAGAGGGCCCGGATGTCACCGATGTGCGAGATGGGGACGCCGACCTTGCCGACCTCACCGCGTGCCAGCTCGGCGTCGGGGTCGTAGCCGGTCTGGGTCGGGAGGTCGAAGGCGACGGAGAGGCCGGTCTGTCCCTTGGCCAGGTTGCGGCGGTAGAGCGCGTTGGACTCGACCGGCGACGAGTGTCCGGCGTAGGTACGCATCACCCAGGCGGGATCGCGGGTGTCATCATCTGGGTAGGGCATGTCGCTGACGATCCCACGGTTGTGACGCCGCGGCTACCATCTAGAAACAAACTGTGGCCCACTTCGCAGCAGCAACCGCCGTCTGAAAGGCTACTGCTCATGAGCGAGCTCGCGAGCGAATCATTGGATCCCGCACGAAGTGCAATCGGGGCCGGACGGCCTTCCGAGCCTGCGAGTGAAGGCGTACGGACCCGATGAGCGAGCTCGCGAGCGAATCATTGGATCCCGCACGAAGTGCAATCGGGGCCGGGCGACCTTCCGAGCCTGCGAGTGAAGGCGTACGGACCCGATGAGCGAGCTCGCGAGCGAATCATTGGATCCCGCACGAAGTGCAATCGGGGCCGGACGGCCTTCCGAGCCTGCGAGTGAAGGCGTACGGACCCGATGAGCGAGCTCGCGAGCCAGGAACTGCGCGAGAACCTGACCTGGGACCTCTTCGGGGAGGCCAGCCGGGAGTTGGCGACGGCGATCGCCGATGACGGATTCCGCCCCGATCTCATCCTGGCGATCGCCCGGGGTGGCCTCTTCGCCGCTGGATCACTGGGCTACGCGCTCGATGTGAAGAACCTGCACGTGATGAATGTCGAGTTCTACACCGGTGTCGATCAGCGCCTGGAGATGCCGGTGATGCTGCCGCCGGTCCCCCAACTGGTCGATCTCTCGGGCGCAAGGGTGCTCATCGCCGACGACGTCGCCGACACCGGGGCCACCCTGGAGCTGGTGAAGCAGTTCTGTGTCGGCAAGGTGGCCGACGTGCGATGTGCCGTGATTTACGAGAAGTCCCGCTCCACGGTCAAGTGCGAATACGTCTGGCGCCACACCGATCAGTGGATCAATTTTCCGTGGTCAGTTCTGCCGCCGGTCGTCGGCACCGAGAATCGCGACGCCTAGCGTGGCGCCGCCGCAGCGATCGTGAGTCACATCTACCGATTCCGCTCGCAGTGGCGGCTCGACGCGCCCCCGACCGCGGTCTACGCGGCACTGCGCGACGTCGCCGAATATCCGCGCTGGTGGCCCCAGGTTCGCAGCGCCCGGCAACTGGATGACCAATCGGGCGAGATCAGCTGCCGCAGCTTCCTGCCCTACACGCTGCGCTTCGTGGCCACCCGCGATGTCGAGGATCCGGTCGCGTTACGACTGCGGGCCCGACTCCGCGGTGATCTCAACGGATTCAGCGAGTGGATCGTGGAGTCCCGGAGCCGGGTCGCGACGACGGCGACCTTCGTTGAGGAAGTGACCCTGGGCAGCCCGACACTGCGGCGGGTCAGCGCCGTCACCCGACCGGTGATGGTCGCCAATCATTCGGCGATGATGCGGGCCGGTGAACGCGGTCTGCGAGCCCTGCTTCTGCCGGCCTGACCGGCTCGCCGGCCGCTGGGTTGTCAATCGCGGCGACGATGGCCGAGCATGGAGGATGTGGCCGGCGACCTCCCAACCCTGCTGACGGCGCTCACCCTCGCCCTCATCCTGGTTCTGGTCATGCGCTGGGTCTTCAAGCCGTCCCGGCCGCACTCGGGCCGGGCGCCGGATGCGTACACGTCCAGCGAGCTCGGACTACTTGAGGTGGTCGCCACATCCCTTGACCGTCGAGAGGCGATGGAGGTACGGGCCGCGCTGGGGGCGGCGACGATCCGCACCTCACTGTCGACCCGACGGGACGGGAAGTTCGACGTTCTAGTGTTCCGGGCCGATGCCGACCGGGCGCACGAAATCCTGCATCCGGTCTGAGCTCACGCCGACCCGGAACACGCCGACCGGAACACGGTGACCGGGAATCACCCGCCGAAGACGCCGGATTCGGTGCGGATGACGTCGGCCCCGAGGGCGCGCAACTGCTCCTCCATGCGGACGTAGCCCCGGTCGATGTGATGGATCTCGGCGACCTCGGTCACGCCCTCCGCGACCAGCCCAGCGATCACTAACCCGACGCCGGCCCGAATATCGGTGGCCCGAACCGGAGCACCGGAGAGCCGCTGCGTGCCGCGCACAACCGCGTGGTGGCCATCGGTACGGACGTCGGCACCCATCCGGGCGATCTCGTCACAGAACATGAATCGGGCCTCGAACAGGTTCTCGGTGATCATCGAGGTTCCGTCGGCGATGGAGAGAAGCGCGATTGCCTGCGGCTGCAGGTCGGTGGCCAGGCCCGGGTAAGGCAGCGTGACCACGTCGAAACTCTTGGGACGCTGGTGCATCTGTACCCGGAAACCGTCGGCCTGAACGTCGATCTGAGCGCCGGCCCGCACGAGCTTGTCGAGCGCGATCTCCAGGTGCGCGGCGACGGCACCCTTCACGGTGACGTCGCCCTGCGTCGCGGCCGCGGCGATGGCCCAGGTGCCCGCGACGATTCGATCGGCCACGGCTCGATGGGACGTCGGTGTCAGCGCCTCGACTCCGTCGATCTCCAGGGTCGAGGAGCCCACGCCACCGATCTGCGCCCCCATCGACTGGAGCAGGTGGCAGAGATCGACGATCTCCGGCTCGCGGGCCGCGTTGTCGATGACCGTGGTGCCCTTGGCCAGTACCGCGGCGGTCAGGATGTTCTCGGTGGCCCCGACACTCGGGAAGTCCAGCCAGATCCCTGCTCCGTGCAGCTGGGCCGCCTCGGCGATGATGTAGCCGTGCTCGATGTGGATCTCGGCGCCCATGCGGTTCAGCCCGGCGAAGTGCATGTCCAGTGGCCGGGAGCCGATCGCATCACCGCCCGGCAGTGCCACCTTGGCCCGCCCGGTGCGGGCCAGTAGGGGGCCGAGCACGCAGATCGAGCCGCGGATCTTGCGGACCAGTTCGTAGGGCGCCTCGGGGCTCGGGTCCTCCGGCACGTCGATGGCGACGCTGTCGACCAGGCCGTCGCTGCTTTCAACCACTTCGCAGCCGAGCCGGGTGAGCAGCTCGTTCATGATGTCGACGTCGGAGATGGCCGGCAGGTTCGACAGGGTGGTCTTTCCCGGGGCCAGCAGCGATGCGGCCATCAGCTTCAAGACGCTGTTCTTCGCCCCCACCACGGAGACGTCCCCGCGTAGCCTGGCCCCACCTGTTACTCGTAGCACCTGCACCACACCATCCTAGTTTGCGGACGGTTATGGTTTGGCCATGTCTGTTCATCTGACGCGCATTTACACCAAGACCGGCGACGACGGCACGACCGCGCTCGGCGATATGTCCCGAGTTCACAAGACCGATCCCCGCGTCGGGGCCTACGCCGACTGCGACGAGACGAACGCCATCATCGGCGTGGCGCTCTCCCTCGGCGGGTTGGACGACTCGATCGGCGCCGTGCTGCGCCAGGTGCAGAACGACCTCTTCGACGTCGGAGCGGACCTCTGTACCCCGGTGGTCGCGGACCCGAAATACCCGCCACTGCGGGTGACCGACGCCTATGTCGATCGGCTCGAGGGTTGGTGCGACGACTTCAACGAGAACCTGGCCAAACTGGACAGCTTCATCCTCCCCGGCGGAACGTCCGGCGCGGCGCTGCTTCACCAGGCGCGAACCGTCTCTCGGCGGGCGGAACGCAGCGCCTGGAGCCTCTATGAGGCTGACCCGGAGGCGACTAATCGCATCGCGCTGCTTTACCTGAACCGGCTCTCGGACCTTCTCTTCATCCTGGCCCGGTGCGCCAACCCTGAGGGCGATGTGAAGTGGCGACCCGGCGGCTGAGCCGCCCAATCCAGCCGGCGGCTGAGCCGCCCAATCCACCCGGCGGCTAATCTCGCAGACCTCAGCTTTGCCCCGCTGAACGTCGATCTGAGCGTCACATCCGACGCCTACCGGGGCGAGGCCGGCCGGAACGCAAATCGGCCAGAACGCAAATCGGCCGGAACGCTGTGAGCGTACCTAGGCGCGCGGGCGAGCCGATTCGAGCCAGGAGACGAACCCGGTGTACGCGCCGTCGGCGAAGGCGATCGAGAGCTCATTACTGGTGCTGCCATAGCGGGCCGTACTCCCGTCGCTACAGCGCACCACGACCGCGGTCGGCGGAAGGGCATTAGCTTCAGACGGCTCCGGTGACCGCCGATCGAGCACCGTCAGACTGTCACGCCGCCAGATGCGGGATGGCCGGGTACCCACCCCGAGAGCTCGGTACCAGCGAAGCTCGTCACCGTCATATCTGGCTACACCGTATAGCCAACGACTACCGCGAGCGACCGCCATCGCAATCCCGCCGGCGCTGCGCAGCATGTATCGCTGCCGGGCGATGACGAGGATGAGCAGGACGAGGATCAGCGCGAGGAGCGTGAGCGCCACGATGTCAACAAGCGGCACTGTGCGAGCTCACCTCCAGCGCCTCATGCGATTCTCGTCCTCTACCCGGTCAGACCTGGTGCGGACCTAGTGGGTGGCGCTGGCTGAGTCGGCGCCTACCGCACGCAGACGGGCCTGCGCCCGCTCGCGGGCGGCCTCGGCGTCCGGGCCCTCTTCGCCCTCGGCCCGAGCTAGCGCTACCTTGGCCCGCTCGACGTCGATGTCCTCGGCGATCTCGGCCATCTCAGCGAGCACCGAGACATTCTCCGCACTCACCGATAGGAAGCCCCCGTGCACAGCCACCCGCAGCTCAGGCTCGTTGACCCGTGCGATCCGGACGACCCAGCCCGGCACCAGGGCACCGAGCAGCGGCGCATGACCGGGCATGATTCCGATCTCGCCATCGGGCGTGCGGGCGATGACCATCGTCGCCTCGCCCGACCAGATCGCCTGCTCGACGGAGACCAGTTCCACCTGCATGGTGGCCGGCATCAGGAGTTCCGAAGCTCGTGCGCCTTGCGCTCGAGGTCCTCGATGCCACCACACATGAAGAAGGCCTGCTCCGGGTAGCTGTCATAGTCACCGGCGGCCAGACGCTTGAAGGCGTCGATCGTCTCTTCGATCGGGACGAACGAGCCCTCGATGCCGGTGAACTGCTTGGCCACGAAGGTGTTCTGGGAGAGGAAGCGCTCGATCCGACGGGCCCGGCCGACGAGGATCTTGTCCTCTTCGGAGAGCTCGTCGATACCGAGAATCGCGATGATCGACTGGAGCTCGTTGTAGCGCTGCAGGATCCGCTTGGTCTCCTGCGCGACGTCGTAGTGCTCCTGGCCGATGTACTGGGCGTCCAGGATGCGCGAGGTCGAGTCGAGCGGGTCGACGGCCGGGTAGATGCCCTTCTCCGAAATCGGACGGGAGAGCACCGTGGTGGCGTCGAGGTGAGCGAACGCGGTGTGCGGGGCCGGGTCGGTGATGTCATCGGCCGGGACGTAGATCGCCTGCATCGAGGTGATCGAGTGACCACGCGTCGAGGTGATCCGCTCCTGCAACTGCCCCATCTCGTCAGCCAGAGTCGGCTGGTAACCCACGGCCGACGGCATGCGGCCGAGCAGTGTGGAGACCTCGGAACCGGCCTGGGTGAAGCGGAAGATGTTGTCGATGAACAGCAGCACGTCCTGCTTCTGCACGTCGCGGAAGTACTCGGCCATGGTCAGCGCCGAGAGGGCGACCCGAAGGCGCGTGCCCGGCGGCTCGTCCATCTGGCCGAAGACCAGCGCGGTCTTCTCCAGCACGCCCGAGTCGGTCATCTCGGCGATGAGGTCGTTACCCTCGCGGGTACGCTCCCCCACACCGGCGAAGACGGAGACACCACCGAAGTTCTCGGCGACGCGGTAGATCATCTCCTGGATGAGCACCGTCTTCCCAACGCCGGCCCCACCGAAGAGGCCGATCTTTCCGCCGACAACGTAAGGCGTGAGCAGGTCGACGACCTTGATGCCGGTCCACATCGGCTCGGTCTTCGACTCGAGCTGATCGAACGGCGGCGGCTCACGGTGAATCGACCAACGCTCCGGGAAGACCAGATCCTTGCCGGCCTCATCCAGCGGCACGCCGAGGGCGTTGAAGACGTGGCCCTTGGTGATGTCGCCGACCGGGACCGAGATGGCTCCACCGGTGTCGGTGACCACAGCGCCCCGGACGAGCCCGTCAGTCGGCTGCAGGGCGATCGTGCGAACCATGTCATCGCCGATGTGCTGGGCGACCTCAAGGGTCATCGTCTTGGAGAGTTCGCCGAGCTCGATCTCGACGTGCAGCGCGTTGAACAGCGGCGGGATGCTGTTACGGCCGAACTCGACGTCGACGACCGGGCCGATCACTCGGACTACGCGGCCGGTGGACGGCCCACTCTCGCTGGCGTCAGCAATGTCATTCTCGAACAAAGTCGTCATCGTTTAGTCGCTTCCTGCTGCGGCGAGAGCATCGGCTCCACCGACGATCTCAGAGATTTCTTGGGTGATTTCAGCCTGACGGGCTTGGTTCGCCAGACGGGTGTACATCTCGATGAGGTCCGACGCGTTGTCGGAGGCGGACTTCATCGCGCGCCGGCGCGAAGCCGACTCTGAGGCCGCCGACTCCAGCAACCCGGCAAAGATGCGGGCGCTGATGTAACGCGGCAGCAGGGTGACCAGCAGTTCTTCCGCCTCTGGCTCGAAGTCGTAGGCCGGCTTCGGGCCTGAAGACTCGCTGGACTCCTTCGCTTCGTCGACACCGAGGTCGGAGGCCGATACCGGTGAGAGCTGCTCGGCCACCGGTGTCTGGGTCACCATCGACTCGAAGCGGGTGAAGACGAGATACAACTCGTCAACACCGGCCGAACCGTCGACCGAACCGTCGCTGGTGGCGTTCAGGGCAGCGACGAGCGTCTGTGCCGCCTCCCGCGCATTCACGAAGTTGGGCTGCTCGGAGAAGCCCGTCCAGGCCTCCTCGACCGGGATCTGACGGAAGCGGTAGAACGTCACGGCCTTACGCCCGATGACGTACAGCACCGGCTCCTTGCCATCGCTGCGCAGCTGGTCAGCCAGCTCGTTGGCGCGACGGATCGCGTTGGAGCTGTAACCGCCGGCCAGGCCGCGGTCGGCGGTGATCACCAGGATCGCCGATCGGCGCGGGTTCTCACTACCGGTGAGCAGCGGATGCTTCAGCGAGGCGTTCTTGCCCAACGCCGAGAGCGCGCGGGTCAGCTCGTATGAGTACGGGCGAGCCGCCTTCATCCGCGACTGCGCCTTCGCGATCCGCGAAGCGGCGATGAGCTCCATCGCCTTGGTGATCTTCTTGGTCGACCCGACCGCCTTTATCTGGCGGCGGTAGACCCGAAGCTGGGCTCCCATCGGCTACTACTTCGCCAGCGTCGGGGTAGCGGCCTTCTCGGCACTGAACTGGCTCTTGACCTCAGTAGCCGCTGCTTCGAGCAGGCTGATGGTGTCGTCTTCGAGCTTGCCCGAGTTGAGGATGTTGTCGAAGATCTCCTGCTTGTTGTGCGCGATGTACTCGTGCAGAGCAGCTTCGAACGGACGCACCTCGGAGACCTCGAGATCGTCGAGCTGGCCGGTGGTGCCGGCCCAGATCGAGACGACCTCCTTCTCCGGCGAGAACGGCGAGGATGCCGGCTGCTTCAGCAACTCGACCAGGCGCGAACCGCGGCTGAGCTGCTGCTGGCTGGCCTTGTCCAGATCGGAGCCGAAGGCCGCGAAGGCCTCCAGTTCGCGGTACTGGGCGAGGTCGACGCGCAGACGTCCGGCAACGGACTTCATCGCCTTCGTCTGGGCCGCGCCACCGACGCGGGAGACCGAGATACCGACGTTGACCGCCGGACGCACACCGGCGTTGAAGAGGTCAGTCTCCAGGAAGCACTGGCCGTCGGTGATCGAGATGACGTTGGTCGGGATGTAGGCCGAGACGTCGTTGCCCTTGGTCTCGATAACCGGAAGACCGGTCATCGAACCGCCGCCGAGCTCCTCGGAGAGCTTGGCACAGCGCTCGAGCAGCCGGGAGTGCAAGTAGAAGACGTCGCCCGGGTAGGCCTCGCGACCCGGCGGGCGGCGCAGCAGCAGCGACACGGCACGGTAGGCCTCGGCCTGCTTGGTCAGGTCGTCGAACACGATGAGGACGTGCTTGCCCTGGTACATCCAGTGCTGGCCGATGGCCGAACCGGTGTACGGAGCGAGGTATTTGAAGCCGGCCGAGTCGGAGGCGGGCGCCGCGACGATGGTCGTGTACTCCAGCGCCCCGGCCTCCTCCAACGTGGAGCGAACGGCGGCGATGGTCGAACCCTTCTGACCGATCGCTACGTAGATGCAGCGGACCTGCTTCTTGGGGTCGCCGGTCTTCCAGTTCTCGCGCTGGTTGATGATCGCGTCGACGCAGACCGTGGTCTTGCCGGTCTGCCGGTCACCGATGATGAGCTGGCGCTGTCCACGGCCAATGGCGGTCATCGCGTCGATTGCCTTGATGCCGGTCAGAAGCGGCTCGCGGACCTCCTGGCGCTGCACCACTGTCGGTGCCTGCAGCTCCAGGGCGCGACGCTCGGTGGACTCGATCTCGCCGTTGCCGTCGATCGGCTGACCGAGCGGGTTCACCACGCGACCGAGGTACGCGTCGCCCACCGGCACCGAGAGAATCTCACCGGTCCGCTTGACCTGCTGTCCCTCGGCGATCTTCGAGCTGTCACCGAGGATCACGACGCCGATGTCTCGGACATCGAGGTTCAGGGCGATACCCAGCGTGCCGCCCTCGAACTCGAGCAGTTCGTTGGTCATCGCGCTCGGCAGGCCTTCGACGGTGGCGATACCGTCACCGGTCTCGGCCACGACGCCGACCTCTTCGCGTGAAGCTTCAGGCGAATAGGAGGCAACGTAGCTCTCGATCGCACTCCGAATCTCATCCGCGGAGATCGTCAGCTCGCTCATCTTCTGGTTCCTGTCTCGTGCAGTTATTCGTGCAAATTAGGTTTGTGTGGCGGTGCTTGTGGTGCGAACGTGCGGCCTTGGACCGCTAGCTCGCGAGCGCCGCGCGAGCGGCGGTGAGTTTGTGCGCGACGCTTCCGTCGATGACCTCGTCGCCCAGCTTGATGATCAGGCCCCCGCGAATCGAGGAATCGATCGCGACTCGGAGCGAGATCTGCTTGCCGTAGATCCCACTCAGCGTCTCGGCCAGCCGGGTCTGCTGCGCCTCGGCCAGCGGTACGGCCGAGGTGACCCGGGCAATCGAACGATCCTGGCGACGAGCAGCCGATTCAAGCAGGTCATCGATCGCCAGGACGATGCTGCGCTTTCGGGTCGTCCCGATCGCGTGCTCGAGCAGCTGCTGGGTGATCGCCGAAACCTTGCCGCCGATGACGCTGCCGAGCAGGTCCGAGCGCCGCGCGACGGTCGCTGTCGCGTCGTCGAAGAGGGTCGTCAGTGTGCCTTCGGCGTCGAGGACACGCTCGAAGCGGAAGAGTTCGTCCTCCACCTCGTCGAGCGTCCCCTGCTTCTCAGCGGCGATCAGCAGTGCCTCGTCGGCCGTCAGCTCAATGGCGTCGGCGAGGTCCCACGGCGAAGACCAGCGCAGCGCAACCGCCGCCCGGGCGACGTCGTTGGCCCGCCCCGTGACCTGCAGCCCGAGCAGGCTCGAGATCAGGTCGCTGCGGGTCTCGGCGACGGTGGACGCGTCACCGAGCGCGCGGCGCAGCTGAGGCTGACTGGCGAGCAAGTTGCCAATCGAGTGCAGCTCGCCGGAGAGGGCGATCAGCTCCTCGGCCGATGCCGAACCGACGACTACGTCGAATTGACGACGCAGTTCGTCGAGCGCGGCGCGACTGGCGGCGTGAATCATGCGCCCGATCCCGTGCTTCCGGCCGCCGGCTCACTGCTCTGCAGGTCAGCCAGGAAGGCGTCAACCGTGGCCCGAACCTGAGCGTCGTCAGCCAAGCGCTGATCGACGATCTTCTCCGACAGCTCGACGGCCAGTGTGCCGATCTCGGAACGGAGTTCACGAACAACCTGTCCCCGCTGCGCGGCCAACTGCTCCTCGCCGCGGGTGACGATCCGGGCGGACTCTTCCTGAGCCTGTGTCCGCAGGTCCTCGACGATGCGCTGGGCTTCGGCACGAGCACCGTCACGGATCTGAGCCGCCTCGGCCCGCGCTTCGGCCAGCTGCTGCTGGTACTGCTCCAGCATTCGCTGTGCTTCGGCCTGGGCCTGCTCGGCCCGCGCGATGCCACCCTCGATCTCGTCGCGGCGCAGGGCGAAGGTCTCCTCGAAACGCGGCACGACGTACTTCGCGATGATGAACCACAGAAGTCCGAAGATGACGAGAACGAGGATGATCTCCGACAACGTCGGAACAAGCGGGTTGATGTCGGCCTCATCTGCGGCGAACAACAGTCTCATGATGGGTCCTCTCGGTCTAGCAAGCCGTAATTACCGGTGCGTCGCTATTACTTGAGAACGAAGGCGAGCGCGATACCGATGATGGCCAGAGCCTCGGCGAGAGCGAAGCCAAGAATGGCGATCGGCTGCAGGCGACTCTGCATCTCCGGCTGCCGTGCGGTGCCGTTGATGTACGCCGCGAATATGAGGCCGATTCCGACACCCGGGCCGATAGCCGCGAGTCCGTAACCAACCATGTTGAGCGAGCCAGCCATGAGGCTTCCTTTCGTTGTTTGGTCGATCTGACCAGTTGTGAGTCGAAAAACTAGGAAAAAGAGAGGAGATGGAGCTTAGTGCGAGTCAGCTAGCGCGCCGCCGATGTACTGGGCGGTAAGCAGGGTGAAGACGTAGGCCTGAAGCAGCGCGACGATGAGTTCCAGGAACCCGACCGCTATGCCGAGGACAAAGGCCAGTACACCGGCGGGCTTCAACACGATCGAGCCGGTGGCGTGGAAGAGCAGGTATTCCCCGCCGGTCGCGAAGAGCAGCAGCAACAGGTGGCCGGCGAACATGTTGGCGAAGAGTCGCAGCGCGAGCGTCACCGGACGAACCAGGATGTTGGAGAAGAACTCCAGCGGGATCAGCAGCGGCAGGATCCAGGCGGGGACGCCGCTGGGCACGGTCTGCAGCTTCAGGTAGCCGAAGAACCCGTGGCGGGCGATGCCCACAGCGTTGTAGGTGATCCAGACCAGTGCGGCCAAACCGTAAGCGAACCCAGCGCGCGAGAACGGCGAGAACTGCAGGAATGGGATCAGGCCGAAGAGGTTGTTGACCATGATGAAGAAGAAGAGCGAGACCAGGAACGGCACGTACTTCATGAAGTCGCGGTTGCCGATGCTGTCCTGCGCGATGCCGTTGCGCACGAAGCTGTAAGCCTGCTCGCCCATGAACTGCGCCTTCGATGGCACAACGGCCTCGCGGCGGATGGCGACGAGAAAGGCAGCAACGACTAGCACGGCACCAAGCACGAGCATCAGGGATGCCTTCGTGAGAAGTACCTGATGCCCGTTGAAGATGTCGTTCAGGTCGAAGTCGGCCGGCCCCGGGGCATTAAAGCCTTCGGCGTAGGCGCTTCCTTGCGTCACGCGGTGTCTCCTCGGTCATCGATATCTGGCAGCTCCGACGATGTCTCATCGGAAGTGTCTGGCCGGGTGTGGCTAGTTTCTTCGGTCTGGCTATGTTCTTTAGTCTGGCTATGTTCTTTAGTCGGTACCGGCGGGGGGCCGCTGGGCGCCTGGCGAACGAATCGGGCAACAACCAAGTACAGCCCGAAGGCCGCACCCAGGACGATGCCGATGGCGGTCAGGTATTCGGCATGCAGCCATTGGCCCAACGCCCAGCCAATCAGGCCGTAGACGCCAACCCCAGCTACAAGATAGCTGAACGCCAGCCAAGGATCGTCACCGGGTCTGGCGTTGTTGCTGGTGTCCGGACCGTCTTGCTTCTCCATTACACAGGTAACCCTACAACCGGTTCAGCGCCGTTCTGACCAAATCCAGCCTCTCCTGAGCTGATCGACGCACGAAATAATCACAGCGCTGACCAAACCGGCCGCGAAGGCTCCGGAGTGAATGCCTGAGGACTCCGACGAGCCGAGCAGAATCGCGAAGAGCACGATCAACCCCGAATAGCTCATCAAGGCGGCGAGCAGTGACGTCGTCGGCGAGTACTTACCCGCCCGCCGGACGGCGATGGTGCTCACCTTCAACCACAGTCCGGCGATGGCCAGCCCAGCCAGGAAACTGATGCTCCCGCCGAGGCCTCCGCTACCTCCGAAGGCCGCTGCGCCGACGATCGCGACGAAGATCCAGGCGATCGCCGGGATGCCACGATCGTGGGTCAACTGCTGCGAGGTCTGCACGGTCATCGGGTGCGAGCGATGTCGACCGGGGTGGTGGTCGCGGCGATCGGAGCTGGCACCGCTGCCGGCAGTGGTGATCCAGCAATCACGGACTCGCCGACCGCCTCTGCGATCTCCGCGTCGTCAACCACCGGCGGATCGGTGGGCCAGCTTATCGGCGCCGGCTCCGGCCGGGGCGATCGGAGCCGGGGAACTGCGGAGAGCAGCACCCCAAGGAAGGCGAGCACCGCCACCACCGACACCACCGCCCACGCGCTGCGCGTGATGGAGAAGGCCACCGCGCCGAATGAGAGCAGCGCGGACCAGAAGTAGAGCAGCAGTACCGCGCGCCGGTGAGTGTGGCCGATCTCCAGCATCCGGTGGTGCAGATGCTCCTTATCGGCGGCGAAGGGCGACTGACGACGGCGCAGCCGGCGCAGCACCGCGAGGACGAGGTCCATGAACGGGATCGCCAGTACGGCGAGCGGCACTAGCAGCGGCAGCGCCAGCGGCAGCGACCCGAGCAGATTTCCGAAGAGGGTCTGCGGGTCACCGCTGGTGGTGGCTGTGGTGGCGGCCGCGGAGAGAAAGAGTCCGATCAGCATCGAACCGGAGTCGCCCATGAAGATCCGAGCCGGCGAGAAGTTGTGCGGCAGAAATCCCACACAGGTGCCGACCAGGCAGGCGGCCAGCAGAGTCGGCGCCGCCGCGATATCGGTGTGCCCGATCACGGCGAGGTGATAGGCGTACAAGAAGAAGGCACCGGCCCCGATCGCCGAGACTCCGGCCGCCAGTCCGTCGAGACCGTCAATGAAGTTGATCGCGTTGATCGTCAGTACGACCATCAGAATGGTCACCGGAATCGCGATGTCTTGGCCCAGCACCACCGTCCCAGCGTGACCCCAGGGCACATAGACGGCCGACAGCTGGACGCCCCCCTTGGTCACCATCAGACCGGTGACCAGCACCTGCCCGGCCAATTTCGTCACCGAATCCAGGTCGTAGCGGTCGTCGAGCACGCCGAGCAGGCAGATCAGGACGCCGCTGATGACGATCCATCCGATATCGGCGCCCGGGTTGGTGAAGGTGGTCTGCAGGGTGGGCAGCATGTGCGCCACACCGAAGGCGGCGATGAGCCCGCCGAGCATCGCCAAGCCGCCGAGCCGCGGCGTGGCTACGGCATGAACGTCCCGGTCACGGGGCATCGCCACGGCTTTCCACGCGATCGCAACGGCGCGCGCCAGCGGGGTCAGCAGAAAGCTGCCCGCGGCGGCTACGCAGCAGACCAGCGCGTACTCAAAACTAGGATGCACCGATCAGTCGTTCCTCATCGACTCGACGACAGAGATAGCCACGCAGCACGACGCGATCAACTTGCACCGGGACTCGCCGAATGCTGGCTCAGCCTGAGGCTACCGCTCGAACTCCAGAATCAACGCGCACGCAGCCGAGATTCCGCCCTCAATGCGGGGCAGCGCCACCGAATCAGCCGGTGACGGCTCCCGTATCGTCGCCCACGAGCTCCCCCAACACGTCGCGCAGGCGCTCCAGCGAGACCGCTCCGGTGCGCAGTACTCTGGGGATGTCACCGGTCACGTCGACGATGGTCGAGGCGATTCCGGTGGTGGCCGGACCGCCATCCAGATAGACGCTGACGCTGCCGCCGAGCTGTTCAAGGGCCTCTTCAGCGGTGAGCGCAGCCGGATGACCGGAGCGATTCGCGCTGGAGACGGCCATCGGCCCGGTGAGCGCCAGCAGCTCCAGGGCGACCGGGTGCAGCGGCATCCGCAGGGCCACCGTTCCGCGGGAGTCGCCGAGGTCCCAGGACAGCGACGGGGCATGCTCCACGACGAGCGTGAGGCCGCCGGGCCAGAAAGCCTCGATCAGCGACCGGGTGGCCGCGTTCACCGACGAGACGAGGCCATCGATGGTGTTCCACGATCCGACCAGCACCGGCACCGGCATGTCACGCCCGCGCCCCTTCGCCGCGAGCAGCGACGTAACGGCCACGCTGTCGAAGGCATCGGCCCCGATGCCGTAGACGGTGTCGGTCGGCAGAACGACGAGCTGACCGGACTGGACCGCCCGGGTCGCGCTGACCAGCCCGTCTTCGCGAGCTTGGGGGTCGGCGCAGTCGACAACAGTGCTCACGGCGACATTCGCTCCTTCATCGACGAACTGATTTCACAGCCGGGTGGACCGGCTACTCGGTTCCGGCCAGCATCGCTTCGGTGTCGGCCCGCACCAGCGCATCGATCATGTCATCGAGCGCGCCGTCCAGTACCGCGTCCAGGTTGTAGGCCTTGTAGCCGACCCGGTGATCGCTGATCCGGTTCTCGGCGAAATTGTAGGTGCGGATCCGCTCCGAGCGGTCAACCGTCCTGACCTGAGACCGGCGAGCGTCCGAGGCCTGCTGGTCGGCCGCCTCCTGAGCGGCCGAGAGGAGGCGGGCGCGCAGCACCCGAAGTCCTGCTTCACGGTTCTGCAGCTGGCTCTTCTCGTTCTGCATCGAGACGACCGTCCCCGTCGGAATATGGGTGATCCGAACCGCCGAGTCGGTGGTGTTGACGCTCTGCCCGCCGGGGCCGGAGGAGCGGAACACGTCGATGCGCAGGTCGTTCGGGTCGATCTCGATGTCGACCTCTTCGGCCTCAGGCAGCACCAGCACTCCGGCGGCCGAGGTGTGGATGCGCCCCTGCGACTCGGTGGCCGGCACCCGCTGCACCCGGTGCACGCCGCCTTCGTACTTCAGCCGAGACCAGACCGCGCTGTCCAGCCCCTTGGCCCGGACGGCCACCGTGGCCGACTTGGTGCCCCCGAGATCGGTGGGCTCGTTGTCCAGAATCTCGGTGGTCCAGCCCTGGCGTTCGGCGTAGCGCATGTACATACGCAGCAGGTCGCCGGCGAAGAGCGCCGACTCGTCGCCGCCCTCCCCCGCCTTGACCTCCAGGATGACGTCCTTGCCGTCATTCGGGTCCTTCGGCAGCAGCAACTCGCGCAGCCGGGCCTCGAGTTCGGCGATTCGGATCGTGAGGGCATCGGCCTCGGCCACGAACGAGGCATCCTCGTCGGCCAGCTCGCGAGCAGTGTCCAGGTCGTCGTGGGCGGCGTCGAGTTCGCGGGAGGCGGCGACCAGGGGCGCCAGCTGGGCGAAGCGACGCCCCAGCGTGCGGGCCTTGGCCTGGTCGGTGTGAACGGCGGGGTCAGATAGCTGGTGCTCGACGTCGGCGTACTCGGCGAGTAGCTCCGGCAATTTGCCCGCGCCCTGCTTCTTGTCACTCATGATTTCGGTCAGTCCTAGCTTGCGGTTGCGGGCCGGCTCAGGCCCCGCGGTGAGTCAGTCACGAATCAATCGAGGGAGTCGATTGAAGGTGGTTCGAAACGGGTGGCAATACGCGACGACGCCCGTCATCTCGACCGGGCGGAGGAGATAACGGGCGTCGTTGGCGTTGCTAGGAGTTGGCAGACTCCGTGCCGGGACGAACCCGCTTGCCGAAGCGCTTCTCGAACTTGTCGACGCGACCGCCGACATCCAAGATCTTCTGCTTGCCCGTGTAGAACGGGTGGCAGGCGGAGCAGACGTCCGCGTGCAGCTGGCCGCCCTTGGCGGTGCTACGCGTGGTGAACGTACTGCCACAGGAACAGGTCACTGTGGTGTCTACGTACTCTGGGTGAATTCCGGTCTTCACTTTGGATCCCTTTCATAGTGCAGCGCTGGGTCGCCATCGATTTGAGCGGGCGTGAACCAGAGCCGGGTGGTGTAGCTCAGTCTGCCAGGTAAGTGCACGGCTGACCAAACAAGGAGTCAACGCCTGCCTACCTAGAGAAATTCCGGGCCGCCGAAGCAGCGAAACCTCGACGGCCCGCTCCGATCTCAGCCCTTGACCGACCCCGCCAGCATGCCGCGGACGAAGTATCGCTGGAGGGCGAAGAAGACGATCATCGGAATGACGATCGAGACGAAGCCGCCGGCGGTCAACAACTCCAGGTGGCTGCCGAGAGACCCGGTCAGCTGCTGCAGCTGGGCGGTCAACGGCTGGGTCGCCGGTGTCTTGCCGGCGAAGGTCAGCGCGATGAGCAGATCGTTCCAGACCCAGAGGAACTGGAAGATCGCGAAGGAGGCGATGGCCGGCAACGACAGCGGCAGCACGATGGTGCGGAAGATCCGCAGATGGCTGGCCCCGTCGACCCGAGCCGCCTCGATCAGCGACTCCGGAAGGGCGGAGATGAAGTTGTGCAGCAGGAAGATGGCCAGCGGTAGCGAGAACATCGTGTGCGAGATCCACACCTCGGCCAGTGACCCCTTGAGGTTCGGATTCGGGATGATCGTGATCGTGCCGAGGTGGACGCCCTTGTTGTAGAGCTGCAGCAGCGGCACGAGCGACATCTGCAGCGGCACCACCTGGAGGGCGAAGATCAGGAAGAAGAGCACGTCGCTGCCCTTGAACCGGACCCAGGCCAGCGCGTAGGCCGCCATCGCGGCGATGATGATCGGGATCACCGTCGCCGGAATGGTGATGGCCAGCGAGTTCACGACGTAGGGGAATAGTCCGCCGCTGACGTTGTAGCCGCCCTTGAACAGGACGGTGTTGTAGTTGGAGAAAGTGAGGTGCGGGTGGGCGAAGAAGGTCCACCAGCCGGTGGAGGCGGAGTCCTCCTTCGGACGCAGCGAGGTCACGAGCAGGCCGAGAACCGGCACCGTCCAGGCCACGGTGATCAGGATGACGACGATCGAGGCGGCCGGGTTGCTGAAAGCCTGGCGCACCACCTTGCGCTTCGGCTCGGGTCGTGCTTCGAGTGGCCCGGGAATCTCCGGGATCATAGGCGCGTTTGTCATCGACCGGTCCTATCCTTGCGCATCTGCAGAATGTTGTAGATGACTAGCGGGAGCACGGCCAGGAAGAGAATGACGGCCAGTGCGCTGCCTCGACCGAGATTGAACTGGGTGAAGACCTGGTTGTACATGTCGTTGGAGAGCACGTCCGTGTCGAACTGACCACCGGTCATCGTGTAGACGATGTCGAAGACCTTCAGCGTCGCGATCATGATCGTCGTGACCACCACGATCATGGTGGTTCTGATCATCGGCAGCTGAACGGTTCGGAAGAGTTTGAAGCCGGTGGCCCCGTCCATCCGGGCCGCCTCGACGATCTCATCGGGAATGGCCTTCAACGCGGCCGAGAGGACGACCATCGCGAATCCGGTCTGGATCCAGATCATGATGATCATGAGGAGGAAGGTGTTCAGGAGGCCGGTGCTGGTCAGTAGCCAGTTCGGGGGGTTGTGCCAACCGAGTTTGATGACGATCTGGCTCAGCAGGCCGATCTGCGGCTGCTTGGGGTCGGTGTAGTTGTAGACGTACTTCCAGATCACGGCGGCGCCGACGAAGGAGATCGCCGTCGGCATGAAGATCATCGCCTTCGGGAAGGCCTGGTATTTCATCCGGTCGACCAGCAGCGCGACGGTGAGGCCGAAGATGGTGGCGGCCAGCGGCACGATGATCAGCCAGAGCACAGTCCGAATCAGGGTGTCCTGGGTAGCGTTGTCGGTGATCGCCCATTTGTAGTTCTTGAGGCCGACATACGCCGCTCCCGGCCCGATGGGATCGGGGCCGTGCAGGCTGAGGAACATTGTACGAATGGCCGGGATCACCAGGCCGATGAGTACGAGGATCACCGCCGGGGCCAGGCAGATGAAGATCGCCAGCGGTCGCTGGAACCTTCCGGGCGCGCGTTCGGCGATGAAGAAGATGATGAGCATGACGGCGATGAATCCGCCAACGACCAGAACAACTGTGAATAGCTTCGAGGCACTATCGGTCAGTAGCGAAGCCTCAAGTACAGGCTGGGACGCCAAGGTGGACATATTCCCCTACCGTTTCCGTTCCAAGAGGTGCAAGGTACAGCCGAAAGCAACGATTTGCGGCCCGCAGACATCTGCCCACGGGCCGCAAATCGTTGCCCTATCCGAGGTACAACTTAGCCACTAGTTGGGCCAAGCCGCATCAATCTCCTTCGCGACATCGGCAGTCGACTTTCCGCTGCCGAACCACTCGGTCATGCCCTTCCACTCTGCACCGGAGCCGACGGCGGCCGGCATCAGGTCAGACGCGTCGAAGCGGAACGTCGCCGACGAGTCGGTGAGGTACTTCGCCGAGATCTGGTCGATCGGGTCGGTGTAGGTGCTGGCCGGGACCTTGGTGTTGGCCGAGACCCAACCGCTGGCGACCTTGACGCGCGAGGTGACCCACTCCGGGCTGGAGACGTAGTTCTGAACGGCCTGGACGGCCGGGTCGCTGGAGAATGCGGCGACGAATTCGCCACCACCCTCAACCGGCGTCTGGATCGACGGGTCAACCGCCGGCAGGTAGAACGCGAAGACCTGGCCATCCGGTCCGACCTTCGTGCCCTTCGGCCACTGCGCCTCGTAGAAGGACGCCTGCTGCAGCATGCCGCACTTGTCCTTCAGGATCGGCAGACCGGCGTCCTGGAACGTCGTGGTGGCGATCGTCTTGACGTCACCGTAGCCGCCGTTGACCCATGCCGGGTTCTGCATGTAGCTGGCAACGGTCTTCATCGCGGTCTGAATCTGCGCGTCCGAGAACTTGACCTTGTGGCTGATCCAGTCGTCGTAGACCGATCCGCCGAAGGTGCCGAGAACGGCCTCCTCCAGCCAGTCGGTGGCCGGCCAGCCGGTGGCCGTACCCGAGCCGATGCCACCACACCACGGCTTCGCCTTGCCATCAGCGGCGATCTTGGCCGAGAGGGACATGAGGTCGGCCCACGTGGTCGGGACGGTGTAGCCGTTGGCCTTGAAGAACGACGGCGAGTACCAGACCAGCGACTTCATGTTCGAGCTCATCGGTGCGGCGTAGAACGTGCCGTTCACCGTGCCGTAGGTCTTGTAGACCGCCGGCCAGTTGTCCTCGTTCTTCACGGTCTGGTCCGGCGGCTTGACTACGCTGCCGGTCTTGACCATCTGAGCCAGCAGACCGGGCTGCGGGATGATCGCAAGGTTCGGGGCGCTTCCACCCTGGACCTGAACCGGCAGCTGCGACTCGAAGTCGTTGGAGCCGGTGTAGGTGATGGTGATGCCCGTGCACTTCTCGAAGTCGGCCCACGACTTCTGCAGCGAGTCGGACTCCGGGCTCAGGATCGAGCCGAACATGGTGACCTTCTTGCCCGAATGTCCGGCGTAGGCCTGGTACTGGGCGCAATCACCGGTCAAGGTGGGCACGCTCGAGCTGGTGCTCTTCTTGTCACTGCTACATGCGGCAAGCGCCAACACGGCCGCCGTACCTATCGCGGTACCCGCCATGACTTTGTTCCACTGCATCCGATGGTCCCTTCGTTCTAACTGAATGGCCACCAGGACCGCCTGGCAGCGCTTTCAGCACAATGACATGGGTCACAAGCACAATGGAACCGAATCGCCCGAGTCGATGCTCAACTGTTACATCCTTGTTTCTACGGCAGATCTGCACGATTTTTGCAAGAGATCGCCCTAAAAGTTGTGCGAACATACAAATTCGCGCAGCGAATGTTGCCGGAACATACAAAAACCGTCGCTGCTCGATGAGCAGCGACGGTTTCGTAGGCCGATCAGGCCGGAAAATCGCCTCCGGCGACCCCAGAGTCGGCCGGTAGCAAAGTTTGCCCCGAGTCAGTCCTGACCGGGCGTGGTTTTGGCGATCTGCATCAGGAACTCGGCGTTGTTCTTCGTCTTCTTGAGCCGGTCGAGGAGCAGGTTGATGGCCTCCTGCTGCTCGAGTGACTGAAGCACCCGGCGCAGCTTGATGATGACGGCCCGCTCCTCCGGAGAGAGCAGCAGCTCCTCCTTACGGGTCGAGGACTGGTCGACGTCGATGGCCGGGAAGATGCGCTTGTCGGCGATCTTGCGGTCCAGCTTCAGCTCGGCGTTGCCGGTGCCCTTGAACTCCTCGAAGATGACCGAGTCACCGGCTGAACCGGTCTCGACCAGCGCCGTGGCCAGGATGGTCAGCGAGCCGCCGTTCTCGATGTTGCGAGCCGCACCGAGGAACCGCTTCGGCGGGTAGAGCGCCGTCGAGTCGACACCACCGGAGAGGATTCGGCCGCTGGCCGGGGCAGCGAGGTTGTAGGCGCGTCCCAGGCGGGTGATCGAGTCGAGCAGGACAACGACGTCATGCCCCATCTCCACCAGTCGCTTGGCCCGCTCGATCGCGAGCTCGGCGACCATCGTGTGATCCTGCGGGCGACGGTCGAAGGTGGAGGCGATGACCTCACCCTTCACCGAACGCTGCATGTCGGTGACCTCTTCAGGTCGCTCGTCGACCAGAACCACCATGAGGTGAACCTCAGGGTTGTTGGTCGCGATAGCGTTGGCGATGGCCTGAAGCACCATCGTCTTGCCGGCCTTGGGCGGCGACGCGATGAGTGCCCGCTGTCCCTTGCCGATCGGCATCACCAGGTCGATGACGCGGGTCGTCAGGATGTGCGACTCGGTCTCCAGGTGAAGCCGCTGCTGCGGGTACAGCGGTGTCAGCTTGGTGAACTCGACGCGCCCCTTCGACTGCTCGGGGTCCCGGCCGTTGATCGTGTCCAGCCGCACCAACGGCGTGTACTTCTCGCGCCGCTCGCCGGTTCCCTGCTGCTTGATCGCACCGGTGATCGCATCGCCGCGGCGCAGGCCGTAGCGACGGACGAAGGTGTTCGAGACGTAGACGTCGTCGGAGCTGGCGAAGTAGCCGCCGGTGCGCACGAACCAGGAGTTCTTGTCCTCGATGGCGTCGACGATGCCGGCGACCGGCACCAGGATGTCGTCCTCGCTGACCGTCGGCTCGACGTCGTTGTTGCCACCGACGCCGCCGACACCGCGCTCACGGTTACGGCCACGGCGGTCACGGTAACGACGTCCACGACGCCGCCCACCCTCGAACTCGTCGTCGTCGGAGGGACCGTTGTTCTGGTTGCCGCCGGTGTTCTGGTTGTTGCGATTCTGCCCGGACTGGTTCTGCTGACGGTTCTGTCCGCCGGCGTTCCCGCCGCCGGCGTTCCCGCCACCGGAATTCCCGCCACCGGAGTTGCCGCCACCGGCGTTCGCGGCCCGTGCGTTTCCTCCGGCATTGCCTGACTGACCGGAATTGCCTGACTGACCGGCATTGCCTGAACCACCGGCGTTGCCGCCGGCTGAGGCACCTTGGCCGGCGTTGCCGCCGGCTGCGGCGCCCTGGCGGTTCTGCCGGTCACGGTTTGCCCGGGGCGGGCGCTGTGAGCGCTCCCCGTCGTCGGAGCGAGGGGCCTCGCCGGCCTGACCGTTTACACCGTTGGCGGTGTCGCGATCGGGGGCCGACTCACGGGGCGCCGTGCTGGCGGCCTCGGTGGCGGGGCCGGACGTTTCGGACGAAGCCTCCGACCGTGCGGACCGCGACTTGGTAGCCGATCCGGAGCCCGAGTTCGAAGCGGAACCTCCGCCGGCCTGACCTGAGCGCCCGGCCTGAATGGCCGCGACCAAGTCGCTCTTGCGGAGTTTTGCACTCGAGATCCCCATGCTGCCTGCGAGCTGCTGGAGCTCGGGCAGGAGCATCGAGGAGAGTGAGCCGCCTCGGCGTTTGGCTGATTCCTTGCCGGCTTCGGTGGCCGGTGCGTTGCCTGGCTCCCCAGCGGCTGAGCGCGGGGCGTCACTGGTGGAGGCGAGCACCAGCTGTTCGTTCGTGTCTGTCACGGTTATGAATGGATCCTTCCGGAGGTGATCGGGGAGCGTGATTCGCTGGGCCGACCGTGTGTGGATCTGCCGGCCACGGAGCTAATTGAGCAGGCCGACTTCTCCGCCATTGATGCAGAGAGCATCAACAAAGCTGTCAGAAATACTGGTTCTGGCCATTCGGAGGCGTCCAGTCGTTTCGAGTCAGCGCGACGCGATAGCTTCTCGCGCCGTGCAAGCTCGGGAGGAGGGCTGGGTTCGTCGGTAGACAAGCCGACATCAGAACCAACATCACGAGCGTAGACGCTGCTATGCACATCAGCAACACCGACCCGCATGGGCGTGTCCGAGCCGTTATCCGCGGCACCCGATGAATGGGGCTACGGCCAAAGTCAGCGCCCGGGTGACGGGCGGAGCAGACCCGCGGGTTCTGCGTGCACCGGTAGGTGCTCGCAGCGCCACTTAGCCGGCTGCATAGAAGTAACGAGCTCGAACTCAGCGGTATTCCGGGCAAGTGCCAAGACAGTCGGTCCAGCGCCCGAGATCACCGTCGGCACGCCGTGCTCACGCAGGGCCGCCACCAGTTCCGCCGACTCGGCCATCGCCTCGGCCCGATACGGCTGATGAAGTCGATCGGCGGTGGCCTCCAGCAGTGACGAGGTGGCGCCGGTGAGCGCCGCGACGAGCAGCGCGCTGCGGGCGGAATTGAAGACGGCATCGCTGAAAGGCACCTGGGCGGGCAGCAGCCGACGCACCTGCGCCGTCGAGGATTCATACGGCGGAATCAGGACAATCGGCGAAATCTCCGGAGCCACGGCCAGCTTCAGAGCGTGCACGCTCTGCTCACCGTCGGTCTGCTCACCGTCGGTCTGCTCACCGTCGGTCCACGCGACAGTGAATCCACCGAGCAGGCAGGGCGCCACATTGTCCGGGTGCCCCTCGATCTCGCTGGCCAGCTGGAGGGCATCCAACTGCGTCAGGGTCGTCTCACCGCCGAGCACCAGACCACGGGCCAGCAACACCCCGGCGACGATCGCCGCAGATGACGACCCGAGCCCGCGTCCGTGCGGAATTCTGTTCGCGCAGACGAGCTCCAGACCCGGCGGCTGGCCGCCCAGACGCTCGAAGGTGGCCCGCATCGCGCGTACGACCAGATGAGACTCGTCCAGGGCGACTGACTCCTCCCCCTCACCGGCCACGTCGATCGCCAGGCCAGAGTCAGCAACGCGGGCCATCACATCGTCGAAGAGCCCCAGGGCCAAGCCGAGGGTGTCGAAGCCCGGCCCGAGATTCGCGCTGGTGGCCGGCACCCGAACCTGAGCCACGCCACCCCGGAAGGCCGGTCTGGGCACCTCAGGCCAGACCGAGGTGCGACGCCGCCACGTGGCTGTCCACCGGCACCGTAATCGGGGTCGGGGCACCGGAGATCGCCCACTCCGGGTCCTTCAGCCCGTTGCCGGTGACCGTGCAGACAACCGTCGATCCGGGCGGAACCCGTCCGGCCGCCGCGGTCATCAGCAGCCCGGCCACGCTGGCCGCCGACGCCGGTTCGACGAAGACGGCCTCGGTGCGGGCCAGCAGCCGGTAGGCGGAGAGGATCTGTCGGTCGGTGACGGCCTCAATTAGGCCGCCCGACTTGTCGCGAGCCGCCTCGGCCGAGGTCCAAGAGGCCGGATTGCCGATGCGAATGGCGGTGGCGATCGTGCTCGGCTTGAGGACCGGAGCGCCGTTGACGATCGGTGCCGCCCCGGCGGCCTGGAAGCCGAACATCTGCGGCGCGGAGTCGACGATCCCGTCGGCGAAGTACTCGCTGTAGCCCTTCCAGTACGCCGTAATGTTTCCCGCGTTTCCGACCGGGATGCAATGCACGTCCGGAGCCCGTCCGAGTTCGTCGCAGATCTCGAAGGCGGCCGTCTTCTGCCCCTCGATCCGGAACGGGTTCACCGAGTTCACCAGGGCCACCGGGTAGTCGACCGACAGCTTCTGGGCCAACTCCAGGCAGTCGTCGAAGTTGCCGTCGACCTGCAGCAGACGGGCACCGTGCACCAGCGCCTGAGCCATCTTGCCGAGCGCGATCTTCCCCTGCGGTACCAGCACCGCGCAGGTCATTCCGGCTCGCACCGCGTACGCGGCGGCGCTGGCCGAGGTATTGCCGGTCGAGGCACAGATGACCGCCTTCGCACCCTCTTCAGCCGCCTTCGAGATCGCCATCGTCATGCCGCGGTCCTTGAAGGACCCGGTGGGGTTCGCCCCTTCGACCTTGAGGTAAACCTCCGCGCCGACCTGTTCGGAGAGTGCCCGCGCCGGCACCAGCGGGGTGGCGCCTTCGAAGAGCGTCACCACCGGAGTGGCGGCCGTCACCGGAAGCCGCGAACGGTATGCCTCGATAAGCCCTGGCCAAGGAGTGAAGCCCTCTTTGGTCACCGAAATCTCCTTCAATTCATTGCCGAAAGTGTCGTTGCGGAAGTCTTGCCAATCCGATCTGGCGCGCGGGGCGCACCCGGGCGATTAGTCGCTCGGCATCCCTTCCACTCGCAGCACGTTCGCCGGTCGACGCAGGAACCCCATCCCGCCCAGGCCGTCCACGGTCTTGGCCAGCGCGGCGTCGGTGGCCGAGTGGGTCACCAGCACCAGGGTCGCCGCGTCGCCACGACCCTCCTGGCGCACCGTCTGGATACTGACTCCGTGCTCGGCGAAGGCACCGGCGACGGTCGCCAGCACGCCGGGGCGGTCGGCTACGTCGAGCGCGACGTGATATCGCGTATGGACGTCGGCCATCGGCACCACCCGCAGGTCGGCGTAGGTGCTCGCTCCGGAGCCCCGGCCACCGTTGAGCTTGTTACGGGCGACGGCGACCAGATCGCCGAGAATCGCACTCGCGGTCGGCGCCCCACCGGCTCCTCTCCCGTAGAACATGAGAGATCCGGCCGCTTCGGCCTCGACGAATACCGCGTTATAGGCATCGGAGACGCCGGCCAGCGGATGCGTCCGCGGGATCATCGCCGGGTGAACGCGGACCGAGACGCTCTCCTCCGTGCGCTCGCAGATCGCGAGCAGCTTTACGGTGCACCCCATCGCCTTGGCACTGGCGATATCGGCCGAAGTGACGTCTGAGATCCCCTCCCGGTACACGTCCGACGTCGTGACCCGGGTGTGGAAGGCCAGGCCGGCCAGAATGGCGGCCTTCGCCGCAGCATCGAAGCCGTCGATGTCGGCACTCGGATCGGCCTCGGCATAGCCGAGTTCGGTGGCCTCAGCCAGGGCTTCGTCGAAGCCCGCCCCGGTGGCGTCCATTCGGGAGAGGATGAAGTTCGTGGTTCCGTTGACGATTCCCATCACCCGGGTGATGCGATCACCGGCCAGCGATTCACGCAGCGGCCGCAGCAGCGGAATCGCGCCGGCCACCGCGGCTTCGTAGTAGAGGTCAACGCCGGCGCCGGCCGCCGCCTCGTAGAGCGTGGCTCCATCTTCAGCCAGCAGCGCCTTGTTGGCGCTCACCACGCTCTTGCCCGACTTCAGCGCCTCCAGCAGCAGTGACCGCACCGGCTCGATGCCGCCGATCACCTCGATGACGAGATCGATATCAGGTCGGGCGACGAGTTCGCGGGCATCGGTGGTGATCAGGGACGGATCGATATCGGGGTGCCGGTTCGGACGGCGCACCGCGACCCCGGCCAGTTCCAACGGCGCCCCGATGCGGGCGGTCAAGTCCTCAGCCTGTTCCTGCAGCAGCCGAGCCACCTCCGACCCGACGACACCGCAGCCCAATAGGGCAACCTTCAATGAATCACTCATTTGGTCCACCCTGGATCCAGACGAAGTAGATCGTCCTCGGTCTCGCGCCGCAGCAGCACGGAGGTCTGGCCCGCACACACACCGATCACCGGTGGGCGCGGAACTTGGTTGTAATTACTGGCCATACTTCGGCAGTAGGCACCGGTAGCGGCCACCGCCAACAGATCACCGGGGGCGACGTCGGCCGGCAACCACGCATCCCGCACGACAATGTCCCCACTTTCGCAGTGCTTTCCGACGACCCGGCTGCGAACGAGCTCAGCCGTCGAGACCCGATTGGCCAGCGTGACGGTGTAGGCGGCGTCGTAGAGAGCCGTCCGGATGTTGTCACTCATACCGCCGTCAACCGAGATGTAGTTTCGGGTCAGCTGATCATTGATGACAACCGGCTTGATAGTGCCCACCTGGTAGACGGTGATCGCACTCGGCCCCACGATCGCCCGACCGGGCTCGACGGCCAGCCGGGGGCGGGTCAACCCCGCCGCGGCCGACTCGCGGTCGACGATCTCGCTCAACCGGTCGGCGATCTCCTTGGCCGGCTGCGGCTCGTCGCCACTGACATACGCGATGCCGAGGCCGCCACCGAGATTGAGCAGCTCGACCTCGACGCCGGTGAGATCGCGGATCTCCCGGGCCAACCCGACGACACGGTGGGCGGCCACTTCGAAGCCGGCAGTGTCGAAGATCTGCGATCCGATGTGGGAGTGCAGTCCGATCAGTTCCAGGGACTCCGCCTCGATGACCGCCTGGGCCCCACGCAGCGCGTCCCCACCCTTGAGTGAGAACCCGAACTTCTGGTCCTCGTGGGCGGTGGCGATGAATTCGTGGGTGTGCGCCTCGACGCCGACGGTGACGCGAATCAGCACCCGCTGCCGGACCCCGGCCGCTTGCGCGATCCGGGCCAGCCGCTCGATCTCGTCGAAGGAATCGACGACGATGCTGCCGACTCCGACGTCGACGGCTCGCGTCAGCTCAGCGACGCTCTTGTTGTTGCCGTGCAGCGCGAGCCGATGCGGCGGGAAATCGGCGGCCAGCGCGATCGCCAGCTCGCCACCCGTGCAGACGTCGAGGTTGAGCCCCTCGGCCTCGATCCAGCGAGCCAGTTGGGTGCAGAGAAACGCCTTGCCGGCGTAGTACACATCGGCACCGTCGAAGGCGGCGGCATAGGCCCGGGCCCGCCCGCGCACGTCGGCCTCGTCCATGAAGAAAGCCGGCGTGCCGTACTCAGCGACGAGATCGGTGAGCCGCCGACCGGCCAACCGTAGTTCGCCGTCGACGCGTTCGATCGACGCCGGCCAGATCTCCGGGTCGAGGTCGTGGACGTCGGAGGGAAGGCCGAACCCCGATGACTCGGGCAGCACGTCCGCGTGCCGAGGACCAGCAGGGTGGGCGGACCGGCTCATGACTGGCTCCCCCTCACGACGCGTCCGTCTCCGCGGTCGGCGCCCATCACATGCGGTCCGGGGCGCTTACGCCGAGCAGCCCCAGCCCGTTGGCCAGCACCACCCGGGTTGCCTCGCAGAGCCAGAGGCGCGCGTCGGTGAGCGGGGTAGCCTCCTCGTCACCCTGGGGCAGGACCCGGCACGCCTCATAGAAGCGGTGGTAACGCCCGGCCAGCGACTCCAGATAGTGCGCGATCCGGTGGGGCGAGCGCAGCTCCGCCGCCGAAGCGACGACCCGGGGAAACTCTCCGAGCGCCCCCAGCAGATCACCCTCCCGCTCGTGCACGAGCAGGCCGAGGTTCGGCTCAGCCGAACGCACGATCCCCAGATCGGCCGCGTTGCGCTGCAAGCGGGCCAGCCGGGCGTGCGCGTACTGCACGTAGTACACCGGGTTGTCGTTCGACTTCTTCGACAACAGGTCCAAGTCGATGTCCAGGACGGTGTCGATCGAGGAGCGGGCCAGCGAGTAACGGGCCGCATCCACGCCGACCGCGTCGACGAGATCCTCCATCGTGATCACCGTGCCCGACCGCTTGCTCATCCTTAGCGGCTTGCCGCCACGAACCAGATTCACCATCTGGCCGATGAGCACCTCGACCACGGCCGGGTCGTCCCCGAAGGCCGCCGCGGCAGCCTTGAGCCGCGCGATGTAGCCGTGGTGGTCAGCGCCGAGCATGTAGATGCAGAGGTCGAAGCCACGGCTGCGCTTGTCCCGCAGGTAGGCCAGATCTCCGGCGATGTAGGCGGCGTTGCCGTCGCTCTTGATGACCACCCGGTCCTTGTCGTCGCCGTAGTCGGTGGTGCGCAGCCACCACGCGTTCTCCGAGAAGTAGAGCGCGCCCGACTCCTTCAGATAGGCGACGGCCTGCTCGACGGCGCCCGACTCATAGACGGAGTTCTCGTGGAAGTAGACATCGAAGTCGACCCCGAACTCGTGCATCGACTCCCTGATCTCGCCGAACATCAGCTCGACGCCCTCACTGCGGAAGATCTCCTGGGCGACGGGCGGCTCGGCGGTCAGAGCCTGCGGCGACTGGGCCACGACAGCGGCGGCAACCTCGTCGATGTAGGCCCCGGCATAGCCGTCTTCGGGCACATCGTCTCCGTTGGCCCGTGCCATCAGCGACCGAGCGAAGCGGTCGATCTGCGCACCGTGGTCGTTGAAGTAGTACTCGCGGGTGACATCGGCCCCGCTGGCCTGCAGGATCCGGGCCAGCGAATCCCCCACCGCCGCCCACCGGGTGCCGCCCAGATGGATGGGCCCCGTCGGGTTGGCCGAGACGAACTCGAGGTTGATGCGGCGACCCTGGTAGGTGCTGGTGTGACCGTAGGAGGCGCCGGCGTCGACGATGACGCGGGCCAACTGGGCCAGCACGTCGGCGGCCAGGGTGATGTTGAGGAAGCCGGCACCGGCGACCTCCACCGAGGCGATCCCGGGAACTTCACGCAGTCTGATGGCGATCGCCTCCGCGATCAGACGTGGCGGCTTCCCTGCTCCCTTGGCCAGCCGGAGGGCGATGTTCGTCGCGTAGTCGCCGTGGTCGCGATTCTTCGGACGTTCGACGTGCGCCTCATCCGGCAGCAATCCGTCGAAATCACCCGATTTCTGACAATCGGCGACGGCCGCGAGCACAGCGGCAGAGAGTTCAGCAGGGTTCACTCGTATAATCCTAGTGGCGCGAGCGACCGCATTCCTCTCTGACGGCCCCGGTGAGGCGTTGCGCGGGGTATGGTCTGCGCTGTCTTCACGGGCTCCTCTCAGGCGCGACTCCTACACTTGACCATGTCGCCCGGTGCTTCTGCGTGCCGCAACGACTCAGAGGACTTTGAGGGCTCAGACGACTCGAACGACTTTGACGACATCACACACCAGCAATCAGCAACCAAAAGGCAGGCCATGGCGCAGCGCAACCAACCCGTCCGTCCGGCGACCAAAGCAAAGTCTCCGACTGACGGCCCGAACACCCCCAAGCCTGCTGCCAAGCCACCCGTCCGCAAGCCGGGAAAGTCGATCGTCAATCAGCGACAGACCCCGTGGGGCCTGATTTCGGTTGCGGTTCTGCTGGTCATCTTCGCCGCCGGGGTGGTCGGTTATGCCGTTCACGCCAGCGGCAGCAAGGACTCCCCCAGCGCGTCCGGCGAGACCTCCTCGGCCCCGAAGAAGGACGTCGCCGCGTCCACGGTGTCCAAGGAGCAGATCCTCAAGGACCTCCCCGGTATCACCGTGAAGACGTTCGACCGCAACCACGTCGAGGGCGTTATCGACTACGGCGCCGACTCGCCCCCGTTCGGCGGCAACCACAACCAGAACTGGGCCGAGTGCACCGGGATCGTCTACTCCAAGCAGATCGCCAATGAAAACGCGGTGCACACCCTGGAGCACGGCGCCATCTGGGTGACCTACAACCCTGACCTGCCCGCGGCCGACGTCGCGAAGCTGGCGGCGAAGGTGAGTGGCAACAACTACATGCTGATGACGCCGTACGCGGGCCTCAAGACCCCTGTCTCGTTGCAGGCCTGGGGCTACCAGATGTTCTTCCAGTCAGTCGACGACCCGAAGATCGACGTCTTCATCAAGGACCTCCGGCTGAACAAGAACACCACTCCCGAGTACGGCGCGAGCTGCGACAACCCGCAGTTCATTCCGTCCCAGAGTTACCCGGGCCACCCGGCGTCGCTCGCCTAGCCGTCCGCCCGGCGGATGACGGGCCGAGGCTCCCGACGCCGGGAGTGGGCAAGATGAATAAGGAGTCCCCGATGACCACGACCGACGAGCAGCTCGCTTCGCAGGAGCTACCGGCGGGCGAATCCGTTCAGCCCGGACGTCGCGGGGTCATCGCACTCGTCGCTGTGTGCGCGGTCGCGCTGCTGGTGTTGGCCGGGGCCGTCGGGTACCTGCTGCACTCGCAGAGCACTTCGACCGCCGTTGTTACGCCCGCCGCCGACTCCGTCGACGCCGGATTCTCCCGGGACATGGCCACCCATCACACTCAGGCCGTGTCGATGGCCGGCTACACCCGCGACCACAGCAGCGACCCTGCGGTAAAGCTGCTGGCCTTCGACATCGAGACGTCCCAGCAGTTTCAGCTCGGGCAGATGGATGGTTGGCTCACCTCCTGGGGGCTCGGACGGACATCGGACCTACCGGAGATGTCGTGGATGGGGGGCTCGATGCAGATGCAGTCAAATGGGTTGATGCCCGGCCTCGCCACTCCGGCCGAGGTGGCGAAGTTGAAGACGCTCACCGGCAAGGCGCTCGACATCTACTTCCTCCAGCTGATGCTGCGCCACCATCAGGGCGGGGTGCAGATGGCGCAGTATGCGGCCGAGCACGCCGAGACCGACTATGTGCGTACCACCGCGCAGGCCATGGTCAGCGCTCAGCAGAACGAGATCATCGAGATGGAGCAGATGCTCCGCGAGCGGGGCGCCTCGCCGCTGCCGGCCACCAGCTGAAGCTCTGCCACGAACTTTGACGCTCTACTGACACCGGCGATCAGGCGACCGGGCCGGTCTCAGCAGACCCGAACACTCCCCTTACGTGCATATGGCAGCAGGCTGACCTAGCAGCCGCAGGATTGACCGTGACAGTCAAGTTCATCCGATGTCACTAGGAGCAGCGCCTCATGTGGAAGAAGATTGCAATCGCCGGCGGCGTCGGCGCAGCGGTACTGGGAATCGGGACCGCCGCGATGGCGGCGAGCGGCTCACCCACGCCGTCACCCGCAAGTCGCCCGTCCAGTGCCGCCAAACACCACACCGCGGCTCGGGAGAATGTCGGTCGGGCACTCACCAAGTTGCGCAGCGTGCAGCACGCGCAGTGGGTCACCGAAGACAGCAAGACCAAAGCGACGGTGACGCACGACGCGATCCGGGGGAGCGTCACTGCGGTCAGCCCGACCTCGATCTCCGTCAAGTCCCTCGACGGGGTCAGCCAGACCTACCGCGTCGCGTCGAGCACCAAGGTGCACACGAAGGGGCAGACCAAGGGCGCGACCGGGTCGATCTCAGCGGTGAAGTCCGGCGACTCGGTCGTTGTCCTGGGCACCGGAACCTCCTCGTTGACCGCGGCCCGAGTGGTCGACATCAGCTAGCGAAGGCTCTTTTGAATCTGCAGTTCACGGTGTGGGTGTGCCGGTCACGGGGGTGATCGGCAACCACACCGTGAACTGCGCTCCACCCTCCGGCGCGTGCCCGGCGGTGACCTGCGCGCCGAGGCGAGTGGCGAGCCCCTTCACGATCGCCAGGCCGAGACCGGTTCCCACCTGGCGTACCCCGCGGTAGCGCTCGTAGAGCACTGACCGGTCGAAGGCCACCGGCAGGTCTTCGTCACGCAGCCCCGGCCCGCCGTCACGCACCTCGATCACGGCGACGACCGGAGCACCGTCAGCCGCGCGACCGGACGACCCCAGCGCCAGGAGGATAGGGGCGTCGACCGGAGTCACCCGAAGCGCGTTCTCGAGCAGGCCGTCTATCGCCTGTCGCAGCCGGGCCGGATCGGTCCGGACCCAGAACGGAGCCGGCGGGGCTTGCAGCGAGAACCGAACCCCGTTGGCGGCGCACCGCGACCGCCACACCTCCGCCGCCGCATGGGCCCAGCCGGTGAGATCGACGTCGATGAGGTCGACCTGGAACTCGGCCGAGTCGAGCCGCGCCAGGTCGAGCAGATCGGCGATCATCCGCTCCAACCGACGGGCCTCCTCCAGCATGACGCCGGCGACCCGCGGCACCTCGGTGTCGGTCACGACTCCGTCCACCAGGGATTCGGCGTAGCCCGAGATCGCCGTCAGCGGTGTGCGCAGATCATGCGATACGGCAAGGAGAAACTCGCGCTGGCGGGACTCTGAAGTGGCTAGGTTGGTGGAGAGGACATTGAGGGCGATCGCCACGTCGACCATCTCCGCCGGCCCCTCCGGCTCGACCAGAATGTCCCGGCGCCCGACGGCCAGCTGATGGGCCGCCTGCGCCGTTCGCCTGAGTGGGCGGGCCAACCGCCAGGTGACGAGCAGGCTGAGCCCGATGGAGAGCACCACCGCACCGCCGAGGGCGACGAGAATCAACCGCACGGCTCGATCCCCGACCGCGACGGCGTCGGCCCGTCGCTGCGCCAGGACCAGGCCTCCGGCATTGGTCGGGCGTCCCTCGATCAGTACCAGTTGACCGCCGACCCGCTTGGTCATCGATACGGTTTCACCGGCCAGCAGCGCGTCGACGACCTCCGGTGTGGCTGCGGCGACCGCCAGCTTCCCGCGCCCGGCCACCACGCCCCGCTGGTTGATGGTGGCCACCTGCACGTTGACGGCCAGCAGTTCCTGGCGAGCGCGCAGCTGGCTGGCCTGTGCGCTGGCGCCCTCGTTGGCCGCGGCCTGCGCGGCGTCGGCGAGCTTGGCCAACGTCTTCTGCGCACTCTGCTGGCTCGTGTGCCGGATGAGCCCGATCGAGATCACTCCCCCGACCACCGCGGTAAGCACCGAAACCGCGGCAGCGAGCAGTGCGATGCGGTAGGCCAGTGGTCGGGGGCGGGCGCTCAATGCGGCGCTTCCGCCGAGTAGCCGACACCACGCACGGTACGCACCGGGCTCAACGCACCAAGTTTCGAGCGCAGTTGGGCGATGTGCACGTCGACCGTCCGGGTGCCGGCGCCGGCTGAGTAACCCCAGACGTGACTGAGCAGCTGATCACGGTCGAAGACCTGCCCCGGGCTGCGCATCAGAAAGGCGAGCAGGTCGAACTCGGTGGCGGTGAGCGACACCTCGGAGTCACCCACGTACACCCGACGTGCGCCCGGCTCGAGGCGGACCGCCCCGACGGTCAGGGACGAACTAACGCTAGAGGCACCCGCAGCGCGGCGCAGCGCACTGTTCACCCGGGCCACGACCTCGCGCGGCGAGAACGGCTTGACGATGTAGTCGTCGGCACCCAGTTCGAGCCCGAGCACCCGGTCGATCTCCTCGTCGCGCGCCGTGACGAAGAGCAGGACGGTCCAGTTCTGCTCCGCCCGCAGGCGGCGGCAGACCTCGATCCCGTCCATCGACGGCAGGCCGACGTCCAGCACCACTGCGGCTGGCTTCAGGGACCGGATCGCCGCCAGGGCGGCCGCACCGTCGCGCTCGACCTGGACTCGGTACCCGGCCTTGACGAGGTAGAGGCGCAGGATGTCAGCGATCGAGGCGTCATCTTCAGCCACCACCACGAGGCCGCGGTGGGCCGGCTCCCCGCTCAGCGTCACGCCTGAACTGTAGTCAGCAATTGCGGGCGCCCGAGCATGCCGCCATCGTCGCCGATGAATGTTCGGATCAGGCAAGGGCGAGGTCAGAGTTGGCTGCGGAGGTAAGTTCGCGGATTCGGGCCGGAGACAGACATGCGGCGAGAAGCGGTTCGGGTCGCTGCTAGGATCTAGTGGTTTGTGGTCGCGCAACTTTGGGCGCTGGCCCCCGTAGCTCAGGGGATAGAGCACCGCCCTCCGGAGGCGGTGGCGCAGGTTCGAATCCTGCCGGGGGCACCACCACAAAATCACCGGAAAACCTGGCCTCCAAGCCCCAGAATCACTGGGCTGGAGGCCATTTGACACCGTGAGCGCAATGTCCGGTTCTGCCCGGCTATCAGCGGCCATCCGCGACCGTCTGTGCCATATACGTGCCACGGTTCCGTCGCCTCACTTACCGGCCAGCGCGTTCTCAACACGAGCCCGCATCTGGGCCGCTCCCCCGTCGAGGCACTTCGCATAGATGCCCAACAGCACCTCGACCGAGTGACCCGCCCACGCGGCAACCTGAGTCGGTGGAACGCCCGCAGCCAGCCACGTCGACACCGCAGCATGACGCAGGTCATACGGCGTGCGAGCCAACGGCGAAGCGACCGCCTCCGGGGTGAACGCCTTGCACCGGGCACGCTGCCAAGTCCGGAACACGGTCGACGCCGGCAGATGCTCACGGTTGCGCTCCCCCACGAACAAGCGCCCGTCAGGTGTGGTCCCGAACTCGTCCAGATGCCAGCGAAGCAGCGCAGTCAACTCCGGAGGCGACGGCACGACCCGCAGCTCCCCCACCGCCCGCTGCTTGAGTTCGCGATCATCACGGGCCTCCCCAGAGTTGGTCCATTCCCGCCCAGCGAACGGGCGTGCGCGCTCCAAATGGAGCTCGCCCCAGCCCACCGCCGGCAGAGCAAGGTTCTGCACAGACAGCCCGGACGCCTCCTCAGGTCGCAGCGCAGCGAAATACAGGCACCCGTACAGCGCGACGAATCGAGGCCCCGACGGGAGCTCCGCTCGCACGGCATTCAACAGCGTCCGCGCCTGTACCGGGTTCACCACCGACCGGGCGTCGATCGCTCGGACAGAGCGCGGTGGCTTCCACTTCAGCGCAGGGAGCGGGTTCGCGTCGAGCAGTTTCCGATCGACCGCGTACTCAAGCGCGTTGTTGAAGATCTTGCGCCACCGAAGAACAACGCTCGCCGAGCGATGCGTGCCATCGAGACGAAGCGCCAGGCCGTCGAGCACGTCGCGAAGGACCACCGGATCACTGAGCGCCGACACGTCCCGCGTATGACTCGCAACCCACCGCAGCGCGCGCCGAACCTCAGGCGGACACGACGGGTCATTCCGGCCAGTCGTGTTGAAGGCCCACCGCTTCAGTGCGCGGCGCAGCAGCTGCTCCTCCGGGCAGCCCCGGATCGACGAGAGCAACAGCACCGTCACAGCGGTTAGGGCCTCCGCGTGGGTACGCCGCGTCGTCGCGGCAATGCGAGGCCACTTCAAGTCCGTGTAGTCCAAAGCAAAGGAATACCACGACACACCAACGCCACCACGGGCCATCGACGCAGGCAGCCCCGTCGAAACCTCGAACGCATCGCCTCGCCGAGTCGACGCGATCAGGTCGGCGCGGAATCCGTCGGCGAGGGCCTTCGTATGGAACGTCCGTTTAAAACGTTGGGCGTCAGCCCTCCAACGAACTCGGTAGCTGACGCTCCGCACCCCCTCGAAGGTCTCGATCTGCCAGACCCGAACGTCAAACGTCGTCGCCACTATGCGACCTCTTCGCAAGAGTCGAGCCAGTTCTCCAGCTCATCCCTGCGCACACGCAACTCGCCATTCGGCAACCGCAGGCAACGCGGTGCACGGCCTTTGACCCGCCATTCATAGAACGTGGACCGAGACACGCCAAGCTCCTCACAGACCTCGGCAACAGTGAGCCGAACTGGCTGACGCGACATGGGAATCCCTCTGGTTAGGCCGCTGTTGCGGCGGGTTGGGTGGTTGCCGAACGACTGTCCACAGGCCCCGGTGGGCCGTTCGCAGCCAACGCTTTCGCTTGTTCGTATTGGGCTTTCCACGTCCTGTGCTGGATGAGGGCGTGGCCGATAACGGTCTGGTAGTCGGCTTGGGTCACGTCGATCGGTTCCCACCGAAACCGGGGCAGCCCGTCTTCACTGAGCTGGTCAGCGGCGCACCGGTCCCGGTCTTGCATCTCCATCCCGGCCTCAGCCAGGACGGCGCGGACGATCTCGCAGCGGTCGGCCTTGTGCTGGTCGAGGGTCTTCCCCGTCCACTTCCTTGAGACGAGAACACGCCGCCCACCGAGGCCCAGGTGCTCAGCGTCGTGGGCCTTCGAGATGCAACGGCCCGGAGTGAGCCCCGGGCCGGGGTCAGCGGGTTGGATGCCGTAGCGCAGCCAGTTCGCGCATTTCGGCGAGCACGGCAGCACCCGGATCTCAGCGTGCAACCGGTTCAGGTGCGCTTGGCGGGCGGTGTCCATGTCATAGGGGTCGTCATAGGTGTCGGCCATCGACTTCGCCAAATACTTCGTCAGATACCGAACGGCCCGGTCCGCGTCCGGGGAAGGAGCGATGATGCCCTGGATGTCGACCTGCTTCCCGAGCCGAACGACGTGCATCGGTTTCGCGTCCGGGTCGAGATCAAGATCGTCGAGCGCATCGCCCCAGGTGCGGAGTGCTTCGCCGGTGACCGGGTCGACGTAGCCGGCGAGGTCGCGGTCCCAGACCGGCATCACGTCCCCGTCCTGATAGACCGGCTCGTCGATGGAGGGCCACCAGACCTGGTGATACGTCCCGGCGGTGACTTGCTTGACCAGCGCTCTCGGGATCGCACCACGGACAGCGGCATGCAAATGCGGCGCCAACCGCTTCTGCGGTTCGACCGCAGCGAAGTACTGGACTTGGAAGCCAGCAGCGCGGCGCAGGTTCTGCACCCACCGATCGATCACTTTCGGAAACAGCAGCGCGTCGAGCGCGGCACGGCGGTAGTCATACGTCCGTCGGTTGACCGGCACTCCGGTGCCGGGGCTGATCTTGCCGTAGGAGGGCAGGGTGAGCGTGATGAACATCGACGGGCGGAACACCTTCCCCTGCCGCCCGTCGAACGACGCACCGACGGTCCGGTCCTCGATCGGCAGCCGGGGAAGGTCCGGGGCATCTTGCCGCCGACGGGTAGACCGCACCCGACGCTCGCCCAACTCGTCGACCAGGTCGTCACCGTCGCCCTGGTCGTCGTCCGAGGTTGCCGTTGGTTTGTCGGGGAGTTCTTCGGTGAGGTGCCACCCTTCGGTGCATTGCTGCATCCGCAATCGGCGGGCTTTCTCCGCGCATGGCACACACCGAGACGCCCTGGTCGAGCCGCAGGGCAGGATGACGACGGTGGCGTGGCCGGTGTCGCGGTCGATCAACCGGCGTAGCAGTGGCTGCACGCAGACCCCTTCGGCTTCGGCGAGGTCATGTGCGAGCCGATCCGTCACACCTGGGTTGCGGGCGGTTCTCATGCGGCCACCCCCGCACCGGAATCGGCTGTCAAGGCTGCGTTGACGCCAGCCAACACAACCGAGACTGGGGCACCGTCGGCCAGGTCCATGCAAATCCGGTCCCGGACCAGGGGTGTCGTGCCGCCCCAGATGCCCTGGTCTTCATTGCTGATCAGCACGACCGCGAGGCAGGAGACCTGGACCGGGCACCGGCCACAGATCGACCGTGCGACATCCGTCAGGGTGTCGGGGTCGGCAGGGTAGAACGGGTCAACGCCCCGCGAATCACGGACGCTTGCGTTCGGTGAGGTGCAGGCGGCTGAGTCGCGCCAATCGTCGGCAACCAGGCGCAGCAACTCGCCACGATGCTCCACCGACACGACCGGGACACCGAACGGCATCAGCGTTTGGCCGGTCATCATCTTGTGTGCCATGGGTGGTTCCCTGTCGTGACGCGGGTCAGGTACTGGTCGGCGAGGAGCTGGCAGCCGCGTAGGAACCGGGCCGCGTCCAGATCCCGTGGAATCGTGGTGGCGAGGTCGCGGGCTTCGTCTTGGATCTCCCACACCCCACGACCCAGCACAGCGACCAGTAGCGACTCCTCCACCTCGTGCCCGGTGAGGGCGGTCGGGTTGTCGCCGGGGTCGATGCCGATGTAGAACGCCGTGACCAGCTCCTGCCGCGACAACGCCACCGGCACCAACACCCGGAGAGCCGGGTCGCCGACATGATCATCGGTGGGAAGCTCGCAGCGCAACCGCAAGGCCACGGCCTCGTCGTCGCCAACGACGCTGGCGTGCAGCGGGCGCGTGCCGGTAGTGGTGGTCATGCTGCGTCACCGTCCAACGCGTGAGGCACCACGTCCGACACATCCGTGAGCATCGGATGGTCGGTGAGGGCGGGGTCGTAGCCGTTTATCCGGGTCGAGGTCGCGGTGACGGTGATCGTCCCCGGCGTGTAGTCCCGCACCAGGCCGGCGATGTGCTCGTCGGTCACGTGGGTGAAGCGCACCCGCACCGGTTCGGCAACACCATCGAGGACGACAAACCCGACCCCGGGCAGCGATTCAGGGATCTCATCGCAACGGGCACCCCGATCCCTCGCCCCTGCACCGAGGACCAGCCCGACCTGATCGGCTTCCGCCAGGCGCAGCGCGATGCGGGTGGGGAACAGGTCACGGAACGGGACGACGTCCTTTCTCGGGTCTTGCACCGCGCCGATCACCGTGACCCCGACCGCTCTTCCCTGAGAGAGGAGCAGGGACAGGGCGGCGCTGATCCGCTTCTTCGCGTCCCGGTCATTCACATACGCGGTTAACGACGCGAGTTCGTCGACGACGATCACGATCAGCGGCTCGAGAACCGAAGGACTGTGCAGCCGGGTGTGACCGCGCAGAGCGGCTTGGCGGCGGCGCATGACCAGCACAGCGGCTTCGAGGATGCGGGCGAAGTCGTACTCATACGCCTCGTCATCGTCGGGGTCGCCGTAGGAGAACCGGGCGAACAACTGCGCGCCGGGGGCCAGTTCCATCCCGCCCTTGGGGTCGATCGCCCAGACCTCACACCACCGGTCCCGAATCGCCGGTGCGAGCGCGGCGAGGAGCGACCACAACACACTGCCCTTCCCCGACCCCGTCTCACCGACCACCAGCAGATGCGTGCCGAGCAGCCGCAGCCGGTACGGCAACCCGTCCTCCGACAACGCAACCGGGAGTGCGGTGAAGTCGGGGTGCTCGGCGATCGGGAACGGCTGCACCGGGACTGTCAGCGGGTCAGAGGTGCGTGCCCAGAGTTGGACCTTGCGGGGATTCGTCGGGACGGAGCGGACCCGCACTTCCAGCACCCCGAACGTCTGCGCCAACCGTGCGGCGACACCAGCCCAGTCGGTGACGCACTGACCAGGCAGCATCCGCAACGTCACCACATCCACCGTCGCTGAGGAGCGGACGGAGGTGATCGTGGGGAGGTGTTCTTCGCCGTTGATCGTGACTGACAGGCCGGTGAGGACCATCGCCGGCTGCCAGTAGTACCGATACACCCGACGTGACCGCCAGACCCCACGGACCCGCCAGGCGACGTGGCGGGTGAAGGACTCCGGCCACCGCCACCGCCACACCCCACCGACCACGAGGACCAGCGCGACCGTAGTGAGGATGGGCAGCGGGCCGTGTTCGAGGTCGAGGTGCCACAGCCACAGCAGCAACGCCAGGAACAGCATGGTAAGGGGATGCTTCACGCACGCCACCACACCGGCCCAGACCCGACGAGCGACCCAGGCCGCGATCACCGCCGTCAGCGGCACTTTGACCTTGGCCATGTGGACCTGCATCGGGGCCGGGTCACGCCGGGTGCCGCCGTAGGACTTCCCGAACCGGGTCATAGCTGGCTCACCCACGCCCACGCCGAGGAACCGGCTTGATCGAGGAACTGGTTCACATTCGGACCAGCCGGCGTGGCCCCGAGGACCAGGCCGAAGACCACGCACACCACCGCGCCGCCGGCTTTCACCTGCCGAACCCTCACCAGGAACACCACAAAGACCCCGAGAATTAGGGCGACCGCGACAACACTCATCACGTCACCCGGTCCTAGGCCGCAGCCGAGGCAGGCGGGGTGAACGACTTGCTGGCTGGCTTGGCGTCGGCGATGGCCTCAGCGGTCCAGGTCTCCGACAACCCACCGGCCTTATTCGTGCGGACCTCCACGGTCAGCCCCTCGAAGCTGATCGGCGCATACAGGGCCGGCTTGGGCTGCTCGATCGCCCCGACCGTGACCTTCGCCGTGACCGTCGCCGTCCGCCCGAACGACGTCTGCGGGTAGAGGACCTCGACACCCCACAACGGCATCCCCGTTCCCTCGTGCCGGGCTTGGCGATCCGAAGGACGCCGGCCACCACCGGGCTTGTCCTCCCACTCCACGGACACATCGACGATCCCTGTCGCCACCATTGGCTGACGCTTGCTCTCGACTGAATAGCTGGCCATCTGTTGGACTCCTCGTGTCTGGCCGCGTCGTTGTGGCGCGGCAACACGAGAATCAAAACGGCGATCACGGGCCGTATCCGGGATGCGAGTACTACCCGCACAAAAGTGCGGGTCGGCGACTAAGGAATCAGGAGGTCAGCGCGGGAATTGCTTCGACCAGCCACATGGGGTCAAACGCCGCGACGACGGCTGAACCGGTGCCGGAAACAACCGGCGCGAGGGCAGGCTCGCCGGTGAGGGGACTGAGAAAGTGCACGCCCGCCCGCTTCAACGCAGCGATATGGGACGCGAGGGCAGGATGCCCCCAAAGCCTGTCATTGATCATCGGCACGACGATGGTCGGCACCCGGCAAGCAATGCATTCGCAGATGAACCCATGCGCAGACGTGTCCGCGATCCCCAGGGCAGCCTTGTTCACGGTATTGAACGTGGCCGGACAGACGATCATCAGATCGGGCAAGCCCACCCGAGGCGACGAAGACGAAGCTCGGGCCTGAGAACGAAGCTGTGCACCGGTCGCGGCTGTCACCGCCTCGGTATCGATCCACTCACCAGCAGCGGGGGTGGTCACCAGGTCGACGGACACCTCGGCCGTTTGGAGCGCTGAGACGATGTCAGCACAGCGGGCAGACAACGGCGCACCTGTTACGACCACGGTGCAATGTGCCACCGACCAAGACTAGCTGAGCAGGCCTGCCCGCCCGGCGAGATCGGCTAGCGCGCGAGTCTTAGACCGAGTGCCACGGCTCAGCATCTCCCGGACCAGCTCCTGGGCGATGACGTTGTGGCGAATCGCCTCCGGTGCGACCCGCTCCGCTTCCAGCAGATGCAGGGTGGCTTCGGCGTCGCGCTTGCGCTGGCTCTGCGCCCACGCCAGGTCGAGATGCACCTGCGCCCGGCGGCTCAACAGTGCTGGAGGTAGGCGGCCTTCATCGACGTCGGCCGCAGCCCGCAATGCTTCACCCGGATCACCTAACTCAGCTGCCACCGAGACGCGGTGAATTGCGACGTTCGTCGGACCGAAACCGGTCCACGCGTGGTTGGCGTCCTCGCCTAGCAAGCCAGCGAGTCGACTGGCGCGGTCCAGCCGCTCCCAAGCATCGGAACGGTTCGTCTGGCGGGCCGCAATCACCGCCGATATCAGCCACAACGCGCCCGCAACCGACACCACCGCCGGCGAATCTGAGCGCGCTTCCCGCTCAACCCTCTCCGCCATCCCAACAGACAAATGCTCCGCGTCCTGTGGCTGATCAGCTCGAAGTAACGCACACGCGACTTGATAGGCCGACGTACCCACCGCCGTCAGCGAATCGGTGGTGTACGCGGCGCTCGCCGCCCGATCGGCCGCCAGCATGGCAAGGTCTGTGACGCCAAGCTTTGTGACAAGCTTCGCCGCCAGGACATACCCAGATATATAGACCAGCGAGGTCTCGCGCTCCTCGCCTGGTTGTGAATGCTCCACTCGATGACGCTCGACCTCACCGAGCAGCGAGGGCAGCTGGCCGATGACTCGGTCATAGCGCGCCGCCTGGTAGTCACCGTGCAGCGCTGCGATACTCGCCCGCAGCCCAGCAATATCACGGGACGCGGCGGCCTGAACTCCGAGAAGGTGGTCATACCGAGTGAAGACTTGGCGAACTGCGCCAATGCCGTCAGCGACAGCTGACCCGTTCGGCGCGTACTGCCATGGCTTGCCAGTTAATGCCTCGACATCGACGTGCAAAACACGAGCCATGTCGAGAAGCACGGACAGCTTGTCGACCGAACGAACTCCTCGCTCGACCTGAGACAGCCACGATTCCGATCGACCTACGAGCCCCGCCAGCGCAGCCTGACTCAGGCCACGACGACGACGGTACGCCGCGATCCGCTTCCCGACGGAATCAGTAACCACTACAGAAGGTTCTCACATTGCTACTAGATCGGTATAAGTTTCCCGTGAGACTGGGCGATCTAGTTCACGATCAGCTCGTATCGAGCGGGCGCACATGGGCGTGCCAGAAGTGCGGCCGAACGTGACGGTCGTCCTCGGTGTCTGCCCACCCAAACTCGCGGAAAGCTCGCCGCGCCGGAGCTAGACGCCGAACGCAATCCGACGACGACGAACAGCTTCGTCTCTAGCTTGCTCGTACGTCAGAATATCTTTGGCATATTTCGCTCGAATCTGAGAAGCCAACCATAGATCGAACTGATCGGCTCTGATTGCGTATTCGTCTGCCGCGTCGAAGATGTCCAACTCAGTTCCGTGACTTGCGATCCATTCACGGACATCACTGCTCCATTCGCCGTTGGCGAGGAGTGCCGAGGTGGGAAGCACCATCCTCACGGAGTACGACTCCGCTCCCATAGTCAGCCTGCTCTGAGCGACGGGGAACTTATAGTGAGTCAACTGATTTCGGAGTCTCTTGAGAAACTCCGCGAGCAGGTCTGCGGCGAAGACGGCTTTCACTCGGTCGCTATATGAGACGGTGAGTGTGCTGTCGTCTGCAAAATACTTGTTCATGAAGCGCCTTTGCTGATCGACTCGCGTACTCATGGCAGTTAGTACGTTATGCAAGAGCCGTTCGGCCTCAGACAACATACGGTCGTGGCCAACAGCATTGTCGACGGACAATAGCGGCAAGGATACTGCAGGATCCTGCAGACTAGACACGAAGGAACGATAATCGGCAACGTTCCCCTGAAGTATGAAATGAATTCGGCCGATCATATCGATCAACGCATTTGCGCGGAAACCCGCAGAATTGCGAATGGCGGGGTCTTCTAGTGCAGGTGACCCAGCATCGGCAGGCGCAGGGTCGCCGCCCGCAATGCTCGCGGAATCCATGGCCATCGCCCAATCATTCCAGATTGGCTAGACATCCTCCAGTGCGACTAGCGAGGTCGCGATTGTTCCAGTGCGCGTCCCGATGTTCTGCCACCGGCGGTAAGCATCGCCACTCCAGGTACGTAGAGCGACCGCACGGCATCGGCTGCGCTCGGCGGCAGCTGCGGGATGACGTGGCGGGGCAGCACTCACGACCGAGGAGCGTGGGCGATCACATCGCCACGCTCCTCGGCGCCAGCATTCCTATGATCATCTTTACGGCAACACCAGGTTCGTTGTGGTCGATCATCTCAGCCATCACCGCACCTTGACCCGGCAGACGTCTGGGCTCGACCTTGCGACCAGCAGTCGGCGACGAACGCTTCAGTTCCTAGCTCGGTGAGCAAAGATTACGACTCCGGCCAGATCATCCGAGACCCGTCGGCCGGAGATTCCTCGGGCACACGGATGATGGCCCGCGTCCGTGCATCGACGGCGGCCAACGAGGGGTGCTGTGCGCCTACCTTGGTTGATACTGTGTAGCCGGCCAAGATTTCCAGGTGCTGCTTCCTGAGGCCCCACCCCCAGACGGCAATACCGGTAACAAAAAGAGGAACAATGATGCAGAGGATGACGGCGATGTACAGATTCTCGTACTTCCCGAGATAGCTTTCGACACCGAGCGGAAAGACTCCCAGTCCCGACGCAAACACCATCGAGGTTCCCCAGATCATGAATCGAATGGATGTCGGTCCACTTAGCACATGTAGGTCTTGACCGCTCACATCTTCTGTCATGTCAGCCTCCTGCTATCGAGTGTATTGCGCCTTCCGTTCCAAGCCCCGTGGCCCAGATGTCGAAGCCCTGGCCGAGTAGTTCCGCAGGTGATTTTCCGACGGATTCTGCAACTCGCGCGTGCTAGACAACTTGCTCCGGGCCGCCTGCCAATCGCAAGACATCGTTTGCCGAGTCCCCCGTCTGACGAGGCGGGCGCACAGTTGGTCGACCCGTTCTGACCAGGCTCAACGTTCTCGAATTGCCGATTTCGGCTCTTGTGGGATCAAGGCGGCCTTCGGCCGCACGGGGCATGCACCGGCTCCCTGCGGGCGGCGCTGGCGCGCCGTCCTCGTCCGCCGCCGCCTGCCCCGCCTGTCAGCGGCAACCGGTGCTGAGATCAACCAACACAGCATCACGACCAGGTCGACGAGGGCGACGAGGACAACGCCGTCGACCTGCACCGGCCGTCGTCCGTCCCAACGCGTGAGCCAATTCGCGATCCGACGACAAGCGCAGCGTTCACCGCGATGACCGTCAGGACCGGTGGAGATCAACCGAGGGGCGCCGGCGGCGCGCTCACTTCTCGCACGACACGGGGCTACTTCAGATTCAGGCGGTCGCGTAGTACCACGGCGGACCCTTCGGGCCGGATGTCAAGGGTGAAATGCACGGCCCCAACAGCACGGGCCGCCCTTGACACCCGGGTACCTCCGCCGCGGTCCCTGAGGTGTCCGGGCAGGTATAGGAACCCACCTGCCCACACACCACAACCAGGGTCACGGGAGAGAGCCAAGTCTGATGGAGCAACGGCAGAACAACGGCCTCGGGCGTCAATGGCCGATTGACAGGCGGGGCGGTCAGCCGACCGGGGTAGCGATCGGCGGGAGTCGGTGGAGAACACCGCGTATGCGAAATTCTGTGCTTGGACTGCGGACTGAAGGTGCACGGAGAAACCCTGGCCCTTGGAAACACCATATTCTGCTTCAAGTGCCATCCGCCTACCTGGCCGGCCGACAGGCGGGCGGCCAGCGGGAAGGGCAAAGCGATGTCGACCAAGATGAATTGAGGACGAACAATACATGGATCTGCAACTGGAGGACATTGACCCGAGTTGGTGGGCACTGGACGCTGTCGAGGCGAGCGCCGACGGGTACGAACCCCCGGAGCTCCTGTCCATCGCACTTGAATCTCTCGCGAAACGGGACGGCGTAGGCGAGTTTCAGGAGGTCGTGCTCGACACGCTCGCGCAAGCAACCTCCGCCATGCTGAACCCGAGCGACTGGCTCCACCCTTTCAATCCTGCGATGCAACTCGCGGACAGGCGATCGATCATCCCTCAGGACTTGAGTTCTGAGCAGGTGGCGCTATTGGCGCGCATCGCTCCACTCCTCGACCGGCCAGATCTGCTGGCGCGTGTGGCCGACATTGCGTGGTTCTACGGGGACCGATCCGATGTTGATCTGCTCGACACCGCCATCAACGCCTATCGTGCCGCTCCACTGGCCGCCGACGTCTGGTTTAGTGTCGGCAAAGACGCATGGCGGCGCGCCATGGAACTCGCCAAACGACGCGGCAGCCCCGGCACGAAGGTTCTCGGCGAAATGACCGCGGCCCTCAAAGATCGTGTCCTGAAGGGTAGTGCTTCTGACCGATTCCTCATCCCGGACCTGGCGTCACTCATGCGAAAAGCCGCCAGCGTCTTGCCGGCGGAGCGAAGCGAGGTCGCCGACGCCCTCCTCAAGCTTTCGGGGGACACGCGGGCCGAACCACGCTTGTCACGGCACCTTCTACGTGAGGCCGCAGAATGGCTTGGAGACAAGCAGGCAGTGTGGGTGGTCACTGAACGGGTCGCACGTACATACCTGGCTGAGGCCGATGCCCGAGTCGCCGCAGACCCTATCGGCGGAGCCATGGTCGAAGGGCTCGATCTTGAGAAGGCCATCGCTGTCTTTGTCGGACTGCCGCGAAGCTACCGCCAGGCCAATGGTATCGACGACCTCATCGGCGGCTTACGGAAACGTCTTCAGGGCAGCCGCGAGATAACCCTCGAAAACATGGAGACGATCAGGGGGGGCTCAGTCGATCTGACCGAGATGACCGCGTACGCCCGAGAGAGGGTTTCCGGCCAAAGCGATCGACTGATAGCGCTAGCGATGTTCGCGACTCTAGTACCGCTCGTCGACGCGGCCCAGATCCGCGCGGGCGCAGAGGAGGCGCTACAAGGCACGATTGGGCAGCTTTTTCCGTCTGCGACATTCTCGTATGACGGGCGCAAGGTCGCCTCGACGCAAGGCAGGAGCGAATCAAGCAACCCTGCGATCGAGCGCGAAGTTGTCCGACTCGTCACGGCCCACGCGCTCATGAAGGCGCACGGGGCGATAGCGCCGGCCCGGGAGCTGCTGACCGCCTTGCATCGATACGACCGTGAGTTCATCACCGCCCTATGCGTGGACTCACCGACCGTGCCAGAAGGCCACGGTGATCTGTGGGGTGCTGGCCTCGCATTCGGCCTTAGTGGCGACGTCGGATCAGCAGTCGCGATCCTGGTCCCCCAACTGGAGCATTCCGTCCGGACCTTACTCAAGCGTCGGGACGTCCATACGCTCTTCGTCGATGACCAGGGCGTCGAGAGCGAGAAGAGCCTGAATGCACTCCTCGAGATGCAGGAAGCGGAGGACGTGTTTGGGACCGGTTTCGTCATAGAGCTTAGATCGTTGCTGGTCGTACAGGGCGGATTCAACCTACGCAACGAGATCGCACATGGGCTTGTTGACGACGCAGCGGCCTGGAGTTACCAGTCGTTGTACGTCTGGTGGCTGTGTCTCCGGCTAGCACTTTTGCCGATAGCCCAGTATGTCAACTCGCCCGCGTACGAGCAGGACCGCGACGCCGCCACGGAGAATTCGATCCGACCGGGCAGCGATCGAAGCAGTGCCGGCGAGCGCGACTAAATCACGTAACGCCCCCGGCCCAAGGCGATCACTGGCCTTTGGCTGGCGCATCGCGTTTCCTAGCGCCGGCGAACCGATTCTGGAACCCGGCGTGTCGGTTGATGGGCCTGCACGTGCCTGTGCCATATACGTGCCACGGTGCGCCGCACGTACCCGATTGATGTCGCCCCGGGGTAGCTGTAAGCCCCAGAAAGGCTGGGGCGCATTCCGCTCTGAGACTCCTGTGCGCCGCGAAGTACGCCTCTCTCCGGAGGCGGTGGCGCAGGTTCGAATCCTGCCGGGGGCACCATCGAAAATCGTCGGCTGGGTTTCTCGAACCGACCGTCGGCAAGTCGGCGGCGACCCGCTGCTCTAGCCGGCTCAGTCTGTCGCGGTCAGAGTCAGCGAGAGGCTATTCGTCGATCCGCCGAGCAACGAATTCAACACCCCGGTGAGTGCCCCGCAGTTCTTGAACGTGCCCGTCGAGTAGGTCGCGCTCAGCACACCGCCGCTCAGCCGCGCGAACTTGCCGCTGGTCTCGATCTGTACGGTCCTCACGGCTGTCGACGCACAAGAGGTGAAGTTGACCGCGGGGAGACCGATAACTCGCACCGATCCGACCGTGACGGTCGCCTGCGCCGTAGCGGACAACTTGCCGCTACTCGGAGTGAAGTGACCACCGAGCGGCCCTACCCCGGAGAGTGCCGAGACGATCGTGGTCGGCAGGAAGCCGAATAGTTCGGCGTTGACGGTGAAACTCGGAAGATTCATGGTTCCACCGATCGAGGTGTCTTTCCCGCTGTAGACCACCTTCAATGAGCCACGACCCACCTTGCCGAGACCGTTCACGGCGGGCATCCGAATCGACCCGGTAGCGGCATAGCTCACCGTTGAGCCGGCCGACGGTGTCGGAACAGCCGTCGGCGTCGGCGTCGGCACAGCGGTCGGCGTCGGCGTCGGCACAGCGGTCGGCGTCGGCACAGCGGTCGGTGACGGTGTGGGTGCCGCGATTGGAGTCGGAGCAGCAGTAGGTGAAGGCGAAGGCAGGACGGTCGGCGACGGCGTCACGGTCGGAGTGGGATCCGGCGTGGCGTCCGGTGCGGGGCACCGTTCGGCCGGGATGTATCCGTCGCCCAGGTCCTGGTTGTTTACCAGGACCTCCAAATAGTCCGGCGTACGGGCGGGGTGGTAATCGGGAGACTGTAAGTCGTACAGGTAGACCGCGGAGCTATTCGGCGGAAGCACGACCACGTCAAACGGGCCGATGGGCATTTCACCGCCGGGCAAGTCGTCAATCGTCGCGTTGAGCGACGTGGCCTGAGCGTTGGTGAACGTCAGCGCGATGCGCCCGCACTCGGTCTGGGCGCCGGTCACGGAGACCAGGGGTTCCGTGGGAGTTGGCTCGACCGGCTCAGGCGTAGGGCGTACGCAAGAGTACTGCACCGGCATCGAGACCACGTGGTCGTCCCACACGAGTTCCACCGCGTTGGGCGAACCGCCGCTCGTGTTGTAGGAGCGGATCAATCGAGACGTGCCAGGTGCGAAGTGATAGTAGATCGTATTGAGATCCTCCCCCTCCCACTCCGTTCCGTCTGCGGTGGCGTAGCCGAACCGCATCTCCACCGTTTGGAACGTACTGAGCGTGTTCGTCACATCGAACTCGATCTGGCCACAGACGGGAATCGGCTGCACTGTCAGCGTGTCACCCGAGCTCGCCGACGCAGCGGGTCCGTTGATGAGCGTCGCTACGCCCCCTGCCACACCCAACATGACCAGTCCAGCCGCCCCGGCCCGGATCATCCGGCTGTGAACCCGACGTTGCATCTGTTGTCCTTTGTCTGCGCCCGTCGCTGGAGTCGCCTGCTACGGCAGACCCAACGCAGGCCACCCACCGCGACCCTGCAGGGAACGTACGCGATGGCGGACCCGGCGACAAGCACCCATGCTGCGCCAAGCGAAAGTCGTTACCGAGGGCAGCCGGCGGAGCGCGAGGAGTACCGAGTATTGGTGTAGTCAACCGCGCGACCCCCTGCACGGCCACCCAATCAAGGCACGCACAGGTAGTGCCCGGAAGGCTGCGGAGTGTAGCCGTCAGTCAGCGACGCTCTTCAAGACGACGACCGAGCGGCCACCGACCGTAGTCGTCCCACCGGCGGCCACCGGCGACTGCTCGTCGAGGTGGGTCTCGTCCGTGTCGACGACCACCTCCCAGCTCAGTCCGTACTCCGAGGGCGGCAGCACGAAGTCGATGTCGTCGAAGTGCGCATTGAAACAGAGGACGAACGAATCGTCGACGATTCGCTCGCCACGACTGTTCCGTCCGGAGATGCCCAGGCCGTTGAGGTACACGCCGACCGACTTGCCGAAACCGGAGTCCCAGTGTTCATCGGTCATCTCGACACCGTCCGGGGTGAACCAGGATATGTCCGGGATACCCTCGCTCCCGCGACGGCGAATCGGCTTGCCGTCGAAGAATCGGTGCCGCCGAAAGACCGGGTGCTTGGCTCGAAGCGCCGCCACCTGGCTGGTGAAGCTGATCAGGTCCTCGTCGACCTTCTCCCAGTTGACCCAGGTGATCTCGTCGTCCTGGCAGAAGCCGTTGTTGTTGCCGCCCTGCGTGCGGCCGAGCTCATCGCCGTGGCAGATCATCGGAACCCCCTGTGAAAGCAGGAGTGTCGCGATGAAGTTCCGCTGCTGGCGGCCGCGCAGTCGCAGCACCTCGGCGTCATCCGTCGGCCCTTCGATGCCACAGTTCCACGAACGGTTGTTGCTCTCGCCGTCGTTATTACCTTCGCCGTTGGCCTCGTTGTGCTTCTCGTTGTAGGAGACAAGATCCAGCAGGGTGAAGCCGTCGTGGGCGGTGACGAAGTTGATGCTGGCCACCGGCCGACGGGTCGAGTGCTCGTAGAGATCCGGCGACCCGGTCAGTCGCTCGGCAAACTCCCCCAGCGTCGAATCCTCACCGCGCCAGTAGTCGCGCACCGTGTCGCGATACTTCCCGTTCCACTCGGTCCACTGGGGTGGGAAGTTCCCGACCTGATAGCCGCCGGGGCCGACGTCCCACGGTTCGGCGATGAGTTTCACCTGGCTCACCGTCGGGTCCTGCTGGACGAGTTCGAAGAAGCTGGAGAGGCGATCCACGTCGTAGAACTCCCGGGCCAGGGTGGCCGCGAGGTCGAAGCGGAAGCCGTCGACGTGCATCTCGGTGATCCAGTAACGCAGGGAATCCATAATCAATTGCAGGCTGTTCGGGTGTCGCACATTGAGACTGTTGCCAGTCCCCGTGTAGTCCATGTAGTACTGCTTGTCGTCCTCGACCACCCGGTAATAGGCGGCATTGTCGATACCACGCATCGACAGAGTCGGCCCGAGGTGATTCCCCTCGGCCGTGTGGTTGTACACGACATCCAGGATCACTTCGATGCCCGCTTCGTGCAGCGCGCGCACCATCGCCTTGAACTCCTGCACCTGCCCGCCCGCGCTGCGGCTGGAGGTGTACTTGTGATCGGGCGCGAAGAAGCCGATCGTGTTGTACCCCCAGTAGTTCGACAGGCCCTTGTCGACAAGCGTCGAGTCGTTCGCGAAGTGATGCACCGGCATCAGCTCGATGGCGGTGACCCCGAGCCGGGTCAGGTGGTCAATGATCGCCGGGTGGGCGATAGCGGCATAAGTTCCGCGGATCTCCTCCGGGATGTCCGGGTGCAGCTGGGTCAGTCCCTTGACATGCGCCTCGTAGATCACCGAGTCGGCGTAGCCGTGCTTCGGCGGCCGGTCGGTGCCCCAGTCGAAGTACGGGTTGATGACGACCGACTTCGGCATGTGCGCGGCCGAGTCGTCGTCGTTGCGGCTCTGCGGATCCCCGAAGTTGTAGCTGAAGAGGGACTGATCCCACTCGAAACTGCCGTCGATTGCCTTCGCATACGGATCGAGCAGGAGCTTCGCCGGATTGCAACGATGCCCGTTCGCCGGTTCGTACGGGCCATGAACCCGATAGCCGTAGCGCTGCCCAGGCTCAATCGCCGGCAGGAACCCGTGCCAGACGAAACCGTCGATCTCCGGAAGGTCGACACAGGTCTCGTTGCCGTCGGCATCGAAGAGGCAGAGTTGTACCCGCTCCGCGACCTCGCTGAAGAGTGCGAAATTGGTGCCGGAGCCGTCGTAGGTGGCACCGAGGGGAAACGCCTTCCCGGGCCACACCTGGACGGCTGGGCGGTCTTCAGGCTGCGGCAGAGTCACATCTGCGTGGGTCATGGTTGATCCTTCGTCTCCGCCGGGCAACTGGTTGTGCTGGCTTGCTTGTCCTCCCCGATACCCAGAACCGGCCAGTGGCAATCCGATCGGAACTGTGATCCCCGACGCCGCCCCGTGACCGGTCGAGGCACGCCACCGGCGACCACCTATTAGCCGATGAGGTCGCAGGCAGGCATGATGACGGAGTGAGCGAAGGCGGTGCGACCCCCGTCGGCGTCGAGACCGCCGTCTTCGACCCCGCGCCGCTGGCGGATGTCCGAGAGCGGGCTGGTCAGGCCACCGATGCCGACGCGAGGTCGGCCGGATGACTCAATCCCCGGTGGTCATCTCACTGCCTCAGACCCGTGACGCCCCGGCGATCGCGCGCGCCTTCGTCGCCGAACACCTTGGGCGGTTGGCACCCTCGTTGGTGGCCGACGCCGAATTGCTGGTCTCCGAGTTGGTAACCAATGCGCTCCTGCACGGCCGTCCAACGATCACCCTGCAGATCCGCCTCTCAACCTCCGGCATGACGCTCGCAGTCAGCGACGAGGGCGATCCGATCCCAGCGAGCCGAGTCAAATCGCACTCCAGCGTGCCGAATGGGCGGGGGCTGCTCATCGTCGACGCAGTCGCCGCCGACTGGGGCGTCATCCCGGCGGACCCGCCACCCGGTAAGACCGTCTGGTTCGAACTCCGCAGCGCCTGACGACGGCCTCGTACACTCTGCGCATGGACCTCACGATCACCAGCAGCACCGACGAGACGAATCGCAGCGTGCTGCACCTTGTCGGAGCACTCGACCTGGCCACACGGAGCTCGCTGCTCGATCAGGCACGGCAGACCATCAGCGACGCCTCCACCACGGCCTTGGTGCTGAACATGGCAGAGATCGATTTCATCGATTCGACCGGCATCGGCGCCGTCGTCGAGTTGGCCGGCAATGCCTCCGATGCGGATGTCGACTTCGTCCTGCAGTCGCTGTCCCCGCGCGTCACCCGGATTCTCGACCTCACGGGATTGATCGACGCGTGGCCTGTGGAGAAGCTGCCGGTCGAATAGCACCGGGGCGCCTGTTCGGGCTCATGTTTGGAAAGCGTAAATCTGGGCATCTATCCCTCACTAACCCGGCGTGTGAGGAATGCGATGACCGAAATCGGCGTGACGACTCGCCCTACGACCTACGTCACCCATGAAGTCGTCCTCCGGGGCACCATGGCCTTCCGCCCCTCGGACGCAGCGCCGTTCACGGCGGCAAAGCTCGTTCGCGACCTCTGCCTGCCCTACGAACTCCCCCAGCCCATCGTCGATGCCGCGACCCAAGCCGCGAGCGGCATGATCGCCAACCTGATCGCGCAGACCGGACGCCGGGTGGAGCTCATCGTGGAGATGCAGCGACGCGGCGTGACACTGCGGGTTCGAGACGCAGCCTCGACCGGCAACGGCGTCTGCGTCTCATTCGACGTGCCGCTGCAAACCGACGAATAGCGAAGACCGAATGCAATGCGGACCCCGTCCATCTTCGGACGAGGTCCCCATCGCTGACTCTCGCGACTGACTAGAGGAACTACCGGGTCACCGTCGGGCGCGACGGGCCGCCGGCTTCTCGGCCACGGCACCGGCCGTGGAGAGAACGCCCGAGGAGTTCTCCAGGTGCGCTCGGACAAACCAGTGGAACTGCTCGAGCTGGTGGGACTGGCCGATAAGCATGTCCTGGGTAACGGGGTCCGGCTCCTCAGTGTCGGCAATCGCCTTACGATGCGCCTTCACCAAGCCGTCATAGACGACATCCAGCGCGCCCAGGTGGGCGATCGCGTCGGCCCGGTCGATGCTGTAGTCGTCCCAGGTGCGCCGGGAGACCAAGCCACCCGGAGTGCCGGCCGGGGAACCACCCAACGCAGCGATCCGCTCGGCGGTGGCGTCGGCCATCAGCCGCACCGCCTCGACCTGGGGATCGATCATCGTGTGCACGCCGATGAAGTTCGGTCCGACCACGTTCCAGTGAACGTGCTTCAGCGTCAACGCCAGGTCGTTCAGGGCATCGAGGCGCTCCTGCAGGATCGCGACCACCGACTTCGCGTCCGCCTGAGCCATCCCCGGCACGGTGAACTTGAGGGTCTTGACGTTGGACTTTCGAGTTGTGGGTGGCATGCGATGTCGCTTTCTCTGGGTGCGGTCAACTCTGACTCGATTCAGGTACCCGCATCGCCCGTGCCTCAAACGAGATGATCGGGCGCATACGCCGTCCGAGGCGTTCTCGTCGATGGCAGGTGGCCTCTGATGTACTTGCAGCACAGCCGGGGACGTTCCGGCCGGTGAGGAGAGCATCAGTGAGCCGTGGCCTGTTGATCATCGACATCCAGCGCGACTATTTTCCGGGCGGTGCCTACCCACTGGTCGCCCCGGAGGCGGCCGCCGGGAAGGCGGCCGAGCTGCTGGCCCTCTTCCGGGCCAGCGGCGAGCTGGTGATCCACCTTCAACATGTCTGGGACGCCCCGGACGCCCAGTTCATGATTCCGGGCACCGACGGGGTCGAGATCCACCCGCTGGTCGCACCACGCACTGGCGAGACGGTACTGCAGAAGGCCGAGCCGAACGGATTTCAAGGCACTGAACTCGCCGGCGCACTGGCCGGGGTCGACGATCTGGTCGTCGCCGGAATGATGAGCAGCATGTGCGTCGACGCCACCACTCGGGCCGCCCTGGACCGAGGCCTGGCCGTCACCGTCGTGCACGATGCCTGTGCTGCTCCGGATCTGGAGTTCGCGGGCGAGACGATCCCCGGACGCACCGTTCATGGGGCGTTCATGGCCGCATTGGGCGACGCCGGCGCCGCCGTCCGTTCGACCGCTGAGCTACTTACTTGAGGCTGTCCCGCCGACCGGCGAAACCTACCCGTCGGTAACGGGGCCTGCTAGATTTTGGCGACCGAGCGAGGGAGCGGACAGTGGGAACGAGCACTTTGAACAAGAAGGCAGCGAGCAAACGGCCCGGCAAGAAGGTGACGGCGCCGGTCGGATCCACCCCTCCCGATTGGCTGGCCAGGTTCTGGGGCACCGCTGAGGCGCCGTCTGAGTTCCGCGCGTTCGCCGGGCCGATCGTCGCCCTCGTCCTGGGTGTGAAGCTCTTCATCTACATGATCGGCGTCATCGCCAACGAGGTGTTCAGTAACACCGGCTTCAACTCAATGAGCGCGCGGTTCGACATCTGGAACCGATGGGACGCGCCCCACTACCTATCGATCGCCCAGTACGGATACCAGACCAGCGGCGATCCGGCCAACTTCGTGGTGTTCTTCCCCGGCTATCCGTGGATGGTCCGAATCTTTGCCGTCCCCCTCGGCGGCAACTACCTGCTCGCCGCCTTCGCGGTCTCTACGGTCGCGTCGATCGCCGCGGCGCTGCTACTCGGCTACCTGGTCCGAGGTGATAGCGGCGACAGCGAACTAGCGCTGCGCGCCGTCTGGTTCTTCCTTATTTTTCCGACGAGTTACTTTCTGCACCTGCCGTACACCGAGAGCCTCTTCATGGCCTGCATCCTCGGCACCTTCCTGGCCGCCCGTATGGACAAGTGGCTGCTGGCCGGCATCGCCGGCGCGCTCGCCACTCTGACCCGCATCAACGGTCTGGTGCTGCTGCCCGCACTCGCCGTCGAGGCCTACAGCCAGTACCGGGCGACCGGGCGTATCCGGTTGCAGTGGCTCTGGATCGCGCTGGCCGGCCTCGGAGTCGCGGTCTACCTCTACATGAATTATCACGTCTACGGGCGCCCGTTCGCGTTCATGACGGTACAGCGGGAGCACTGGTACAAGACCCTGCAGTGGCCATGGACCGGCATCCACTCCAAGATCGAGGCGGGCCACGGCGCCAAGCCGGGTGACAAGCAGATGCTCGTCGACCAAGAATTGCTCTACATCGTGATCGGAGCGGTGGCGACGATCGCCACCTGGATCTGGCTGCGCCCCTCGTACGCCATCTGGATGACCGGAAACTGGCTGCTCTTCACCAGCACCAGCTACATTCTCTCGACGCCGCGCTACACCCTCACCCTCTTCCCGATCTTCATTCTGCTGGCGAAGGTCGGCCGCAATCGTATCGTCGCGATGCTGGTGAGTGTCTGGTCGATCCTCTTTCTGGGGCTCTTCACATCGCTGTTCGCCATCGGGCAATGGGCCTACTAGCCGCTGCCTACCGGCCACTGTCTACCGGCCACTGCCTACCGGCAGCGATCGGCCGCGGTCAGTCGGCGTCAGCAGGACTTGCTGACGTCGTACACGCTGTAACCGTCAGGGCCGCCGGCGTTCTTGGCCAGGACGAACTGGTCGAAGAGCGCCGCGTTCAACTTGAAGTTGTGCGTCGACCGCTCCTCCGGCCCAACGACCACATAGTCGACCCCGTTCGCGGTGAGTAGTTTGCACGCAGTGGCGCGATCGGCGGCCTCGTAGACGGCCTTGATCAGCGCCTCGCGCGGCGCGATGTCGTAGCCGGCACTCGACGCCCAGGAGGAGTAGCCGAGCACGATGCCCCGCCCGGCCATCGTCGGCGCGGTGTAGAGCTGATCGAAGTCGACCAGGAACACCGATTTACCCGGGGTGTTCGCATCGATCCAGTGGATGATCTCGTGCTCGTTGTCGTCGCCGAAGACGCTCACCTTGAAGTCGTTCTTCGCTGCCATGAAGTCCGGCAGGCCGGAGACGGTGAGGAAAATCAGCATGAATACAACGCCGACCTTGGCCGCGATCCCCACCAGGCGCCGCTTGGCGTGCTGCTCCTTGGCAACCCGAGCGCCGATGGTCCAGAGCTCCACCAGAACGAATCCGACGAAGAGGCCGCTCAGGTTCTCCCACAGATTGATGACCTTGTGGTTCTGCCCACCCAGGTCACGTCCGAGCTGGAAGAGGCTCCCCCAGATGAAGATCGCCGTGATCGCCGTGATGATCTTCTTGTCCCGGCGGTTTCCGAGCACGAAAGCCAGGATCAGCAGCGGGATGAGCAGCCCCTCGTTGAGCCACCAATACTGCAGGAAGGAACTCCAGTCGGTCAGCGAGAGCAGATTCATCTCACCGCGGACGTGACAGGGTGCGGTTGTCGAGGAGCAGACCAAGTAGCCGATGTGCAGGGTCAGCGAGCCGCCGTCGGTGCTCCCGCCGTTGAGCCAGACCGCCTGCGGGACGCCGATCAGCAGGGCCGGTACCAGGAAGCAGGCGGCGACCTTGATCCAGCTCAGCGCCTCGAACCGGACCACTTCCCGCCTTCGGTTGGGTTTGGCATTCTGCCGCTGCCGCCAGCAGGCGCAGATCGCGTAGATGGCCAACAACGATCCGAAGAAGACCGAGGCGGCGATCCAGAGGACACCGTTGAGCCAGAACGACATCCCGAAGGTCACGCCCAAGAACAGCAGCAACCGACGGTCCATGCAGACACCGTTGCGGAGCTGATCCAGCAGCGCGTAGACGATGAAGAGAACGAAACCCATCGCCACGATCAAATGCGTCTGTGTCATGTAGACGTTGATCGTGTTGAACATCGAGATGCGGTCATTGGTGTACGGGCCGCCCGACAGATAACCCTTGTGCGCCCAGAGCAGACTCGGGTGCAGGGCCGCCGAGATGCTGCCGTGGGCGTCGTCGGAGATGAACCGCAGCCACTCCAGCGACTGGTTGGTCATCACCAGCAGCGCCGCGATCAGGCCGGCACCGATGCCCTTGTCCCGCCACCAGCGAACCTGTGCCTCGGGCTTCGGCCCGAAGAGCATCCGGGCGGTGGCGAAGAGCATCAGCATCACGGTGGTGAAGCCGAGCGTGGCCGGCACGTTGAAGGAATTGAGAACCGACATCCCGCCGCTCTGCAGCGCACCGGCGAAGAAGTCGTAGCCGAAGTGGTAGCGAATCGGCTCGCCGGCGAAGAACGGGTACTCGGTGGGGGCGTAGTTGGAGCCCAGCGAGAAGGATCGGGAGAGCGCGATGTGCAGCCCGAAGTCTCCCCAGGTGTTGGCCGACACCTGCAGGTAGTGCTTGCCGGTCGGGTCGTAGCTGAGCCGGTTGCCGATCATCCAGTAGGAGAAGATGAAGGAGAGCAGCGCGAAGATCGCCTCGAACCAGCCGACGCGCAGATGCCGCGGTCGGAGGTTACGACCGAAGATCCCGATGACGGCGAGACTCAGCACCAGCGAGGTGATCAGCCCGTAGTACAGCGCCCGGCCGGTGTGGGGAGAGAGCACGTAAGCCACGCCGAAGGTCGTCCAGGCAGTGACGACGATGCCCACCAGCATGCCGCCCGGAAGGCGCACGATCGTCGGCGCGGCCGGCATCAAACGGGTCACCACCGAGAAGCCGGCGATCGTCGCGGCGATGAGGTAGAGGCTGGCTAGCACCGGCACAGCCTAAAGGGTGCACAGCACCCCGGCACTTCCGATACGCCCGGCCGAGAGCACGTTCTGCAACCGGACGGCGACGGCGCCCCGGACCAGCAATAAAAATATGGACGACGGGAAATCCTGGCCGGCCAACCTGTTCCACCCGGTCACCGACCGTGGTTGGATGGCGTTCATGACCGACACAGCCAATGCGTCGCTCCAGCCCCCACCGACACCCCCGGCCGACGGCCGCATCGTCGTTCAGGACCTCACCAAGACGTTTGGGTCGACACGAGCGGTGGACTCGCTGAGCTTCACGGTCGAGCCCGGGTCGGTCACCGGGTTCCTCGGCCCCAATGGCGCCGGCAAGACCACCACGCTGCGCATGCTCCTCGGCCTGGTACGCCCGTCCGGTGGCAGCGCGACGATCGGTGGCCTGCGCTATCACGACATCGAGAACCCGCTGCGGGTCGTCGGTGCGGCGCTGGAGGCGTCGAGCTTTCACCCCGCACGTTCTGGACGTAATCATCTGCGGGTCTACTGCGCCGCGGCCGGTCTCCCGGACAACCGGGCCGACGAGGTGCTCGACCTCGTGGGTCTGGGGCCGGTCGGTCGCAAGAAGGTGCGCGGCTACTCGATGGGCATGCGGCAGCGGCTCGGTCTGGCCGCGACGCTGCTCGGCAACCCGAGGGTGCTGATTCTGGACGAGCCGGCCAACGGCCTCGATCCGGAGGGCATCCGCTGGCTACGCGGCTTCTTCCGCCATCTCGCATCCGAGGGGCGCACCATCCTGGTCTCCAGCCATCAGCTCGCTGAGGTCCAGGCGGTGGCCGACCGGGTGGTGATCCTCAATCAGGGCCGTCTGGTACGACAGGGTTCGATCGCCGAACTGGCCGAGAACGGAGACACCGTGGTCGTCCGATCGCCGTCGGCACCGCAACTGTCCGAGGCGCTGCGACGGGAGGGAATCGCCGTCGAACTGCACGACCCGACCCACGTCCGGGTCCCCGGCGGCAATCAGGCCCGGGTCGGCCACATCGCCTTCGTCAACAACATCGAACTGCACGAGCTGAGCTTGGAGCGCTTCGACCTGGAGAAGCTCTTCTTCTCCCTCACCCAGGGGGCCTTCGCCGCGAACGACCTGACCCCGGGCGCCGGGCAGTACCCATCCGGCCAGCCAGCGGGGCCACCTCAGGTGTACTACCAGCCGCCGCCGGGTTACCTAGCACCGCCCGGCAATCAAGCACCGCCCGGCAATCAAGCACCGCCGGGTTACCAACCACCGCCGGGGAACCAGCCGCCCGCCGGTCCGGCCGGGGGTGACCCATGGGCCGTCTGATCCGCGCCGAAGGACGCAAGCTGCGGAGCACGCAGCTGTGGTTCTGGATGCTCATCGCGGTCATCGCACTCACGTCGCTGTCGGTCGTTGGACGGATCATCGGCGACACCCACGACGGAACCTTCGATCCGAGCAATATCCGGGACATCTTTCTCTCCGGGCAGTCGGCCTTCATCGGTTCGCTGGTGCTCGGAGTGCTCGCGGTGACGGCCGAGTTCCGCTATCAGACCATCACCCCCACGCTGCTCGCGACGCCATCGCGAGTGAAGGTGGTGGCGGCGAAGCTCGGCGCCTACGCCCTCGTCGGGGCCGCTTACAGCGCTATCGCCATCGTGGTCTCCTGCGCCATCGCGCTGCCGTGGCTGAGCGCGAAGAACGTCCCGGTCTCGCTCACCGACGACCACCTGATCAGTGCCTTCGCCGGGGTGCTCTTCGCGGTGACGCTCTGGGGGCTGGTCGGCCTCGGCTTCGGGGCGCTGGTGCGCAACCAGATCGTCGCGATGGTGGTGGCGATCATCTACGTGATCATCGTCGAGCCGATCCTGTCGCTGATCCCCTACGTCCGAAACGTGTACCCCTACCTGCCCGGCGGGGCCTCAGCGGCGATCCTCGACACCACCTCGCGCACGTCCGCCGGAAACGACAACGCGTACACGCTCCTCTCGCCGGCGCTCGGCTGCCTCGTACTGCTGGCGTGGGCGCTCGGACTGTCGATCATCGGTGCCACGCTGTCGATGAATCGGGACATCACCTGAGATACCCACCAGTTCGGACTCGCCGGGGCCTGCGCCCAACGTTGGAATTCGAGCAAAGTCACTTCGGCTAGTGGCGAAGTCAACCTGAGGAAGGGCCTACTCCGGCGTAAGCTTTTGGATGGTTCAGCCGCAGAAATGCGGCCTCCAACTCAATCTATCCAACGGATTTATCACCCAAGGCGGCCGGACGAACGTGGCGACCAATCAGTCCACAGGCAACGAAAGCACAGCAGTAGTCACCAACGACTTCGGCGCGAACGAGTGGCTCGTCGAGGAGATGTACGACAGATACCGGGAGAATCCGGCGAGTGTCGACCCGGCGTGGCACGAGTTCTTCGCCGACTTCCGCCCCGGTGGCGTGCTCGGCACGCCGGCCGACGCGGCCCAGCCCGTCGCCGCACCGGCACCGGCACCGGCCGGTGGGTTGCCCGCCGAGTCACCCGCCCCCCGCCCGGCATCGCATGCCGCGCCGGCCGCTGACGAAGGTGAACCGCGCTCCGAAGAGCGCACTCCGAGCCGTTCGGACGCCGCACCTCAGGCTCGTGTGACCAACCCCACACCGACGCCGAAGGCGGCCGCACCAGTCTCCCCCAGCCCATCAGACGGACCGCACGAGATGGTCCTGCGGGGTGCCGCGGCCCGCGTCGTCACCAACATGGAGGGCTCGCTGGCCGTCCCGACGGCCACCAGCGTGCGAGCCGTGCCGGCGAAGTTGATCGCCGACAACCGCGTCGTCATCAACAACCACCTGCGCCGCGGCCGCGGTGGCAAGGTCAGCTTCACCCACATCATCGGGTACGCGATCGTCAAGGCACTGGCCAGCACCCCGCAGATGAACAACTTCTACGCCGAGATCAACGGCAAGCCGAACGTGGTCACGCCCGAACACGTGAACCTCGGCATCGCCATCGACCTGGTCAACAAGGACGGCTCCCGGGCCCTCGTGGTGGCCAGCATCAAGGCGGCCGAGACGCTCGACTTCGCTGGATTCTGGTCGGCCTATGAGGACATCATCCGCCGTGCCCGGGCCGGAAAACTGACCGCCGACGATTTCGCAGGCACCACCATCAGCCTCACCAACCCGGGCACGATCGGCACCAATCACTCGGTGCCGCGACTGATGAGCGGGCAGGGCACGATCGTCGGTGTCGGCGCGATGGAGTACCCGGCCGAGTTCAGCGGCATGAGCCCCGAGGGCCTCACCGAACGCGCGATCAGCAAGATCATGACGCTCACCTCGACCTACGACCACCGCATCATTCAGGGTGCCCAGTCCGGCGAGTTCCTCCGTCAGATCCACCAGGCGCTGCTGGCCGACGACTTCTACGACGAGATCTTCGCCGCGCTGCGCATCCCGTACCAGCCGATTCGCTGGATGGTCGACCGGGACGTCAGCCACGAGGGTCAGATCGACAAGAGTGCGCGGGTCATCGAACTGATCAACGCCTACCGGGCCAACGGCCACCTGATGGCCGACACCGACCCGCTCGAATTCACCGTGCGCACCCACCCGGACCTCGACATCACCCGGCACGGCCTCACCCTCTGGGACCTCGACCGTGAGTTCCCGGTCGGCGGCTTCGCCGGCGAGAAGCTGATGAAGCTGCGCGACGTTCTCGGCGTGCTGCGCGATGCTTACTGCCGCCGGGTCGGCGTTGAGTACATGCACATCATCGACCCCGAGCAGCGGCGCTGGTTGCAGTCGCGCATCGAGGTGGCGAGCCCGCCACCGAACCGCGAGGAGCAGCTGCACATCCTCGGCCGGCTCAACGTCGCCGAGGCCCTGGAGACCTTCCTGCAGACGAAGTACGTCGGGCAGAAGCGGTTCAGCCTTGAGGGTGCTGAGACGGTCATCGCGCTCTGCGATGCGATCCTCTCCCAGGCCGCTGAGCAGGGCCTGGAGGAGGTCGTCATCGGCATGCCGCACCGCGGCCGGCTCAACGTGCTGGCCAACATCGTCGGCAAGCCGTACGCGAAGATCTTCAATGAATTCGAGGGAAACATCGACCCGGGCACCGCCCAGGGCTCGGGCGACGTGAAGTACCACCTCGGCGCCGAAGGCGTCTTCGAGACGGCCAACGGCAAGACCATCGACGTGTCACTCACCGCCAACCCCTCGCACCTGGAGGCGGTGGACTCGGTGCTGGAGGGCATCGTCCGGGCCAAGCAGGACGTCCTCAACAAGGGCGAGGACGGCTTCACCGTGCTCCCGCTGATGATGCACGGTGACGCGGCCTTCGCCGGCCAGGGCGTGGTGGCGGAGACGCTCAATCTCTCCCAGCTGCGCGGCTACCGCACCGGTGGCACGGTGCACGTCGTCGTGAACAACCAGGTCGGGTTCACCACCTCACCGACCTCGTCGCGTTCGAGCCTCTACTGCACCGACGTGGCCCGGATGATCTCCGCGCCGATCTTCCACGTCAACGGTGACGACCCCGAGGCCTGCGTGCGAGTGGCCAAGCTCGCGGTGGAGTTCCGCCGGGAGTTCAAGAAGGACGTCGTCATCGACATGGTCTGCTACCGCCGCCGCGGTCACAACGAGGCCGACAACCCGTCCTTCACCCAGCCGTTGATGTACGACATCATCGACGCCAAGCGCAGCGTCCGCAAGATCTACACCGAGGCGCTCGTCGGTCGCGGCGACATCACCCTCTCCGATGCCGAGGCGGCGCTGAAGGACTTCCAGTCGCAGTTGGAGAAGGTCTTCCTGGAGACCCGCAACGCGACCGGCAAGTCGACCCCGGAGCCGGAGCTCGACCACCTCAACCCCACGCAGAGCGTCACCACGGCGACGAGCATGGAGACCATCAAGCGGATCGCCGACGCCTACGCGAACCCGCCGGAGGGCTTCACGATTCACCCACGGCTCAAGCCGCAGATCGACCGCCGGGTCGCCATGGCCAGCAACGGCGCGGTGGACTGGGCAACCGCCGAGCTCTTCGCCTTCGGCGCACTCGTTCTGGAGGGTCGGGCGGTTCGCCTGGCCGGCCAGGACTCGCGGCGCGGGACATTCACCCAGCGCCACGCGGTGCTCATCGATCGCAGCGACGGCGAGGAGTACACGCCGCTGCGGTACCTGGCCGAGGACCAGGCCCCGTTCTGGGTCTACGACTCGCTGCTCAGCGAGTTCGCCGCGATGGGCTTCGAGTACGGCTACTCGGTCGTCCGCGACGACGCCCTTGTCTGCTGGGAGGCCCAGTTCGGTGACTTCGCCGACGGCGCTCAGACGATCATCGACGAATTCATCGCCTCCGGCGAGGCCAAGTGGGGACAGCGCTCCGCAGTATCGCTGCTCCTCCCGCACGGCTACGAGGGGCAGGGGCCGGACCACTCCTCAGGACGTCCGGAGCGATTCCTGCAGCTGTCGGCCGAGAACAACATGACGGTCGCCATATGCTCCACGCCGGCGAACTACTTCCACCTGCTGCGCCGCCAGGGGCTCTCGCCGGTGCGCCGGCCGTTGGTCGCCTTCACGCCCAAGTCGCTGCTGCGGCTGAAGGCGGCGGTGAGCCAGCTGGACGACTTCACCAACGGGTCGTTCCAGCCGGTGATCGGTGACAGCACGGTCGACCCGGCGGCGGTTCGTCGCGTCGTGCTCTGCTCGGGCAAGGTCTACTACGACCTGGTCGCCGCCCGGGAAGCACGTCAGGACGTGGCCATCGTGCGGGTCGAGCAGCTCTACCCGCTGCCGGCCGACGAGATTCGGGCCGAGCTCGCCCGCTACGGCGACGTCGAGCTGATCTGGGCTCAGGAGGAGCCCGCGAACCAGGGCGCCTGGCCGTTCATCGCACTCAACCTGCCGGAGCACCTGGACGGCCGGCGGCTTGGACGGGCGTCGCGTAAGGCCTCTGCCTCACCGGCGGTCGGCTCGTCGCGGGTCCACGAGGCGCAGCAGCACGACGTGGTGGCAAGCGCTCTCGGCTAACCTGTCCGGATGAGGCCAATAGCTGCAGATGCTCCGATCCGCTGGGGCATTCTCGGGGCCGGCGGGATCGCCGCGACCGTGAGCGCCGACATTCTGGCCCTGCCCGGACATGAGATCGTCGCAGTTGCAGCGCGCGATGCCTCGCGCGCCGCTGACTTCGCTGAACGGTTCGGGGTCACTCGCTCCTACGGCTCATACGCCGAGCTGGTGGCCGACGACGAGGTGGATGTCGTCTACGTCGCCACCACCCACGGCCAGCATCACGAGCAGGCGCTGCTCTGCATCCACGCCGGTAAATCAGTGCTCGTCGAGAAGGCGTTCACCCTCAACGCACGGCAGGCTCGGGAGGTCGTCGAGGCGGCCCGGCGGGCTGACGTCTTCTGTATGGAGGCGATGTGGCTGCGCTTCAACCCGCTACTCAGAATCGCCGCCCACGCCCTGCACAACGGGGCCATCGGCGACGTGCACAGCGTGCGGGCCGAACTCTGCCGCCACTTCCCGTTCGACCCGTCGCACCGCCTCTTCGATCTCGAGGCCGGCGGGGGCGCCCTGCTCGACCTTGGTGTGTACCCGATCAACTTCGTCTGGATGATGCTCGGCCAGCCGGAGGCCGTCTTCGCCAGCGGCAGTCTCTCCCCCACCGGCTCCGACGCCACGGCGGCCATGCAGTTCAGCTACCCGCACGGTGTGTACGCGCAGCTCTCCTGCAGCACGCAGGCGCGCACCGACCCGATCTCCCTCATCGTCGGCAGCGACGGCTGGATCCAGGCCCACGGATCTGTGCATCGCCCCACCAAGATCGTCATTCACAACAGCGCCGGCGAGGTGACCCACGAAGCCCAGACGCAGGGCAACGGCTACCAGCCGGAGTTGGTCGAGGTGCAGCGCTGCCTACGCGAGGGAGCCACCCAGAGCGAGATCATGCCGCTGAGCGACACGGTCGACATTCTGGAGGTCATCGACGGCGTGCGCCACGAACTCGGTGCCCGGTACGCCGCAGACGACGAGTAGGAGATCGGATCCATGTATTTCACCGACCGGGGCATCGAAGAGCTGAGCAGTCGCCGCGGCGAGGAGGAGGTCACGCTGGCCTGGCTGGCCGATCGATTGCAGACCTTCGTCGACGAGCACCCTGACTTCGAGATCGCCGTCGACCGATTCGCGACCTGGCTGGCCCGGGCCGACGACGAACTCGACGAGTAGCCCTACTCGTCCCGCTTGTTGCGACCCTGGCGCAGCGCGATCAGCAGCAACGCCCCCGCCGCGATGACGATGAGTACAACGCCGATCGTTCCCGTTCCTGCCATCTCCGCTTACCGGCCCTTCTGTTGGTTCGGTAAAAGTATCCGGTAATCAGAGTTTCGTAAACATTTGCCGCAGACGAGTTCTCCGCGACGAGTGGCTGGACGGGGCCGGCGAGGGGCTCGCCTCGGCCATGACGGGCTCGGATGTGACGGGCTCGGATGTGACGGGCTCGGATGTGACGGTGGCCGGCGCGAAGATTCCGAGGAACAGCTGGCTCAGCGGGCCGATGCAGAGCGCGAAGGCCACCGTCCCCAGACCGACGGTTCCGCCCAGCAACCAGCCGACCGCGAGCACAGTGAGCTCGATGCAGGTGCGAGCGAGCCGGATCGAGCAGCCGAGGCGTTTCGCGATGCCGGTCATCAGCCCGTCACGAGGTCCGGCACCGAAGCGGGCACCGATATAGAGGCCGGTCGCGGCCCCGCAGAGCAGTATTCCGGCCGACAGATAGAGCAGTCGCAGCGGCAGCGCATGCGGATCGGGAAGCAGCCAGATCGCCAGATTCAGCGCGCTGCCGACGATCAGCACATTGCTGACCGTGCCCAGGCCGGGCCGCTGGCCGAGTGGTATCCAGAGCAGCAGCACCAACGCGCCGACCAGGATGACCACGACACCGATCGACACGTGAGTGCGCCGCGAGATGCCCTGGTGGAAGACGTCCCAGGGGTCGAGTCCGAGTTTCGATCGCACCAGTAACGCGCTGGAGAGGCCGTAGAGCGCGAGGCCCACATACAACTGGCCGAGCCGGGGAATCAACCTAGGGAGTGTCTCCTTGACCGGGCGGCGCTTCACTCCCCCACTCTGTCACGGGCCGGGAAGCCAATTTCGCCCCCTGAAGCCACGCCGTGAGCAGCAGAGCACGAAACCGTATTCATTGGTCGCACGCGCGACCGATGGCGCGTTACAGCGTCGCGATGCCGTCGTGTCGGGCCTGCTCGGCCACTGCGGCCGCCACCGCCGGAGCGACGCGAGGATCGAACGGCGTCGGCACGATTCGATCGGGGGCGAGTTCATGCTCGACCACGTCGGCCAGCGCGCTGGCGGCGGCGAGCTTCATGTTCTCGGTGATCGCACCGGCCCCGGCGTCGAAGGCCCCGGCGAAGATGCCCGGGAATGCCAGCACGTTGTTGATCTGGTTCGGGTAGTCGCTACGTCCGGTCGCGTAGACCGCCGCGTACCTCAGCGCGATCTCCGGAGCGACCTCGGGCTCCGGATTGGCGAGCGCGAAGATGAACGCGCCCGGCGCCATCGTGGCGACCGCCTCCTCCGACACCCGACCGGCACTCACGCCCAGGAAGACGTCGGCTCCGGCCAGGGCCTCCTCCAGGGTGCCGGTGAGGCCGCTGAAGTTGGTGATCTCAGCCAGTTCCTGCTTAGTCGCGTTCAGGCCGTCCCGGCCCTTGTAGAGGATTCCCTTTGAGTCGGCCACGGCGATGTCGCCGATACCCGCGGCCAGGAGGATCTTGGTACAGGCCACACCGGCCGCCCCTGCGCCGGAGACGACGACCCGCAGCTGGGAGAGTTCCCGTCCGGTGACCCGCGCGGCGTTGCGCAATGCCGCCAGGGTGACGATGGCGGTGCCGTGCTGGTCGTCGTGGAAGACCGGGATCGGCAGCAGCTTGCGCAGCCGCTCCTCGATCTCGAAGCAGCGCGGCGCCGAGATGTCCTCCAGGTTGATCCCGCCGAACGAGGGAGCGATGTTCACGATCGTCGCGACGATCTGGTCGACGTCGGTGGTGGCGAGCACGATCGGAACGGAGTTCAGCCCCGCGAACTCGCGAAAGAGCGCTGACTTACCCTCCATCACCGGCAGCGAGGCAGCCGGTCCCAGGTTTCCGAGGCCCAGCACCGCGGTGCCATCACTGACCACGGCGACCAACCGTGAACGCCAGGTGTAGTCGCGCGCGAGCGATTCGTCTCCCGCGATGGCCGTACAGACCTCTGCTACGCCCGGTGTGTACGCCAGCGACAGCGCCTCCCGATCGGTGAGCGCGATCGTCGAGTTCACGACGAGCTTCCCACCCTCGTGGGCACGAAACACTGGGCTGGACGGATCGAACGGCACTGCGGTCGCCCCACATTCGATGGCAAGGCACGACAGCGCATCTAGATCGCGTCTAGCTCGTCGTCGAGCCTCGATAGGCCGGATAGATATGCTCGGGTCCGACCCGGGCATTTGAGTTTGTCACGTACTGGTGGAAGACCGATAGAAAATTCGGCGTGACACCAGCCACCCCATCTGTTCAGGATGCGCCCGTATTGGGAGAATTGCGACTCAATATGCGTTGTGGTCGCCCAGTGGTCACCGTTCGGTTTGCTAGCTTCGTCAGGTGCAGACTCGTCCCTTGAAAATCGATGGCGCGTGGGAGTTCACTCCCAACACCTTCGCCGATGACCGTGGCTTCTTCCTCGAGTGGTTCAAAGCGGAGGTGTTCGCCGAGACGGTCGGACATCCACTCACCATTGCCCAAGCCAATCACTCCAGCTCGGCGACCGGCGTGCTGCGCGGTGTTCACTTCGCCAAGGTGCCGCCGAGCCAGGGGAAATACGTCTACTGCCCGAAAGGGAGTGTCCTCGACGTCATCGTTGACATTCGGGTCGGCTCCCCCACGTTCGGTGAGTGGGACAGCGTGCTGCTGGACGGCCGGGACCGTCGCGCGGTCTACATCAGTGAGGGCCTAGGGCACGCATTCGTCAGCTTGGAAGAGGGCAGCAACGTCACCTACCTCTGCTCGACCGGCTACACCCCGGGGGCTGAGTTCGGCATCAATCCGCTCGACCCGGAGCTGGGGCTGCCCTGGCCGTCGGAGCTCACGCCGATCCTCTCTGACAAGGACGCCGCGGCTCCGTCGCTGAGCGAGGCCGCCGAACTCGGGCTACTGCCGACGATCAAGGAGTGCCAGCAGTTCTACGCCGAACTGCGCGGTTGATCCGTCGCCGGGCCGGGCGGCCAATCACGATGCAGCCGATGAGGTAGCCAGCGCCTCCAACCGCGGGTGGCCGCCGGCAGGTAGAACGCGGCCCGGCCGAGCACCTCGGCCACGCCGTGCACTTCGCTGTCACCGCCGGCAAACACATTGTCGCTGACCAACCACCAGCCATCTTCTTCCAGACGCTGCGCACGCTTGATGACCAGACGATCCGGCATCAAATGAAATCGCGCGACTACGACGTCTCCCGGTCGGATCGCTGCTCGGTAGCGGACCAACACGAGGTCGTCTGAGTGCAGCGTGGGCACCATCGACGGGCCACTGACCCGTACTCGTCCCCATCGCACACGCCGGGCACCGCGGAATTCCACATGCCACATGCTGCCTGCTGGCCGTTACGGGCTCAGAGTAGGGTCGATCGCAAGAAGGAAATCACCAGTACAAGCAGGAGGCACGCTGATGCGTTTGTTCCAAACTTTCCGCAGTTCGACCGTTACCGCTCACGCCCACTGCGATCTTCCCTGCGGCGTGTACGACCCCGCCCAGGCGCGGATCGAGGCCGAATCGGTCAAGGCGATCATGGAGAAGTACGCCGGAAACGACGACCCGGTGTTCCGCACCCGGGCCCTCATCATCAAGGAGCAGCGAGCCGAGCTCGTCAAGCACCACCTCTGGGTGCTGTGGACCGACTACTTCAAGCCGCCGCACTTTGAGAAGTACCCGCAGCTGCACGAGCTCTTCAACAAGGCCACCAAGCAGGCCGGCGCCGCCGCCGGCAAGGGCTCGGTCGACCCGGCCGAGGGGCAGAAGCTGCTTGACCTGATCGCCGAGATCGACACGATCTTCTGGGAGACGAAGAAGGCGGCCTGAGCACCCTCCCATCGGTGACGTCGCGTTCCGTGAAGTCGCAGGAAGCCACGCTGACTGGGGCCGGCTCCGAGGAATCGGAGCCGGCCCCGGCCACACCCACCGATCATGCTCGGGGCGGTCGACTCAGTGACAGCAGCGAGGTGTGGCTGATCCGTCATGGCGAGACCGAGTGGAGTCGATCCGGACAGCACACCGGCAAGACCGACCTGCCGCTCACCGAGCTGGGTGAACGGCAAGCCCGGGCCGTCCGTGACATCGTCGGCCATCTCAAGCCCAGCCTGGTGCTGAGCAGCCCGCGACAGCGGGCGCTTCGCACGGCCGAACTAGCCGGGTTGCGGGTCGACGCCGTCGACGATGACCTCGCCGAGTGGGACTACGGTGACTACGAGGGTCTGACCAGCCAGCAGATTCACCAACGGGATCCCGACTGGACGGTCTGGACGCACGGATGTCCGGGCGGCGAGACCGGTGCCCAGGTTGCGGCCCGGGCCGATCGGGTGCTGGCGGTCGCGGCACAGCACGCAGTCGACGGACCGGTGGTTCTCGTCGCGCACGGACACATGAGCCGCGTACTGGGCATCAGGTGGATCGGCCTGCCGATCACCGCCGGTGCCAGCTTCGCCCTCGACACGGCGGCGCCCTCGATGCTGGGAGCCCAGCACGAGGTCCCTGTCATCATGCATTGGAACATCCCGAACCCAGTTCGCGAGTAGGAGCAGATCATGACCGAGTCGCAAACCCTGCCGGACGAGGTGGAGCTGACCCTCCCCGCCAAGCCGGAGTACATCTCCGTGCTTCGCTCGCTCACCGCTACCCTCGCCGCCCGCTGCGATCTGACGGTGGACGAGATCGACGACCTGCGGATCGCCGTCGATGAGGCGGTCGGGTTGCTGCTGCCCCATGCCAGCGGCGACACCCCGCTCAAGTCGTGGTTCCGGGTCAGCTCGGGTGGCATCGAGATCACCACCAGCGTCTGCGCGGAGCCTGGAGCCGAGCCGGATCGGGTTGGGTTCGCCTGGACGGTGTTGGAGGCCGTCTCCGACGAACTGGACGTCGAGCACCAGGGCGAGGAGCTCACGATCCGTCTCACCAAGCGTCGCCAGATCCTGACCCCGTGAGCGAGCCAGACACCCGCAGCAGGTCTGCGATCACGAAGGAACGCTCCAATCAGCTGCTGCTGGCGATGCAGGCCAGCGACAACGACGCCGAACGGCGCCGGCTGCGCGATGAGTTGGTGGAGTTGCACCTCCCGCTGGTCGAGTACCTGGCGCGCCGCTTCAAGGACCGCGGCGAACCGCTGCACGACCTTGTCCAAGTCGGCACCATCGGCCTCATCAAGTCGATCGATCGCTTCGAGCCTGAGCGCGGTCTGGAGTTCTCGACCTATGCCACACCGACGATCCTCGGGGAGATCAAGCGTTACTTCCGGGATTCGGGATGGCTGATCAAGGTCCCGCGTCGGGCCCAGGAGCTGCAGACAACGTTGAACAGCGCACGCTCGGAGCTGAGTCAGCAACTCGGCCGGGCGCCGACCGTCGCCGAACTGGCCGTGCGGATCGAGGCCAGTGAGGAGGAGGTGCTCGAAGCGCTGGACGCCGCGCGGGCCTATTCGGCCGCGCCGTTGGAGGTGCTCACCGAGACCGGCGGTGGCCGTTCGGATCATCCGTTGCTCGCGACCATCGATGACGGGTTGGACCGGGTGGAGCAGCGGGCGGTACTGCGCCCAGCGCTCGACCGGCTCGATCCGCAGGAGCGCGAAGTGCTGATGCTGCGATTCGTCGCCGGCCGCACCCAGACCGAGATCGCGGAGCTCGTCGGCGTATCTCAGATGCAGGTGTCGCGACTGGTCAGCCGCAGCCTGACGAAACTGCGCGGAGAGCTCGCTGCACCTGTGGCCGCACCGCCGGCCGAGCCGACCGACCGGGCCTGAGTTACATCTCCCGGTCGAGCGCCTCGCGGGCCGGTGGGGTGAAGAGCAGGTACAGGATGCCGAGCGCACTCAGCAGTATCGGTGCGCCGTAACCGATGCGCCCGCTCTGGAAGGCGAGGCTGTAGGCAACCGGAAGCGCAAGCAGCTCCAGCACCACGATCGGCGTGCGAGCCGCCGGGCGCAGCCGCATCAGCCCGCGCGCGCAGCCGACCAGAACCAGAGCGGTCAGCACCGCCATCGCAGCACCGAAGAGCGAACGACCGATGCTGTCCGGGTCGCCGACGACGGTCTTCACAACCAGCACCGCGGCTGCCACGACCAGGCCCAACGCCTGCAGCAGCAGTACCGCGGCGGCCAACCGCAGCGCATTGGGCACCTCTCCGGCGGCGGCGCCACCCGGGTCGACTGAAACGTCGATGTCCGGTTCGGGATCGGTCGGGACGGGCTCGCTCATGATGACCGAGCCTACCCAGGCGGGTACGCTGCCCAACGTGCGCGTGCTGGTGATTGTTAACCCGCGGGCAACCGGCACCTCCAACCTGGTCCGCGATGTCCTGGCCCACGCAATCGGCAACAGCGCCGAGGTTGAGATCGAGCAGACGGCCAACCGCGGACACGCCGCCGCGCTAGCCTGCCGGGCGATGCGCGACCGGGTCGACGCGGTCGTCGGGCTGGGCGGCGACGGGACGATAAATGAGATCGTCAACGGCCTGCTCACTGACGGCGTCCATGAGGATGTACCCGCACTGGGGGTCGTGCCCGCCGGCTCGACGAACGTCTTCGCTCGCGCGCTCGGAATCCCGAACGATCCCGTCGAGGCGACCGGCGCGTTGCTGGAGGCCATGCGGACGCAGTCGCGCCGCAGCATCAGCCTGGGGCGCATCGACAGCCGCTGGTTCATCTTCGCCGCCGGAATCGGGTTCGACGCGGCGATCGTGGAGGGTGTGGAGCGCAACCGCCGCCGCGGTAAACGCTCCACCCACTCCCTCTACGCGCGGGTGGCGCTGCGAGAGTTCTTCGGCTCCGACCGACGTCATCCGAAGTTGAGTGTCGAACTCGCTGACGGCTCAACGATCGAGGGACTGCACAACGCGATCATCACCAACGCCGACCCGTGGACCTTCGCCGGCAACCGGCCGCTACGCCCAACCCCCAAAACCACCTTCGACACCGGTCTCGGCCTCTACGCGCGCACCAGCATGAACTCGCTGAGCGTGCTCCACGGTGTGGCCCAGATGGCCCGTGCGAACCCTCGGCAGGTTCGCTGGGGCGCCGTGACGCGCAACGACGTGAGCGCCATGGTGCTGCGGGCCAGCGAGCCCATGCCGGTACAGGTGGACGGCGACCTACTCGAGCCTCGCGAGCTGATCAGCGTCTGGTCCGTTCCGCGGGCCGTCTCGGTGCTTATCTGACTCGCAGGTCGATCGATTCAGACGGTCACCGGCACCTAAGCGACCAACTCGCTTCGTTGAACTTTGGCGGCATATGTCCGTTTAATTCCTAAGAGCAGCAACGGGATCTGGCGAGTTTCTGACAAATACCCTTGCCGATCGTCCAAATTTCCGTAACGCTTAGTACGGGTCGTGAAGCGCTTACGGTGTGTATCCGGCGCCTCAACGTGACATCGCCCGCAGCGAACGGCGAAACGCTTGCCGCTGACCCGAGCTCGTGAAAGAATTCACAAGCACGGCAGAGGAAACTCATCATCCTCGCCGGCTACCTGAGGAGCGTAATTTCATGGACTGGCGTCACCGCGCGATCTGCCGTGACGAAGACCCCGAGCTGTTCTTCCCGATTGGGAATACCGGGCCGGCGTTACTTCAAATCGAGCAGGCCAAGACCGTCTGCCGCCGCTGCCCGGTGACCCAGGATTGCCTGGCCTGGGCACTTGAGAGCGGGCAGGATGCAGGAATTTGGGGCGCCCTTTCGGAGGACGAACGTCGCGCATTGAAACGGCGAAATGCCCGAGCTCGCGCTCGGATGGCCTGACAAGTAGCAGAACGCATCGCAACCAGCTAGCCGGACCCGGCGGGATTCACCGCCGGTCCGGCTGCAGGTTCGCCGTAACCCGCACCTCAGTCCCGCGCAGCCCGTCCGAACGCGGATGGATCTCGAAGGTGCCACCCAGCTCCGCTGAGACCAGGGTCTGGACTATCTGAAGCCCCAGGCGATCGCTCCCGTCGGCGGTGAATCCGTCGGGCAGCCCGACGCCGTCGTCAATCACCATCACCACGAGCATTCCGCCTCGGCGGGCTGCCTGGACCACGATTGCCCCCGACTCGGTGTCGGTGAAGGCATGTTCGGTCGCATTCTGGATGAGTTCGGTGAGCACCAGTACCAACGAGGTGGCGATCTCGGCAGCGATCGCGCCGAAGGATCCATCGCGGGAGAGCCGAATCCGCTCCCCCGCGCCGGTTACATCGCTGAGCATCACCAGCAACCGATCGACGATGTCGTCGAAGGGAACCGACTCGTCCAGCGACACCGAGAGTGTCTCGTGTACCAAGGCGATCGAGGCGATCCGACGCATCGACTCCTGCAGCGCCAGCCGCGCCTCCGGAGCGACCACCCGGCGCGCCTGCAGCCGCAGCAGGGCAGCCACCGTCTGCAGATTGTTCTTGACCCGGTGGTGAATCTCGCGGATGGTCGCGTCCTTGCTCAGTAGCGCGAGATCGCGGCGGCGCAGTTCGGTGTTGTCCTGCAGCAGTACCAGTGCACCGAGCGGCTCCCCGGCCGGGCGCAGTGGGAGCGCCCGGAAGAGCACGGTCGCCCCGCCGCCGTCCAGCTCGACGTGAGTTGGGCTCCCCCCGGCAAGTGCCGCATCGACCGCCGCGGCGAGATCACCGGCGTCAAAGGGGTCATTGGCGATCGAGCTGGCCAGCGCTCCGATCGGTTCGCCCAGCACGTTGCCGCCGATCCCCAGGCGACGCAGGGCCGAGATGGCGTTGGGGCTCGCGTAGATGATCGTCGAATCGCGTTCTACCCGGATCAGCCCGTCGCCGGCCCGCGGGCCGCTCGCCTGCTCCGGACCGCTGTCGTCGCCCGGGAAGGTTCCGTCGGCGACCATGATCGCGAGATCGGCGGCGCTCTGCAGATAGACCAGTTCCAGTTGGCTCGGGCTCCGCACACTGGCGAGATTGCTGTCTCGACCGAGCACGGCAACCACGTCGCTACCTACCCGAATCGGGATGGCCTCCCGGCGGATCGGAAGGTCACCGTCCCAGTCCGGATCACCCTCCCGGAAGATTCGCCCCTCAGCAAAGGCCACCTGCAGCGGCATCGCTCGCGCGCCGGTGATGGTCGACCCCACTTCGTCATGCAGGTAGGCCGTCTGGCCGGTGGTGGGACGGCACTGGGCCACGCAGAGGAATGCCGCTGGACGCCCGTCGGAGTCGACATCGATCGGCAGCCACAGCAGCAGATCGGCGAAGGAGAGGTCGGCCAGCAACTGCCACTGGCCGACGAGACGCTGCACGTGCAGGGTCTGCTCAACGGAGAGCGAACTGCGCTGGGCAAGCAGGTCCCCCAGAGCTGCCATCGGTCAGCTCGCGCCCCTACTCGGGCAGGTATTCGCTGTGGGCGATCTCCACCGAGATCTCGGTGATCCGGACCCGAATCCGGTTACGTAGGCCCGACGGCGCAACGTCCGCCCCGCAGCAACGGGCGATGAGCGACTTGACGTCCTGCTCGATTCCGAACTGGCGAAGGCAGGGCCCGCAATCGTCAAGATGGTCGCGAATCCGGTTGCGCATGGCGGCGTCGGACTCGTCGTCGAGATAGAGGAAGACGTCCTTGATCACGTCGTCGCAGTTGATCCCACCGGGACCGAATCCCATCGGCGCGCTCATGAGGCGTCCACGGAGATGAGGCCGCGGTCGCGGGCGTAGTCGGCCAGCAGAACCTGCAGTTGCCGGCGCCCACGGTGCAGACGCGACATCACCGTGCCGATCGGCGTGTCCATGATCTCGGCGATCTCCTTGTAAGCGAAACCCTCGACGTCGGCTAAAAATACCGCCAGCCGGAAGTCCTCGGGAAGGGCCTGGAGCGCCTCTTTCACGTCACTGTCCGGGAGGTGATCCAGCGCCTCCATCTCGGCCGAGCGCAGACCCGTCGACATGTGCGACTCGGCCCGGGCCAACTGCCAGTCCTCGACGCTGTCGCTGTTCGACTGCAGGGGCTGGCGCTGCTTCTTGCGGTACGTGTTGATGAACGTGTTCGTGAGGATGCGGTACAGCCACGCCTTGAGGTTCGTTCCCTCGGTGAACTGATGGAACGCCGAGAACGCCCGGACGAAGGTCTCCTGAACCAGATCCTCGGCATCGGTGGGGTTGCGCGTCATCCGCATGGCCGCCGCGTAAAGCTGATCAAGGAACGGCAGCGCGTCACGCTCAAAGCGCGCCCTACGCTCTTCTACCGTCTCCTCGCGCACTATCGACCTCTCCTCTGGCTGGTCGTGAATGACCTGCCCTAGCGAGGATACGTGCGCGCCCTCGACTCTCCTATCAGCACCCACCACCGGCTGCTCCTGAAGCGAGGCTGCCGGCGACGGTGGACGGTGGGCCAGCGATCCGAGCGCCGCGATACCGGCACTCGCCGCGAGAGACTGCTCCGCCACTTCGACCGCGGCCCGCGAGGCAGCCCGCGCATCGACTGGGGCGAACTCCGTAGTCGGAGTGCGCCTGCTCGTCACCACCATTGCCGCCATTGGGCCTGCCTCTTCCCTCGATCTGGGTCATTCCTGCTCTGTGAGGGTGAAACGTCAGAGACACGGCGACTGATTCCCGCAGCCACGCCTGGATTCCGAGGTGGGCGCCGACCGTCTGCGTAGCATCGTGCGACGTGGCCACCGGAACTCCCGCGACAGCACTGCTGACGAAGCTGAAGATCGCGCACACCCTGCATCCGTACACCCACGATCCGCGGGCCGAAGCCTTCGGCGACGAGGCGGCCGACGCGCTCGGCGTCCCCGCGACCCAGATCTTCAAGACGCTGATCGCCAACGTGGACCAGAGACTGGTCTGCGGCGTGGTGCCGGTGGCCGGTCGGCTGGATCTGAAGCAACTGGCGGCCGCGGTCGGCGGTAAGCGGGCGCAGATGGCCGACCCGGCGGCCGCCGCCCGGGCCACCGGTTACGTCGTCGGAGGCATCTCGCCGATCGGGCAGAAGGGTCGCATCGACGTAGTCATCGACGCCTCGGCTCAGGAGTTGGCGACCATCTACGTCTCCGCCGGCAAACGAGGGCTGCAGGTCGAACTGACCCCGGCTGATCTCATCGCGGTGACCCAGGCCCGGGTCGCCGCCATCTCGGCGAGCTGACCGAACACCTCCCCGGCGCGCTCGATCAGGTAGCCAGCTCGAGGGCCTGCAGGAATTCGATGACACCGCTCGCGATGGTGGCCGCGTCCCGCTTCAGTGAGTGATCCGCTCCTTCGATCACCAGCACCGCGCGAGGCGCCCCGCCGCTCAGGCGGGGCGGGGGCTGGCCGAAGGCGTCGCGGTCACCCTGCACGACCAGTGTCGGCACGGTGACCCCGTCCAGCTCGTCGAGACGTGTCTTCTCCGGCCTCCCCGGCGGATGCAGCGGAAAGGCGAGCGCGACGACAGCGTCGGCGAGCCCGGCTGACGTCCGGCAGGCGACTCGCGCCCCACTAGAACGTCCGGAGAAGACCAGCGGCAGGGCGCTCAGTCCGCGGCGCCGTCGCACCGCGGACACCACCTCCAGCCATGCGGAGTCCAGGCGGGGAGCCGGAACCGGCGCGCGTTTACCCGCGACCCGGTAAGGCTGAGTCACTCGGGCCACCACCACCCCGTGGGCCAGCAGCGCCCGGGTCACCACCAGGATGTCGGGCGCTTCGACCCCGCCACCGGCGCCGTGCCCGATGAAGGCGATCGACCGCGCATCGCCGACCGGCCGCTTAAGATCGACCCACGCCTCGCCCTGGGTCGTCGACGCCACTGTTCTAGCCATGGTCTACAGGCTAGAGCCAACGTCAGACGTGAAGTTCCGTAGCCTGGATGGCATGTGTGGTCGCTACGTGAGTGTTGCCGCCGACTCCGACCTGATGCTCGAGTTCGAGGTCCAGGAGCCGCCCGACGACGATCTGGCTCCGTCCTGGAACGTCGCTCCGACCGATCCGGTTCGCATCGTCGTGCAGCGCCGACCGCGGCCCGCCTCAGAAGCCGATCCGGACGGCGCTCAGGCCCGGGCGGTGCGTCAGCTGCAGACCGCGCGCTGGGGCCTGGTGCCGAGCTGGTCGCGTGACCGCAGAGGCGGGGCCAGGATGATCAACGCCCGCATCGAGACGGTCACGCAGAAGTCGGCCTTCAAAGCGGCCGCCGCCAAACGGCGCTGCCTGGTTCCGGCGCTGGGGTACTACGAGTGGCAGAAGAACGGCGCCGCGAAGATCCCGCATTTCCTGCACGATCCTGATGGGCACCTGCTGGCGATGGCCGGGCTCTACGAATTCTGGCGGGACGCGTCGCTGGCCGATGACGACCCCGACCGCTGGCTGGTGACGTGCACGATCATCACGCAGGAAGCGACCGATCTGCTCGGCGAGATTCACGACCGCAACCCGGTCATCGTGCCACCGCATCGGCGGGCCGAATGGTTGGACTGCTCGAGCGAAGACCTAGCCGTCGCCGAACGACTGCTCGCTGAACTGCCGCCGGCTCGTCTTGAGCCCTACATCGTGTCGGCGGCGGTCGGAAACGTGAAGAACAACGGTCCGCAGCTCATCGAGCCTGTGGCATCGGCTACTCAGCCGACACTCGAGCTCTGAATTGCCGCAGACACCATTGCGGCGACTGGCAGACTGGCACGCGTGAGTACCGAGACCGCACACAGCACGCACCCCACCTGGAAGGCGCCGCACGCCGACGGGCCGGTCGATGCGCAGATCAGGCTTCCCGGATCGAAGTCGCAGACCAACCGGGCGCTCGTGATCGCCGCCCTGAGCGCAGCACCGTCGACGATCAGAGGCGGCCTGATGGCCCGCGACACCGAGCTGATGATCGACGCCCTGCGCGGGCTCGGGGTGGGAATCGACATCCACCCGGATCGCTGGCAGGTGAACCCCGGCCCCTTCGGCAGCGCGAACATCAACACCGGCCTGGCCGGCACGGTGATGCGCTTCCTTCCGCCGCTCGCCGCGCTGGCCCACGGCGTGGTGCACTTCGACGGCGACCTCTACGCGCGCGAGCGGCCGATGAGCACGCTGCTCGACGGGATGCGGATGGCTGGCATCACCGTCGACGACCAGAGCCGCGGCCGCCTCCCCTTCGCCGTCTACGGCATCGGCCACGTAGCCGGCGGACGGGTTCTCCTCGATTCCTCGGCCTCCTCGCAGTTCGTCTCCGGACTACTGCTCAGCGGTGCCCGCTACGACGCGGGTATCGAGGTGCTCCACATCGGCCACGATCCGGTTCCCTCGGCGCCGCATATCGAGATGACCCTGCAGGCGCTGCGGGCAGCCGGCGTCGACGCACGGGCCACCTCGGCCACCTCGTGGCGGGTGGCGCCGGGACGGATCCTCGCCCCGGACGTGCTCATCGAACCGGATCTCTCCAACGCAGCCCCGTTCCTGGCCGCGGCGCTGGTGACCGGGGGCCGAGTGAGCGTCCCGGACTGGCCGACCACGACCAACCAGGGCGGCGACGAACTGCGCGAACTGTTGGAGCGACTCGGCGCCGACGTCACCCTCGAGGACGGCACACTCACCGTCCAGGGCACCGGGAAAATAAGGGGGATCGATGTCGACCTCACCGCCGTCTCCGAATTGAGTACGGTCATCGCCGCGCTGGCTGCCCTGGCCGATTCGCCGTCGCACCTGACTGGGCTCGCCCATACCCGGGGCCACGAGACCGATCGGCTGGCCGCGCTGCACGCCGATCTGGCCGCCCTCGGTTGTGGGGTTCACGAACACCACGACGGACTCACGATCACCCCCAAACCGCTGCACGCCGGTCTCTGGAGGGCGCACGCCGATCACCGCATGGCCACAGCCGGCGCCCTACTCGGGCTGAGCGTGCCCGGCGTCGAGATCGACGACATCGCCTGCACCTCGAAGACGCTGCCGGACTTCGTCGGGCTCTGGACACGGTTGCTGACGCCGTGAGGATTACCGGCTGATGCCCCCCACCCGCCGACGCCCGGACGTCCGAGATCTGGACGAGGACGACGTCCGGGTACGCCCCAGTCGGGGTACCCGGCCCCGCTCCAAGCAGCGGCCGGCCCACGACGAGGCGCAGCAGGCGATGGTGCTCACGGTCGACCGTGGCCGCTATGGGGTGCTGCTGGAGAACTCCGCTCAGCAAGAGACGGTGGTCGCCATGCGGGCCCGTGAACTGGGCCGTAAGGGCATCGCCGTCGGCGATGAGGTGAGCGTGGTCGGTGACCTCTCGGGTGAGGTCGACGCGCTGGCCCGGATCGTTCGAATCGCCGAGCGCAGCACAGTACTGCGCCGCACCGCTGATGACACCGACCCCTTCGAGCGGGTGGTCGTGGCCAACGCCGACCAGATGATCATCGTCACCGCCCTGGCCGAGCCGGGACCGCGCTACGGGCTCATCGACCGCTGTGTGGTGGCTGCGCTGTCGGCCGGAATGGAGCCGATCCTCTGTCTCACCAAAGCCGATCTGGCACCGGCCGATGAGGTGCTGGCCCGTTACGAACCACTGGACGTCCCCGCGGTGATCACGCAGCGCGGCGGCGACCTGGCCCCGTTGCTGGAGCGGCTGGTCGGACATCGGTCCGTCTTCGTCGGTCACTCCGGTGTCGGCAAGTCGACGCTCATCAACGCTCTGGTGCCCGATGCGATGCGCAGTACCGGGGTCGTCAGCGCCATCGGGAAGGGGCGGCACACCTCCAGTTCGGCGATCGCGCTGCCGCTTCCGGATTCAGCCGGCTGGGTCATCGATACGCCGGGCGTCCGTTCCTTCGGCCTGGCCCACGTCGGGGTCGAGGACCTGCTCTGGGCCTTCCCGGATCTGGAAGACGGCGTGAACAAATGCCCGCCCGGTTGTGAACACCTTTCGGCCGCCGATGGCTGCTACCTCGACACCTGGGTGGCCTCCGGCGAGTCGACGCCGCAGCGGCTGGCCGCCTTCCGCCGGCTGGTCGCAACCCGGTCGGCCGCGCCGGAGATGACGCGCTCCGAGTAGGCCTTCGCTAGCCTGGGTGGGTGCCGATCGAGCTGAGTCAGATCTTCCGCTATCCGGTGAAGTCGACCCGCCGGGAGGAGTTGAGCGTCGCGCTGGTGCAGCCCTGGGGGCTGGCCGGTGACCGTCGCTGGATGCTGGTCGACGAGGCGGGCAAGGTCGTCACCGCCCGCGAGGTGCCACGGCTGCTGCTCATCACGGCGCGGGAGAACGGCAGCGGGCTGCGCTTCAACGCTCCCGAGATGGACGATCTCGAGGTCGCGATTCCAGCCGGTGTCCGGCTGCCCGTGCAGATCTGGCGAAGCGAAGTCGTTGCCACCAGCGCCGCTGACTCCGCGCACGCCTGGCTCAGCTCATTCCTCGGCCGCCGGGTGCGCTTGGTGTATCTGGACGATCCGACCCGTCGCTCCCCCAATCCCCTCTTCAGCGACAGCGCCGACCGGGTCTCCTTTGCCGACGGCTACCCGCTGCTGCTGGCCAGCGAGGAGTCACTGGCGCAGCTGAACGAGTGGATCGCCGACGGCCCGCGCAGCGACGAGGGCCCGGTGCCGATCACTCGCTTCCGTCCCAACGTGGTGGTGCGTGGGGGCGAACCGTTCGTCGAGGATCAGTGGAGGCACATCCGGATCGGTTCCTCGACCTTCCGGGCAGTGAAGGCCTGCGATCGCTGCGTGCTGACCACGATCAACCCCGAGACCGCCGAGAAGGGGAAGGAGCCGATCACCACACTGGCCAGTCGGCGGCGCTGGGATGGCGCGACCTGGTTTGGCGTCAACCTCATTCCCGATCTCTCGGTGGCCGAGTTCAGCGATCAGACCGCCGACAGTGCACAGTCTCAGATCCGCGTCGGCGACCCGGTCGAGGTACTGCAGATGAGCGACGTGGCCGAACCGCTGCGTGAGCCGGAGGCGGTTAGCTGATCGCCGGCTGCCGCCCCAGCCACTCCTGCAGCAGAGATGTCGCCGTCGCTATCTCGCCGGCGTCCCCGGCGAAGCACATCCGGATGAAGCGCCCACCGTCGACGGGATCGAAGTCGATCCCCGAGGCCACCGCCACTCCGGTCTCGGCCAGCAGTCGGGCGCCGAAGGCCAGCGAGTCGGCGGTCCAGCGGGAGACGTCGGCGTAGATGTAGAACGCGCCATCGGCTGGGGCCAGCCGATCCAACCCGCAGTGGGGGAGACGGCCCAGCATGAAATCGCGATTCGCCCGGTACCGCGCCACGTTGTCATCGAGCTCGGAGTAGGCATCGAAGGCTCCCAGGGCCGCGTGCTGCGACAGCGTCGGCGGACAGAGGGCAAAGTTGCCGGCCAACCGGTCGACTGAATCGACGAGCTCCTCGGGCAGCAGCAGCCAGCCCAGTCGCCACCCGGTCATCGAGAAGTACTTGGAGAAGGAGCCGACACAGATGGCCGACCGGCCAAGGCCCCAGGCCGTCGTCGCCGGATCTCCGTAGGTGATGCCGTGATAGATCTCGTCGCTGATCAGCCGGACGCCCGCCTGCTCACACCACTCGGCGATCTCCCGCAGCGCATCGGCCGCGAGCATCGTGCCGGTCGGATTGGCCGGGCTCGCCAGCACCAGGCCGGCCGGCACCGGATCGAGTGCCCGAAGCTGCTCAATCGTCGGCTGAAAGCCGGCTTCGGCCGCACAAGGCAGTTCGACCACCTGACAACCCAATGAATAGAGCAGATTCCGGTAGGCCGGGTAGCCCGGACGAGTGACCACGACGCTATCCCCGGCGTCGAAGGCGGCGAGGAAGGACAGCAGGAAGCCCCCCGAGGATCCCGTCGTGAGCGCGACCTGACTGCTGGCGACGTCGACGCCATAGGTACGTCGATAGTGCTCGCAGATCGCCTCACGCAGCTGCGGTAAGCCGAGGGCGGGGGTGTAGCCGATGCGGTCGGAGTGCAGGGCACGGTGCGCCGCGGCGAGCACCGACGCGGGTGCCGGGGTGAGCGGTTGTCCGACCGAGAGGTCGTAGACGGCCAGACCGGCGGCGCGGCGTGCCGCGGCCAGTTCCATGGTCCGCATGACGTGGAACGGCTCGACCGCACCCCGCTGAGATACGCCCCGCTGAGATAGGCCCGGCTGCGATAGGCCCGGAGGTGAGGCGCCGTCGGTGCCAACTGGTGGCTGAATGCCTGCCGTATCGACGTTCACGTCCACGACGGTAGCCTGCCCACATGGTCCAACCACACCCCTACGGCGCGGATCTAGCGCCCGATCTGGAACTGGCGCTCAGGCTGGCCGATGCCGCCGACACCCACTCGATGCGGCGCTTCGGTGCCCTGGACCTGGCCGTCGAGACGAAGCCCGATCTGACGCCGGTCAGTGACGCCGACCGTGCCGTAGAGACCCAGCTGAGGGCGCTCATCAACGAAGAGCGGCCAGACGATGCCGTGTCGGGCGAGGAGTTCGGATCGATCGGCAACTCCGCCCGGCGCTGGGTCATCGACCCGATCGACGGCACCAAGAACTACGTGCGCGGCGTGCCGGTCTGGGCCACCCTCATCTCGCTGATGGACGGCGATGAGGCGGTGGTCGGCGTGGTGTCCGCCCCGGCATTGGCCCGGCGTTGGTGGGCGGCCAAGGGCGCCGGCGCCTGGATGACCGCGCTCGGTGCCGAGCCCCGGCGGCTGGCCGTCTCCAAGGTGGCTGACCTCGCCGACGCCAGCCTCTCGTATGCCTCGCTCGGTGGATGGGCCGAACTGGATCGCCGCGCGGCTTTCGTGGAGCTCACCGATGTCGTCTGGCGCACCCGCGGATACGGCGATTTCTGGTCGTACATGCTGGTGGCCGAGGGCGCGGTGGACCTCGCGGCTGAGCCTGAACTGTCGCTGTGGGATATGGCCGCTCTCGCTCCGATCGTGACCGAGGCCGGCGGCCGCTTCACCGGATTGAACGGACGCGATGGTGTGCTGCACGGCAACGCCGCGGCCAGTAATGGCCTTCTGCACGAGGCGCTGCTGGCTCGGCTGGGCGAGTAATGGACGAGCAATCGGCGAGCGCTGTGCGCTTGACCGGCGCTTGATCAACCCCTGAGCAACCCGGCCGATTGCCGCATTTCTGTAAGCTTCTTCAGATGAACGTGGAGATCAGCAGCCGGGTGCTCCCGGGCATCGGTGTGTGCCAGGAGATCGAGCTCCGGGACGAGCACCGCATCGGCATCGTCACCCGCCGCACCGGTCTGCGTGACCTGGTCATCTACGACGAGGACGGCGACGGCTCGGCGCTCAGCATCGCGCTGACCGACGATGAGGCGAATGCGGTGGCCGAGATTCTCGGCGCCCCGCAACTTACCTCGCGGCTGGCCGCCCTTCAGATGCAGGCGGAGGGTCTGATCGTCGAGCAACTGCCGATCCCCCACGACTCGCCGTACGCCCGCCGGCCGTTGGGCGACACGCAGGTGCGCACCCTCACCGGGGCGTCGATCGTGGCGGTGCTGCGCCGCAGCGCCGCCATCCCGTCGCCCACGCCCGATTTCGTGCTGATGCCCGGCGACCTGGTGGTGACCGTCGGCACCCAGGACGCGGTGGATCAGGTCGCCCACATCCTGGCCGGAACGCTGAATCCGGCGACCAATCCGGCGACCAATCCGGCGCCGCCCCCAGGCACCGATCACCGACCGAGCGGCTGATCATGCTTTCGGCGGCCGAGCACTCACCGACGTCCCATGCTGCGGTCCTGCTCATCGAACTCGGCGCCGTGCTCTTCAGCCTCGGCGTTCTCGGACGCGTCGCCCGCCGCCTCAAGATCCCGGTTATCCCGCTCTATCTGCTCGCCGGCCTCTGTTTCGGGCAGGGCGGCTTCATCTCGCTCACCGCCAGCCACGACTTCTTTCAGACCGCGTCCGAGATCGGGGTCATTCTCCTGCTGGTGATGCTCGGGTTGGAGTATTCGGCCGACGAGCTGCGCAGCAGCCTGCGTACGCAGTACCCGATCGGCGCACTGGATGCGGCGCTGAACGCGCTGCCCGGCGCCGGACTCGCCCTCATCGCCGGGTGGGGTCCGATCGCCGCGGTGACCCTGGCCGGCGTCACCTGGGTCTCCTCTTCGGGCGTGATCGCCAAGATGCTCGGTGACTCCGGGCGCCTGGGAAACCGGGAAACACCGGCAATTCTTGGGGTCCTGGTGATGGAAGACCTGGCGATGGCGCTCTTCCTGCCGCTGCTCACCGCGCTGCTGGCCGGCGGTGGCGCGAGCAAGATCGTCATCGCCGTCAGCGTAGCCACCGTCACCGTGACGATCGTGCTGATCCTGGCCACCCGGTACGGCGACCAGGTCACCAAGCTCGTCTCGGCCGACGACAAGGAGTCGCTGCTGCTCGGCGTGCTCGGGCTTACTTTGCTCGTCGCCGGTATCGCCGACGCACTGAAGGTCTCGGCCGCCGTAGGCGCGTTTCTCGTCGGCATCGCAGTCTCCGGCACAGTGGCCCACACGGCAATCGAGGTGCTGGGGCCGCTGCGCGACGTCTTCGCCGCGGCATTCTTCGTCTTCTTCGGCCTATCGACCGCGCCCGGCACACTTCTTCCGGTCCTGCCGCTGGCCGTGGCTCTGCTCGTGGTCACCTCGGTGACGAAGCTCGGCACCGGTTACGTCGCGGCGCGGCGGGCGCGGATCAAGCGACGCGGACGGTGGCGGGCGGCGGTCACGCTGATCCCGCGCGGCGAGTTCTCCGTCGTCATCGCGACGCTTGCCGTCGGAGCCGGGATCGAGCCGAAGGTGGGACCCTTGACTGCGTGTTATGTGCTGCTGACGATCATCCTCGGCGCCGCCGTCAACAAGCTTCCGGACCGATTGAAGGCTGAAAGACCACCACGCCGGCCGCCACCAGAGCTGCTGGTCGGATCTCATGCGACCACCCAGGGGAATTGACAATGACCGAGATGAACACCTCCATCGCCGAGATTCTCGGGTCGTTCGCCACCATCACCGTGGTCGGCGCGAGTGCCGACCCGGCCAAGGCGGCGCATTACGTTCCGGCTCACATGCAGCGTCATGGGTGGCGAATCCTGCCCGTCAATCCGCGACGACCGGAGATCTTCGGCACCACCGCGTACGCCAGCCTGGACGAGGTGGAGGAGCCGGTCGAGTTCGTCAACGTCTTCCGCCCGTCCGCCCAGACGCCGGATGTGGTGCGGCAGGCAGTGGCAATCGGCGCGAAGGCAGTGTGGCTGCAGCTGGATATCTACTCGGCCGAGGCTCGCGAGATCGCCCATTCGGCCGGACTGATCTACGTGGAGGATCGCTGCCTGCTCGTCGAGCAGCGCCGCCTATGACTCGAGGCACCAGAAAATTAGCCTAGGACTCGAGGCACCAAAAACCAGCCTAGGACTCGAGGCACCAGAAAATTAGCCTAGGACGCAGCCACTACCGCCCGGCGGCGCGCCACCGGGCGAAGTCCATCACCTGGCCGGCCACGATCTTCAGTGCCTGCGCCACCTGCTCCAACGGTTGACCGGCATCATCGAAGATCGGCTCCACCGAGTTCAGCGTCGCGGCGAAGGGCGTCGGCCACCCACGCAGCGCGTGGACCGTCGAACGAAGCGACACCAGGGTCGTCCCCCCGGCCTGCCAGCCGGCAGCTGTGACGATGAGCCCCACGGCCCGACCGTCCAGGTACGGCGCGTCGCCGCCGCGCAGCCCCTCCAGATGATCGAGGGCGTTCTTCAGCAGGCCCGACATCCCACCGTGATAGCCGGGGGTGGCGACGATGATCCCGCGGGCGCGGGCCACGGTGTCGGTGAAGTCGCTCTCCTGCGGCAGTTCAGCCGTGCCGTAGATCGGGAGTGCACCCAGCGCGGCACCGGTGAAGAGGCTGATCCGTGCCCCCTGCCGCTCGGCCTGCTCGAGTGCGAAGTGCAGGAGGCGGTCCGTACTCGACCCGGGGCGGTTGGACCCACCGATGCCCACGATGAGAGGTCTCGAGTCAGTGGGGTCAGCAGTATCTTCGATGTTGCCAATGCTGTCGATGGATTCGGTGCTGTCGATGGAATTAGCCATTGCGTGTGAGTCACGTCCGTTGCTGGTCAGGGGCGGTCGGCCGCAGTCGTCAACCAGGGGTGAATAGAGTTTATGTTCAGGTCCGGAATCGCTACCAAGGAGAGTCCATGAGCCTCGACCGCGCCGTCACACCCAACCCCTACGACTACCTTCCCGCTGTCCCCACTTTCCAGCTGACCAGCAGCGACATCAGCGAAAGTGAGCCGATCGGGGCGAAGTTTCTCTACCCCGGCACCGCGGAGGGTGCGCAGAATCTATCGCCCCAGCTGAGCTGGTCCGGGTTTCCGGAGGGCACGCGCAGCTTCGCGGTGACCTGCTTCGACCCGGACGCGCCGACACCGTCGGGCTTCTGGCACTGGGCGGTGGCCAACCTGCCGGTCGAGGTCACCGAACTGGCCACCGGCGCCGGGTCAAATCTGCCGGACCTCGGCGCGGCAATCTCGCTGCGCACCGATTGGGGAACGAAGGAGTACGGGGGCCCGCAGCCACCGGAGGGCGACCGGGATCATCGCTATTACTTCGTGGTGCACGCCGTTGATACGGACGCGCTGGAGATCGACTCCGACGTCTCGCCCGCCGTGCTTTCGTTCAATCTGGCCTATCACACGCTGGCCCGGGCGCAGCTGCTGGCAACCTACGGACGTTAGCTACCAGTCACCGAACGGAAGTGACGGATCGATCAGCCGTCCCGAGGCGAGCAGCGGACGCAACGACTGAGCCGAGGCCGCCGCGCTGAGCAGGTGCCCCTGCGCGCGCCAGCAGCCTGCCTTCAACAGCGCTCGGGCCACGGCTGCCGTCTCGACGCCCTCGGCGACCACTTCGAGGTCGAGTTCGCGTCCGAGCAGCACAATCGCATCGACGATGGCGTGGTTGAAGGGGTGGGAGTCGAGATCGGTGATGAAACTGCGGTCGATCTTGAGGATGTCCAGTGGGGTGTCTTTGATGCGGCTCAACGAGTTGTGCCCGGTGCCGACGTCGTCGAGTGCGAGCTTCACTCCGAGCGCGCGGATCCGCTGCAGCACGTCGCGATTAGCGCCGTCGTCAGTGGAGTTCACGCCGTCGAAGCGGCCCTGATCAGCGAGCGCCACATGTTCGGTCAGCTCGATGCAGAGCAACTCGGCGCGCACATCCCCCTGCCGCAGCCGCTTCTCGATACGGTCCACGAACTGGTCGGTGAGCTGCAGTGCCGATACGTTCACCCGCACCGGCCAGGCAAAGGTCGGCAGGTCGGCCACCCACTGGGCGAGTTGGTCACAGGCCGCATCGAAGACCCAGTCACCGAGGACCGGCATCAGCCCGCTCTCCTCGGCCAGTGCGATCACCTCGTCACGCCCCTGGCCCCGCACGGTGGGCTCGTCCCAGCGCAGCAGCGCCTCCAAGCCGAGCAACTCCCCCGAGACCAGATTCAGCTCCGGTTGGAACTCCAGGTGCATCTGTTCGTCGGCGACGGCGTCGGCAATCGCCTGTCGCAGCACATCGACGCTCGGAGCCGCCGCCCGACCCTCGGATCCGTTCGCCGTCGACCCGGTCCGACCCCTGGCCGAAGTGAAGGTGAGTTCGCTGCTGGTCTGGATCACCAGTTCGACCAGGGTAACTTCGCGTTCGGTCCACGTTGCGTCTCGGCGGCTCAGCACAACCGCTCCGCGCGCGCACCCCACTGACAAGATGTGGAGCGCCGAATCGCCACCCCCGACGATTTCGGTGCCCGTTCCGGTCGCTGATCGTTCCGCGGCGAGCAGGCAGTCGTGAAGGACGGTGTACACCGAAGTAACACCGATCTCCGGCCCATCGGCAAATAATTCACCGTGCCCGCGCATTTTCAACATGCCACCAGAGGCACCGGCCGCGGTTACGAGAGATTCAATGAAGGCCACTGCGACACGAGCGACCGCAGGTGCCAACTCCGACGGAGCCTTCATCACGCTGCAACTCGTAGGCACCGGGGGCAACCTTTCGACAGGGCCGTCGGGGTGATATTCGAAATGTCGAGACCAATCCTGCGAGAGTTGCGAATTCAACCAAACTCGCCGCGAAGAGCAATTACCCTCGGTTGGATTATGCACCACACGAATACCGAAAGCGCCCAGCCACGAAACAATTAGTTACTACTTCCTGCAGTTCAGCAACTACAGGCAGCGATCACTGCGCTTCGCTCACCGGCGCCGCCCAACCGGGTCGAGGGATCAGACAGAACGGATGTCCGGCCGGGTCGGCGAAGACCCACTCGCCGTTGAGTCGCCGCGCGCCCAACAGCTCGACCAGCTCCGCCGCGGTGGCGAGATCGTCGACCATCACGTCGAGATGAAACTGCTGAGGCACTTGTGGATCCGGCCAGGTGGGCGCCACCAGATCTGGGGCCAACTGAAACGCCAGCCCCGAGCTCGTGTCGTCGTGTGCGACGACCACGAACTCGTCGTCGGCATAGGTGATCGGCTGCCCGAGCAGTGCGCTGTAGAAGGCCGCCAGCGCAGGCGGATCCGGGCAGTCGATGATCGTGTGATGCAGCCGTCCGATCCTGGGCACCCCACGAGTATCCGCCGCCCTACTGCGCGCCGGTCCGGCGATGCAGACGCGCCGTCGCAGCCCGACATCCTTGCGAAGCGAAGAGGCCCGATAGATCATTCGATGCGAGTTGTAGCACTGGCCCCACTGGGCCAGCTCGGGCCGCATCGGGCTGCCTGTGCCCTTGCTCGGCGAAGGTGAGATCTCGATGAGTGCATCAAACGCGCCAACTGTGCGGTCCGGAGCGAGCCTGGTGCTCGCGGTGCTGGCGGCAGGCCAGTTCCTGATGACCCTGGACAGTTCGGTCATGAACGTGTCGATGGCCACGGTGGCCTCCGACCTCGGGACGACGATCAGCGGGATCCAGACGGCCATCACCCTCTACACGCTCGTGATGGCCACCCTGATGATCACCGGCGGCAAACTGGGGACCATCCTCGGGCGCAAACGGGCCTTCGGTATCGGTCTGGTCATCTACGCCGCCGGCTCCGGCTTAACCGCCGTGGCCCCGAATCTGGGTGTGCTGCTCTTGGGCTGGTCGGTGCTGGAGGGCGTCGGGGCGTCGCTGATCATGCCCGCGATCGTGGCACTGGTGGCGGCGAACTTTGCCCCGGCCCAGCGCTCCGGTGCCTACGGGCTCGTGGCTGCAGCCGGCGCGATGGCGGTCGCGGCCGGGCCGCTGATCGGCGGTACCGTCACCACCTTCGCCTCTTGGCGATACGTCTTCGCCGGCGAGGTCGTCATCGTCGCGGTGATCCTGGTCTTCCTGAAACGAATCGCCGACGTCCCAGCGACCCCGGGCAAGCTGGACCTGGTGGGATCGCTGCTTTCAATCGCCGGTCTGGGCAGCATCGTCTTCGGCGTCCTGCGCTCCAGTGAGTGGGGCTGGGTCGAGTCGAAGCCGGGCGCCCCGTCCTGGTTCGGAGTCTCACCGACTATCTGGCTGATCGTCGGCGGGTTGGTGATCGTCTACTTCTTCCTGAGCTGGGAGCGCAGTCGCGAACGCCGGGGCGCCGCCGCACTGCTGCGCACCGAACTGCTCAGCAACCGTCAGCTCGCCGGTGGCCTCAGCATGTTCTTCTCGCAGTACCTGGTGCAGGCCGGCGTCTTCTTCGCGGTCCCCCTCTTCCTCTCCGTGGTGCTGCAGCTGAATGCGCTTCAGACGGGGTTGCGGATCTTCCCGCTCTCCGTCGCACTCCTGCTCGCGGCCGGTGGCATCCCCAAGATCGCGCCACGGGCGAACCCACGCCGGGTCGTGCGCTTGGGGCTCTTCTCACTCCTCGCCGGAATTCTCGTTCTAGTCGCCGGCATGGACCCCGGGGCCAACGCGGCCGTGGTGGCGATTCCGATGCTGCTGATCGGGGCGGGTCTGGGTGCGCTCTCCTCGCAGCTGGGGAATGTCACCGTGTCGGCCGTCCCCGATTCGGAGTCGGCCGAGGTCGGTGGACTTCAGAACACAGCCACGAATCTCGGGGCATCGCTCGGCACGGCGCTAATCGGATCGGTCCTGCTGGCCAGTCTCAGCACGGCTGTCACGAGCGAGATTCAGAGCAACCCCTCAATTCCCAGTTCAGTGAAGACCCAGGCCTCGACCGAGCTTGTCAGCGGAGTCCCCTTCATCTCCGACACACAGCTCAGGAGTGCACTGGAGAAGGCCAACGTCCCGCCGGCGAGTATCGACACGATCGTGTCGATCAACGCGGACGCCCGCCTCGGCGCTCTGCAGAACGCCTTCGGCGTCACCGCCCTGCTAGCGGCCGGGGCGCTGCTGCTCACCGGGCGGATTCCGAGGCGGCAACCCGGGACGGAGGAGGATGAGGAGACGCCGGAACCGGCGACCACATCATGAAGTCATCGCCGCGCTGAGGCGCGTGTCATCGCGCGGAATCCGAGCCGCGACGGCGGCGGCAACAATGGCCGCCGCAGCAAGCACCACTAGCACCGTCTGCTGCGCGTGCAGATAGACCTCCGAGGTCGACGGCGAGGCATCCATCCGCCCGAAATAGATGCCCGCCGCGACTGCGAACCCGAGGGCACACCCGATCTGCTGGATCGTCGGAAGGGCCCCGGAGGCCGAGCCGAGATCACGCTGTGCCACGTCCCGAAGCAGCGTCACCGGTAGCGGCGCGATGAAGACGCCGACGCCGGCCCCGGCCAGCAGCAACGGCAGGCCGAGCCGAAAAGCCGAGCTCCAGCCATCAAGCCCATCGACGAATAGGGCCATCACGAGGAGGGCCAGCGCCAGGCCGGCTGTCCCGGCAACGAGCAGGCGCGCGCCGAATCGCCGGAACAGCCGCGGTGAGACGGCGGCGAATCCGATGGCGCCCAACGCCAGGGGCAACGAGACGGCGCCCGTCTGCGCCGCGGATAGTCCGACGCCGAACTGCAGGGTGAGTGACAGGGTGAAGACCAGACCGGTGAAAATACCGTAGACAAGCAGGGCCAGCAGCGCTCCCCAGCCGAAGCTCGGCCGCAGGAGCAGCGCGACCCGGAAGAGCGGATCGCCACCGCGGTTCTCCCGCCTCACCTCGACGATCACGAAGAGCAGCAGCAGGAGTGGTGCGACGGCCAGGGCCACCAGTGCGACAGGCCCCCAACCGGTCGTGCTGCCAACGGTCAGGGCCCCCACGAACAGAAGCAAGCCGCCGCACGACAGTGCCGCTCCGGGCAGATCGAGTCGTGGCTGCGGCATGATCCTGGACTCAGCGATGCAGCGCCGCCCGATCAGAACGGCGACGAGGGCGAGTGGGACATTGACGAAGAAGATTAGCCGCCAGCCGAGACCACCCGGGTTGAGCACCAGTAGTGCGGCGCCGACGTTCGGACCGACGAGGCTGGCGATCCCGGCCGTCGCACCATAGATGGCAAAGGCCGCCGGGCGACTGAGCGGAGCGAAGGCATTCGCGATGACCGCGACCGTCTGCGCCGCCATCAGCGCGCCGGCTACCCCCTGACCGAGCCGGAACCCGACCAGCATCGGCACGTCCGTGGCACAGCCGCAGGCGACCGACATGAGGGCGAACGCGGCCAGACCAACGAGGAACATTCGACGGCGACCGTAGCGGTCGCCGATGCGCGCCGCGGTCAACAGCGAGCAGGCGAAGGTCAGCGTGTAGGCGATCGGGATGAGCTGAAGCGACTTGGGCGGGGCCTGCAGTCCGGCCCCGATCGCCGGCAACGCGATGTTCACGCCGGTGACGTCGAGCATCTGCATGAAGACGGCGATCAGGCAGACGCCGAGGGCAAGCCACTCGCTGTGCTCGCTGTGGGTCGTCCGCGCGGCGCTCGGCGGGACCGAGATCGCCGACACCGCCGCCTCCGGAGTGGCCATCGCTATCGGCGCGCCGCCGGCTCGAATCGATCCAGCCCCGATCCGCTGAGAGGGTCCACGCCCGCCGCATCGGGAATTGTGGGGCGATAGTCACCCTCATCGACAACCGTCTGAAAGATCTCGTTGATCTTGGCGAAGTAGACGTCGATGGATCGCGCCGCCTGCTCGGTGTCCGGGTAGAGGAAGACGGCGCCGGTGTGATCGGTGAACCGGTTGATCCACATGAAAACGTCCTCCGAGCTGCCCCGGCTACCGAAGAGGCCGACGAGGCCGACCCGAGCCGCCGCCAACTCCTCCTCCCCCGGAAGCTTCCGAACGTCGACGTAGGAGATCATCGGCGCGGTCCAACCAGGTTTGGTGGTGATTGCGTGCTCTGCCGTCACCAACTCCAGCACTCGGTGGTAGGACGTGTCGCCGAGTTCCTTCCCAGCTACGAAGGCCTGCTGGGCGACAGCGGCCAACTGCAGAAACGACGACGCACCCGTCACGCTGAACTGGATGGGGATCAGGCTCGCGAACCAGCCGATCGCCGCCCACTCGCCGGGAGTGGAGCGAGTGCTCTTCGGGGTGAGACCCAGGTAGACCGGTCGTCCGGTCAGCTCGTACTGGGCCAGCGCCGCGGCGGCGAAGATTCCGCCGCTGAATTTGGCCCCGACCCGTTCGCAGGCCTCGTCGAACCGGGACGCGCGGGCCGGATCCAGTAGCGGATACGCAGTATCGGCCGTGCGGGTGTAGCCCGCCTCGCCCATGCCAAGATCAAGTGGGAAAGTCGGTAGATCTCCGCCATTGGCCTGGACGATCTCGATCCAGCTGCGCACCGTCGGGGAGTCCAGGTCGAGCCGCGCGCTCGCTGCCCGCTCCCGCGCGCAGTACTCGATGTAGCTGCCCGCTTCGGCCAGCTCGGCCCCCTCACCATTGAGCGCGCAGGTGTACAGCTCACGCAACTCATAGATCGTGAGGGCCTGCGAGATACCGTCGGTGGCGAGGTGGTCGATCGCCGCATACACCGTGAAGCGCTCGGGTTGTTCGACCACTCCGAAGGTGAAGCACTCCCAGACATCCGGGCCCGGTGTTGCGGTTTGTACATGGTCGCGTATCTGTTCGGAGTCGGTGAAGACGCCGTGGTCGGTCGGCGCCAGCTCGACGTCGGAGGCGTCGACGAGGTGTCGTTGACACCCCTGGTCGTCAGTTGTGAACCAGGTCAGGAAAGTGTCATGGCGGGTGACGAATGAGTTCACCGCCGAGGTCATCGCGGCCACGTCAAGGCGTCCGGCAATGTCAAAGGTTATGAGGCATAGCCGGGAGAAGCGAAAGCCCGAATCGCGATTTCGGTGGGCCGATTCAAGGTATGCCTCTTGAATGTGCGAGGGCGGAGTGGGGTGCGCGGGCGCGCTGGCCGCTGCTGCCCGCGACGCTGAGGTAGGCGCCCAGGAAATCAGGCGGCCAGGGACCGGTTCCCACTTCTCTACGAGCCCGAATTTAACCATTAATATGTCCCCCGATTTCCTAGCCTAAGCCGAGCGCATAAAGATCGACATTTATCAATTGCCTCGGGTTGGGCGCGAGTGTATGCGATGGGGCGTTCGGAACTCAAGCGTTGCCACCGCGACCGGTTCAACCGCCCAGATCGACCCGGCGACCCTCAGGGACATCAGGAATGGTCACGTCTCCTCGCTGCAAATTCCCGCGTTGAAGCCCGGTGTTCAGGGCAGAACGGACAGAAAGTGACGTTATGCAGTCGTCTCCTCACTTTTTGTACCTGGTACGTGTTCCTGCCACGTTAAGTACTAGGTACTTCTACAAACATGTGCTGTAGATCACTAAATCAACCCTCAGTACCGCTTTCTTTCGAGGTCAAAGACCCCTAACTTACGGAATGGTAAGACTCCTTACCGACCGGTAACTTCGGCTGCAATCGTCGGCAGGAATTGCACCGGCCGACAACGAAGACGGACCGGTTCACACGTTATTGGAATGCTGTGCAAGAAGTCAGTTCTGAGCACTGCATTGGCAATGCAATTTTAGCGATGAGTGACGGGCTGTAATCGGAATATCCTCCCTGGCAAGAATTACCAAGATCTACCTAGATCTACCAAGATCTAGCAGGGACACCGGAGAGACCGACGCTGCCCACTGTCGCTTTTTCACGAGCAAAGGGAGATCGTATGACTGCGGGGCGGGTTCAGATCCGAAACAGAAAGCTCTCCGTCGGCCTGGCCGTGGCGACGATCCTGGTGAGCGCCGCCGGGGTCGGCCTCAACGCCGGCCTCAACCAAGTCGGCGCCGGAGCTGACACAGCAGCGACCTTCCCCGTCCCGGCCAACGACCCGTTCTATGCCTCGCCGGCGAACCTCGCCGATCTGCCGAACGGGAAAGTGATTCGCTCGCGCACAGTTCCGGCGAAGATCGCCTTCCTCGGGCTGAACGTCCCGCTCACCGCCTGGCAGTTGGCCTACCGCTCCAACGATGCTCACGACCAGCCCATCACTTCAGTCACCACCCTGCTGGTGCCGACGGCCAAGTACACCGGAAAGGCGGCTAGCCGCCCGCTCATTGCCTATCAGACCGCCGAGGACAGCACCGGGTCGCAGTGCGCTCCGTCCTACACGCTCGAGACCAACAGCGCCGTGCTGACCGGTCAGGAGCAGTCGCTCATGGCCGAGGCGCTGAACAAGGGTTTCGCCCTCGATGTGGCCGACTTCGAGGGTCCGAATTCAGGGTTCCTGGTCGGACGCCAGGCGGCACATATCGCCCTGGACGGCATTCGGGCCGCACTCAGCTTCGCACCGGCGGGCTTCAACAGCAGCACACCGGTCGGCGCCTGGGGCTACTCCGGAGGCGGTCACGCAACCGCTTGGACCGCCGAACTCCAGCACAGCTACGCCCCGGATCTGAAGATCGCCGGGATCGCGTTCGGTGGGGCACCGGCGAACCTGGAAAACTCCTACAAGCAACTCAACGGTGGACCGTTCGTCGGCTTCATGCTCGGCGCGATCGTCGGGGTCAGCCACGGATACCCCGAGTGGAATATCAAGTCACAGCTGAACGCCAAGGGCCTCTCCGTCTTCGCCGCCGTCGATCAGAAGTGCACCGCCGATTTCGTAGTCAACGTGGCGTTCACCAATGTCAATGACCTGACCACCGTCCCCAACGGAATCGACCTGCCGCAGAACCAGTCGATAATCGCGCTGGACAACCTGGGGCAGAACATGCCGGTGGCGCCCATCTATGACTACTACTCGCTGCTCGATGAGGCCATTCCAACCGCCGATTCGGTTGCCCTGATCAAGAAGTACTGCAGCGCCGGGGTGAAGGTGATCGCGCAGCCGGTGGCCCTGTCAGAGCACGTGACTCTCGGCATCATCAAAACACCGGATGTCCTGAGTTTCCTCGATGACCGTTTCAACGGCAAGCCGATCTCGGGTGCCTGCAAGCTCTGATCCAACTTCCGCTAACTGGCGAAGGGAACGACGATGGCGCCGGATGCACCCCGTAATTTCTGGCCAAAACCGAGGTGGAGCGTCACCCAACTCGTTGCCGCGAAACGTGGCCGGACGATCTCGGTCGTCCTTCCGGCCCTCAACGAGGAAGAGACCGTCGCCACCGTCGTCGGAAGCATCTCACCGCTGCTGGGCAGTCTGGTCGACGAGCTGATCGTCCTCGACTCCGGCTCGACTGACAGCACCCGTCGATTGGCTGCGGCTGCCGGCGCTCAGGTCTGGACGCGCGAGGAGGCCCTGCCCGACCTGCCGGTCCGTCCGGGCAAGGGGGAGGTCCTCTGGCGCTCGCTGGCGGTGGCCGAGGGCGACATCGTCGTCTTCGTGGACTCCGATCTCCTGAACCCGAGTCCACGATTCGTCCCGGCCCTGGTGGGCCCGCTGCTGCTCCAACCGGACGTGCAGCTGGTGAAGGGCTTCTACCGGCGACCGCTGACGATCGATGGCCGCACCGACGCTCACGGCGGCGGGCGGGTCACCCAGTTGGTGGCGCGACCGCTGCTGACCGGTCTACTCCCCGATCTGGGTGACATCCTCCAGCCGCTCGGCGGAGAGTATGCCGCCACCCGCGAGCTACTGCGCGCGATCCCCTTCGCCCCCGGCTACGGGGTGGAGATCGGCATCCTCATCGACACCTATCGTCGCTATGGAATGGAGGCGATCGCTCAGGTAAACCTGGGTGTCCGCACCCATCGCAATCGTGAATTGAACGAGCTCGCCGTGATGAGTCGGCAGATCCTGGCCAGCACTCTCGCCCGGGTCGGGGTCGCCGACTCCGGCATCGGCCTCAGCACCTTCGGCCACGACGGGACGCGCTACCCGAGTGACACATCGTCCCTCTCGGCCCTCAACCGGCCGCCGATGAGCACAATCGATACCCGGCACCGCGGTTCGAGATCCTTCGCCGACGGGTAACGCCCGGCTGATACGGGCATGGCGTGGGTGAAGCCGACGTTTGCCACGGCGACTGAAGTGAGCCCGATCACTTTTGGGTCTTCCATCGGCGACCACTTAGGGCCAGACTGGATTCACCAGGCGACTTTCGAGGGGTGAATTCGTGGGCGGATTCGGTGGCGACGCAACGCAGCTACGAGCGGTCAATCGGGCGATCGAGGAGCTACAGGCGCGCGTGGGTGATGCCCAGAGCGCCTACGGCAATATTCCTCCGATCAGCCGACTGGTTAACGACATCGAGCGGCTACGCATCGATGCCGGCGACCTCGTCGGCGTGCCGACGCGTACCCCGGAGCCTGCCCTCACCCCGATTCAGATCGACAACACTCCGGTCGACGCGCTGATGTGGCGCGACGCCGACGACGAGGGCATCGGCGGATATCACGGCACCAAACGGTGACGCGCGCAGGCGCACGCGTCGGCGTCGCCGCCCCGGGTCGAGCCCAGGTCGACGCAGGCACCCTTCGCAGAGACCGCTGGTGGATCCAACCGCTGCTCACCGCGACGCTGCTCACCGCGTGGCTGTTCTACGCGCTGATCCGCACCGCCTCCCAGCGGGCCTACTTCGTCGAGGAGTACCACTACCTCTCTCCGTTCTCCTCCCCCTGTGTCTCGGCATCCTGCGACCCGGGTGCGCGGGACTTCGGCACCTGGTTCGGCGAGTTCCCGCCCTTCGTACCGTTTGCCTTGCTGGTACTGCCGTTCCTGCTCGGATTCCGGCTCACCTGCTACTACTACCGCAAGGCGTACTACCGGTCGTTCTGGCTCTCACCACCGGCCTGCGCTGTCCCCGAGCCGCACTCGCGTTACAGCGGCGAGACGCGCTTCCCACTTATCGTGCAGAACGCGCATCGTTACTTCTTCTACGTCGCCGTGCTCATCTCGCTCATCAACACCTATGACGCCATTCGCTCCTTCCACGGCGCCGACGGCGGGTTCGGGATCGGCCTCGGCACCATCATCATCGTGGTCAATGTGCTCTTTCTCTGGGCCTATACGGTCTCCTGCCACTCGTGCCGTCACCTGATGGGCGGTCGGCTCAAGCACTTCTCGGCCCACCCGATCCGCTACAAGGCTTGGACGTTCATCAGCCGGCTCAACACCCGGCACATGCAGCTGGCCTGGACGACGCTGGCCACCCTCGTCATCACCGATGGCTACATCGCCTTGGTCGCCTCCGGCACGATCACCGACCCCAGACTCTTCAACTAAATGGAGCATCTTCGACTGATGGGCATCGTCAAGCATGAGTGCTGAGGTAGAGACGCACGACTATGACGTCCTGATCATCGGGGCTGGAGGCGCCGGGTTGCGGGCGGCCATCGCGGCACGGGAGGAGGGGATGCGGACCGCGATCATCTGCAAGTCCCTCTTCGGCAAGGCCCACACGGTGATGGCCGAGGGCGGGATCGCGGCCAGCATGGGCAACGTCAACTCCCACGACAACTGGCAGGTCCACTTCCGCGACACCATGCGAGGCGGCAAGTTCCTCAACTCGTGGCGGATGGCCGAACTGCACGCCAAGGAGGCGCCCGACCGGGTCTGGGAGCTGGAGACCTACGGCGCGCTCTTCGACCGCACGAAAGACGGCAAGATCAGTCAGCGGAACTTCGGGGGTCACGAGTATCCACGGCTGGCCCACGTCGGCGATCGCACCGGTCTGGAGCTCATCCGCACGCTGCAGCAGAAGATCGTCTCGCTGCAGCAGGAGGATCTGCGCGAGGCCGGCGACCTCGACGCCCGTCTGAAGGTGTTCGCCGAGTGCACCATCACCGAACTGCTGCGCAGCCCCACCGGGGCGATCTCCGGCGCCTTCGGGTATTGGCGGGAATCCGGACGGTTCGTGCTCTTCCGGGCTCCGGCCGTCGTGCTGGCCACCGGCGGCGTCGGCAAGTCGTTCAAGGTCACCTCGAACTCCTGGGAGTACACCGGCGACGGGCACGCCCTGGCCCTGCGGGCCGGCTCGTCGTTGCTGAATATGGAGTTCATCCAGTTCCATCCGACCGGCATGGTCTGGCCACCGTCGGTGAAGGGCATCCTGGTCACCGAATCCGTCCGCGGCGACGGCGGGGTGCTGCGCAACTCCGATGGCAAGCGCTTCATGTTCGACTACGTCCCCGACGTCTTCCGCGGTCAGTACGCCGACAACGAGGCCGAGGCTGATCGCTGGTACGACGACCCGGACAACAACAAGCGCACCCCCGACCTGCTCCCCCGCGATGAGGTGGCCCGGGCCATCAACTCCGAGGTGAAGGCCGGCCGGGGCTCACCGCACGGCGGTGTCTTCCTCGACATCGCCTCCCGCCGTACGCCGGCCGAGATCCTCAAGCGGCTGCCGTCGATGCACCATCAATTCAAGGAACTCGCCGACGTCGACATCACCTCCGAGCCGATGGAGGTCGGCCCGACCTGTCACTACGTGATGGGCGGTGTCGAGGTCGATCCCGACACCGCGGCGGCGGCCCGGGTCCCCGGACTCTTCGCGGCCGGCGAGGTGGCCGGCGGTATGCACGGGTCGAATCGGCTCGGTGGCAACTCGCTATCGGACCTACTCGTCTTCGGCCGTCGAGCCGGCGTCGGCTCCGCGCAGTACGTGAAATCGCTCGGCCACGATCGGCCCCAGGTCAGCCCGGAGCAGGTCGATGCGGCCAGCAGTAACGCTCTGGCGCCATTCGCCAATGAAGGCGGGGAGAATCCGTACACCCTGCACCAGGAACTGCAGCAGACGATGAACGACCTGGTCGGGATCATCCGCAAGGCGGCCGAGGTTGAGCAAGCCCTGGCCAAGCTGCAGGAGCTGAAGGCACGCGCCCGCACCGTCACCGTCGAGGGGCACCGGCAATTCAATCCCGGTTGGCATCTGGCCCTGGATCTGCGCAACATGCTGGCGGTCAGCGAGTGCGTGGCCCGGGCCGCGCTGATACGCGAGGAGAGCCGGGGCGGCCACACCCGCGACGACTTCCCGAAGATGGATCCGAACTGGCGTCGGGTGAACCTGATCTGCTCGCTGAGCGGCGATGGCATCGATGTGGTGCGCCAGCCGATGTCGACGATGCGCGACGACCTGATCTCGCTCTTCGCCCGTGACGAACTGGGCAAGTACCTCACCGAGGAAGAACTCACCGCGCTGCCGGAGGTGTCCGAATGAGCTATCAGGCGAAATTCCAAGTGTGGCGTGGCGACGCCGAGGCCGGCGAGCTGACCGACTTCACCGTCGAGGTGAACGAAGGCGAGGTCGTGCTCGACATCATTCACCGGCTGCAGGCGACCCAGGCCGGTGATCTCGCGGTTCGCTGGAACTGCAAGGCGGGCAAGTGCGGCTCGTGTAGCGCCGAGATCAACGGCCGGCCGCGACTGCTCTGCATGACGCGCATGTCCACCTTCACCGAGGCCGAGGTGATCACCGTGACGCCGCTGCGAGCCTTCCCGGTGATCAAGGACCTGGTCACCGACGTCTCCTTCAACTACACGAAGGCTCGTGAGGTTCCGGCCTTCGCACCACCCGAGGGAGTGGCCCCCGGCGAATACCGCATGGCCCAGGTTGACGTCGAGCGATCGCAGGAGTTCCGCAAGTGCATCGAATGCTTCCTCTGTCAGGACACCTGCCATGTGGTGCGCGACCACGAGGAGAACAAGGCAGCCTTCGCCGGTCCGCGTTTCCTGATGCGGATTGCTGAGCTGGACATGCATCCGCTGGATGCCCTGGATCGCAAGAACCAGGCCCAGGAGGAGTTCGGCCTCGGGTTCTGCAACATCACCAAATGCTGCACCGAGGTCTGCCCGGAGCACATCAAGATCACCGACAACGCCCTCATCCCGATGAAGGAACGTGTGGTGGACCGCAAGTACGACCCACTGGTGTGGCTGGGCAACAAGATCGGCCGGCGCAGCTAACCAGCCGCTAATTTAAGGCCGTTCACCCACAGCTTGGTCGTGATGCTGACGACGTCCTCCAGCTCGTAGTCGCCCAGCACCAGGCAGTCCAGGGCCATCCGGCTCACCATCCCCGACAACGCGCGAGAGGCCATCAACGCGTCCAGTGTCGGATCGGCGAGCCCACGCGCCTGCAGGTCAGCGATGTGGCGAGCGTTGCGCTCAGCGAAGATATTCCCGCGTTTGGTCCGCAATTCCTGGAACTTCGGATCGATCATCGCCACCTGCTGCAGCAGGATCATCAGCTTCCCGTTGCGCCGGTAGGCCGTCAGATATGCGCGATTGGCCGCCTCGATAGCCAGCGCCGGATCGTCGCGCTCAGGGACATGGGGCATCCCGGGGTGCAGCATGTCATTCTGCGCCTCCTCCAGCACGGCGGTGAAGATCTCGTCCTTGCCTGCGAAGTAGACGTAGAAGGTGCCGGTTGCACAGCCCGCCTCGGCCGTGATGTCGGTGAGGCGGGACGCGATGAAGCCGTCCCGTTCGAAGACGGTGCGGGCCGCGGCCACCAGGGCCGCCCGGGTCCGCGCTCCTCGCGCCGTGCTCGGACGCTCCTTCATGCCCGTCGTGTCGACCAGGGAGGGCACCTCCACAGCGTCGTTGGCGCTCTCGCTGAACCGCCCCTGCGGTGCGTTCACCGCGGCTACCGCTTCTTGTTCCAGTCCGGTTCGATGCGACGCAGCTCCACCTGGGCGATGGTGCGCTTGTGCACCTCGTCCGGGCCGTCAGCCAGCCGCAGTGTCCGCAGATGTGCGTAGAAACTGGCCAGTGGGACGTCCTCGGTGACGCCGGCGCCGCCGAACACCTGGATCGCGCGGTCGACGATCTTGAGCGCGACCTCCGGAGCGGCCACCTTGATCGCGGCGATCTCCACGCGCGCCTTCTGATTGCCGACGGTGTCCATGAGCCAGGCGGTCTTGAGGGTGAGCAGCCGGATCATCTCGATCTCGATCCGGGCCTCGGCGATCCAGTCCTGGATGTTGGAGCGATTGGCTACCGGCTGGCCGAAGGTGGTACGGCTCTGGGCCCGGGCGATCATCAGATCCAGCGCCCGTTCAGCCATCCCGACCGCGCGCATGCAGTGGTGGATGCGCCCCGGCCCGAGGCGGGCCTGCGCGATCATGAAGCCATCGCCCTCGCCGGCCAGCAGCGCCGACTTCGGTACCCGGACGTCCTCAAAGAGGATGTCGGCGTGCCCCTCCCGGTCCATGTAGCCGAAGACCGGAAGCCCGCGCAGGATCGTCACGCCGGGGGTGTCGATCGGGACGACCATCATCGACTGCTGGCGATGAGTTGCGGCGTCCAGGTTCGTCTTGCCCATGACGATGAGCACCTTGCAGTTGGCGTGCAGTGCGTTCGACGCGAACCACTTACGGCCGTTGAGCACGTACTCGTCGCCGTCGGCTTCCATTCGCAGCTGCACATTCGTGGCATCAGAGCTGGCGACGGCCGGCTCCGTCATGGCGAAGGCCGACCTGATCTCACCGGCCAGAAGCGGCTTGAGCCACTTCTCCTTGTGCTCGTCGGTGCCGAAGAGCTGGAATACCTCCATGTTCCCGGTATCCGGCGCGTTGCAGTTCATCGCCTCCGGAGCGAGGGCCGGGCTGCGCCCCATGATCTCGGCCAGCGGCGCATAGTCGGAGTTGCTCAGACCCGGCGAACCCCACTCCTCGCTGGCGTGCGGGTGGAAGAGGTTCCAGAGTCCGCGCTTTCGGGCCTCGGTCTTCAGCTCTTCCAGGATCGGCGGGTGATAGTTCGGGTTGCCGGACTCGGCCATCTGCGCGGCGTAGATCGCCTCCGCCGGGTAGATGTGCTCGTCCATGAACTCCAGGAGGCGCGCCTGGTACTCCTTGGCCCGGTCGGAGATTTCGAAGTTCATGCAGACTCCTCAGAAGAGAGATGGAATGGCGAAAATTATTGAGCCGCGGCGAGGGTGATCCCGAGGATCGACTGCAGCGCCCGCGCCGTTTCTCGGGCGCTGCGGTGCACGATGCCGGTCATGCCCAGACGCTCGGCGGCGACGATGTTGTGCTCGAGGTCATCGATCATGACCACCTCGCCCGGCGGGACGCCGAGGCGCTCGCAGCCGATCTGGTAAAGCCGACGCGACGGTTTGCGGACGCCCTCTTGACCGGAGATCGTGACTGCGTCGAACATCGCGTCGAGGTCGTATCCGTCGTAGCAGTCGCCAAGCGAATTGGAGATCAGCCCGACGGACACGCCGGCGGCCCGCAGTTGGGCCAGCAGTTCGATCGACGCGTCGTCGCGGCGGCACCCACTCTGCAGGTCGCGCAGCAACCCGTTGGCTCCGATCTCGGCGCCGTGCTCGCGAAGTCGGGCCGCGAAACCCTCCTCGAAGCCCTGCTGGTCCAGCCGTCCCTCTTCGTGGGCGGCCAGGAGGCGTTTGGTCACCTCGTCAGTGCGGAACAGGCGCATCGGCAGGCCTCGATCGCCGCAGATGCGCTCACCGAAGTCGCCGAAGGCGTCTAGGACACTCGTCGTGAGGACTCCGCCGAAGTCGAAGATGACGGCACTGGGACGGGCCAGCGGCGTCAAGTCGGTCACCGGTCCAACCTAGTTGAATCTGGATTCATGTTCAACTGTGCGGTCGATCCGGATGCCGCTCAAGCACTCGGGAAGGCGGATGTCGACCAGCGAAGCCCGTCGGCGGAGACCCCCATGGCCTCCACACCGGTCAACCCCGACAGCCACGCCCGCGCCTTGCTGCCCATCGCGAAGGCCGCGGTCGCGTAGGCGTCGATGTAGGTGAGGTCGGCGCCGACGAGTGAGAGGCTGAGCAATCCGTCGGCGGCCCGACCGGTGTACGGGTCCACGATGTGCGCTCCCCGTTCGGCCGTGCCGGAGGTGGCGAGGGCGAAGTCCCGACCGGCGACCGCTGTCAGCAGTCGCTGCGAGTTCAGCGGGTCAACGATGCCGAAGCGCCACGGCGGGTGGTCCGCGGTGGCGGTGCAGCGGATGTCTCCCCCGCCGTTGACGTAGTGGCGAACCGAGCCGGCACGCACGAGCCTCTGATGTACGCCCTCGATGGCCCAGCCCTTCACCACACCGGACGGATCCAACGAGCCACCGGCCCGGACGTCGAAGTAGCCGGCGGTCTGAGTCCGCAACTGTTCGCATAAATCGAGGATCTCGATCACCTCGGGGTCACAGCCGGCGACCCCGAGCTCGCCCCGGTCGAGCCGGCTGATCTGACTCTGCGGTTGGTAGGTCGAGAAGAGATCGTCCATGCGGTGTAGCCACTCCATCGTCGCGGCGAGCGCGGTGACGTCGAAATCGGCCGCTAGGTCAAGTGAGAAGACGGTACCCATCGCGGTCTCGACATGCCGCCGCCGCTCGCTCAATGCAGTCCGGCCTGATCCAGCGCGCTCTGCAGCGACTGCCGGTAACCGTCGGAGGTGTAGGTCGCGCCGGAGACTCCGTCGATGTTGGCGCTCTGCGCGTTGATGGTCTCTTGCAGCAGAGTCGGTGCGGCGTAGCTGTTGATCTGCTGCGATCGTCCGTCAAAGGCGGTGAGTTGCACGAAGGCGACCGAGTTGATGACGGAGCCTGTCGTCACGACCTTTACCTGGACCACCCCGTAGCGGGTGGTCACGGCGCTGCCGACCGTTGTCTTGGACGCCGCCTTAGTCGAAGTCGGAGTCGGTGCCGGGGTCGGGTCCGGTGGCGCGCCGGTGGCCGAGCCGCCGCTGGTCGGCGTGCTGGAGGCCGGCGTCGGGGTCGGCGCGGCCGAGATGGCCGCTGACGGCAGCGACCCGGCGGCGGCCGGCAGCGGGCTGTGCGTCTTGAACGACAGCAGCGCGACCAGCGCCGCGATCGTGCCGACGAACGAGAAGAGTATGCGTTTCATGGCTACCTAGCGATTGGGGGCGTTCGTTGCGGGCTGAGGTGAAGGGTGCATCAGAAGACGAACGATTCGTGGTGGATGTGCCGGGCCGGCACCCGGAGCTGACGCAGTGACTCGCGCACCGCGGAGGTCATGCTCTGCGGCCCGCAGAGGTAGACGTCCCAGTTCCTGATGTCACCGAGGGACTGGGAGATGCTGCGAGCCGAGAGGAAGTCGCTCGGACCTTTGCGGCGCGGGCCAACGAGATAGTGAACCCGCGCACCCCGCCAGGCCGCGATCTCGTCGATCTCGTGCTTGAGGATGATGTCCACCGGCGAACTGGCGCGGTAGACGAGGGTGATGTCGCCCGGGCGACCGGGAAGGCTCTCGAAGAGCGCTCGAATCGGGGTGATTCCAACCCCACCGGCGATGAGCAGCACCCTGTCCCGGGAGCGCTGGGCCCCGGTGAAGGAACCGTACGGGCCTTCGGCGAGGACGCGGGTGCCGGGTCGCAGCTGCGCGAGCTGGGCGCTGTGCGTCCCTGCGTTCTGCACGGTGATGCGCAGGTGATCGGGACGAGCCGGCGCGGACAGCGAGTAGGGGCTGGCCACCCACCAGAGGTCGCGGGTGAGGAAACGCCACCGGAAGAACTGGCCGGATTCGGCCCGCAGCTCGGCGAGGTTGCGACCGGTGATGTAGAGGGAGATCGTGTCCGGCGACTCAGCCCGCACCTCGGCGACGCGGAATTGGTGGCGCCGCATGGACAGCAGCGGCTCGACGATCCGGTAGCGGATGATCAGCAGCGCCACGGCGATGTACAGCGCGGACCAGAGCACGCGGGCGCGGAGGTCGACGAAGTCAGCCCCGGTCGAGAACTGATGACTGAAGGAGAGCGCGACGGCCAGATAGGTGTAGAGGTGGACGTAGTGCCAGGTCTCGTAAGCCAGTCGGCGCCGCGCCGCCCGGGCCGAGGTGAACCCGACAAGCAGGAGCAGCCCCAAGGCCACGGTGGCCATCAGCACGTCGGCGTACTGGGTGTTGAGGTCCGCGGTCTCCCCGAAGATGCTGCGATGCGCGGTGAGCGCGTAGCCCCAGGTGATGAGCGCGGTGTGCGCCACCACCAGGCAGACGATGTACCGGCCGCCGATCGCGTGCCACCGCACCAGCCGGTCGGTGCCGACCTCTCGTTCCAGAAGCGGCATCCGGCTCATCAGGGCCAGCAGCACAACGATCCCGTAGCCGCACTCCAGCCCGGTGATGCGTCCGGCGTTGGTCAGCCAGCCGTCGAGGCCGGTGACGAAGTTCGTGTCGTTCCACCAGAGGGCCAGGACCGACACCGCACCGATGCCGATCGCCAGCAGCACCGCGGCCCTGGTAATGCGCGGGCGCGGGATCACGGTGGCTCGGCGGGCGGCGGGACGATCATGCCGGGCCAGTTGGGCGGTCACGTGACACTTCTCCGATCAGAGTGGGTTGGTCGGCCTCCAGCATCGCCCGGCAACTTCTATGTTTCCTCTCAGCCAGCTGAGAGCTGTGAATATTCGTTGTTATCGCTCAGGTTCAGGGTTGCCGGGTGAGGCGAGCCCGCACACCCCAGACGACGCCGCCGATGAGCAGGACGACCACACCGGCGAGGATCGTGGCCGCGGGCAGGCTGACGACCAGCAGCAGGCAGCCGCCCAGCCCGAGCGACGGCAACCAGCGTGCCGGGCGCCGCTCCCCCGGCCGTCCGAGAGTCAGCGCCGATGCGTTGGCGACGGCGTAGTACAGCAGCACACCGAAGGAGGAGAAGCCGATCGCGTGGCGCAGGTCCACAGTCGCGATGAGGACGATGATGACGGCCGCGGCGCCAAGCTCCGCGCGATAGGGCGTGCCGTGTGAGGGGTGCACTGCGGCGAGCCGGCGCGGGAAGTGTCCATCCCGCGCCATCGCGAAGGTGGTGCGAGACACGCCGAGGATCAGCGCAAGCAGCGAACCGGCGGCCGCGATCGCCCCGCCGACCTGGACCAGTGGGGCGGCGCGGTGCAGCTCTCCCGAAGCGACGACATCGTGCAGTGGGGCCGAGCTGGCCGCCAGTGCCGGCGCCCCCAGCGCCAGCAACGCGGCCAGCGCGACGATCGCATAGACGCAGAGCGTCATGCAGAGGGCGATGACGATAGCGCGCGGGATGGTCCGGGCCGGATCACGCACCTCCTCACCGAGGGTGGCGACCCGGGCGTAGCCGGCGAAGGCGAAGAAGATCAGGCCGCTGGCCTGCAGGATGCCGCGTAGGTCACCTCCGGGAAACGGTGACAAGTTCTGCGTCGAGGCGTTGCCGCCGACGAAGGCACCGACGACCACGACGATGAGGGTGAGGAGGGTCAGCACCACGATGAGGCGGGTCAGCCAGGCCGACTTCTGCAGGCCGCGTAGGTTGACCGCGGTCAGCGCGACGACGATGAGGACGGCGACGATACGCAGGTGCTCCGGAGCTGCGTAGGCGGCGAAGGTGAGGGCCATCGCGGCACAGCTGGCCGTCTTCCCGACCACGAAGGACCAGCCGGCGAGATAACCCCAGAACTCCCCGAGACGCCGTTTGCCGTAGACGTAGGTACCTCCGGACTCCGGATAGAGCGCGGCCAGCCGGGCCGAGGAGATGGCGTTGCAGAACGCGACCACGCCGGCCAGCAAGAGCGAGATCAGCAGCCCGGAGCCAGCCACCGCCGCCGCCGGTCCGAAGACGGCGAAGACCCCGGCACCGATCATCGACCCCAGGCCGATGACGATCGCGTCGGTCAGCCCCAGGCGTCGGATCAGCGAGTTATCACGGCCGTCGGGCCTCACCATCCGTGCGTACCCACCTATCACAACCTGGCGCATCTTCGCGGAGTGTCTTCGCCGAGCTTCCCGAGACTAGTGCGTCGATTTCATCGGCGGGGGTCCCTACCCACCGGTAGTCGTCGACCGTATCCTCTTCGGATGAGCTACCCGCGGATGAAGATGGACGAACGGACCCGAAGCTATGGCGAATAGCAACCTCTGGGAGGTCGTCGGTTTCGCCGTCGTAGTGGCGGTTGCGGTCTGCGTCTACCTGACGCTGCGCCCGACCGACCGCGACTCTGATCTCGGCCTCGCGCCGGCCCTCGACCGACCGCTGCGTCCGGCCGGGTTCGGAGAGCCGCCCGGGGGCGCAGCCGCGGCACTCCAGTCTCAGCCGTCAGCGGGTCGGGTGGCCGAGCCGCAACTTCCTGACAATGCCGTCTGGTTGGGGGCGGCACTCGTGCTGGCCGGCGTGGCCGTGGGAGCGCTGCTCAACCGACGTCCGGGCGCCGGCTCGGACCGATCGGAGCTGGGCGACCGATGATCGACCAGCTATCGACCCAACCGCCGGCCGCGACCACCACGAAGGATCGCCCGGCCAACGACAGCATGAACAGCGACGAGCGTCGCCGGTTGCGGGGAGCCTTCACCGGCTGGGTCGCGGGCGCCACTCACCTGCACGCGGCGGCCGCCGGAGTGGTCGCGGCGATCGTCACCTACCTCTTCGCGAACGGGCGCAAGCCGCCGTACAACAACTACGACCTGCTCGCAGACGCCTTCAATCACGGGCACGTCTGGATCAAGTTCCCGGGCGACTACATCGACGCGCTCCCCTATAACGGCCAGCATTTCATTATCGAAGGTCCGATGCCGGGCGTCCTCTCGATGCCTTTCGTCGCGCTCTTCGGCGCCAACTGGGACCAGCTCTTCCTCGGCATGATCCTCGTCGGCATCGGAGTGGCCGCGTGCTGGAAGGTATGTGAGCGGCTCGGGCTGACCCCGTTCAAGTCGCTGGCATTGACCGCGTTCTTCTTCGCCGGCACCGACCTGCTCTGGTGCGCGATGCTCAGCGATGTGTGGGACATGGCCCACGTCGGGGCGGCTACCTTCACCATGTTGGCGCTGGCCGAGCTGCTCGGTCCGAGGCGGGCCTGGCTCGTCGGCATCTGGGCCGTCTGCGCGTTCGAGTCGCGGTTTTCGATGGCGCTGGCGATCCCGGTGTACCTCTACCTGCTACTGACCGACAGCGATCGGCCGCTGCGTCTGTCCCCGCGGTACCTGCCCCGACTGCTTCAGTTCGCCGGCGTCGGCGTCGTCACCTTTGGGCTCTGGGTCGCCTACAACAAGGCCCGCTGGGGCACCTTCGCCGACATCGGCTACACAAAGTGGTATCAGCGCGATCAGCTCGGCTCCCCCACCGGGTCGCCGTTCCAACTTCGTTTCCTGCAGCACCAGCTCTACTCGTTCTTCATCCAGGGACCGCAGCTGCACCCGGGGTATCCGTGGGCGAATCCGGCGACCTCTGGCCAGGCGCTGATCTGGACGAGTCCGGCGCTGGTGTTGGCGTTCTGGGCTCGGCGCCCCACCCGGCTGGTGGTGGCGATGTGGTTCGGGGTGGCTGCCGGCGCGGTGACCAACCTCGTCTACTACGTGAATGGCTTCAACCAGTTCGGTATGCGTCACGCCCTGGACTTCGAGCCGTTCCTGCTGGTTCTGATGGGCATCGCGGTGCGCCGGCGCTTCCCCCGCTGGGGTTACGTGCTGGTGATCATCAGCATCCTGGTGGGGCTCTGGGGCTGCTGGTATTGGGATCGCTACTACGTCTGAGTCATCGTCTGAGTCATCCCTGACTGACCAACGACATTCGACAGCGGTCAGACGACCTGATCACCGCGCCGATTCACGGCACAGTGCGAGCGTTGGAGACGCCCAGAGTGACGGTCGTCGTTCCGGCCGGCGCCGGCAGTATCTTCGCCCGGTAGGCCACGATCACGGTCGTGCCCGGGGCGAACTCGACGGCGTGCACACCGGTCGTGGGTGGCTCATAGACGACCGTCTCCAGGGTCGCGCTGAAGTGTCCGCCATCGCCGTCGGCGGCGTCGGTCAACGGTCCCTCGTTCAATCCAGCCAGCTGCGTCATGGCGCCGGCCCGGTATTGGGTGTTCCGCGGTATCACGTCGCGAGCGGTGGCGAGTTACCCTGGCTCAAATTGCGAAAGACACGGTCTGTGGCGGTGGCTGCAGGCTGACTCATCGGGGCACCTCCGGTGCGCATCATGTCAATGGGCTTCGGGCTGGCTGTGTTGCTCCTCAGCTACTGCACCCATGCCCGGACCCAGCGCCATCCCGGGCCGGACTGGACATCTCAGGTGATGGGGGTTGCCCACTGCGCCGCAGTGGGCAGCGGCTGCCCCGGGCAGCCGCTGAGGACCGCGCCCATGGCCGCCTTCTCCGCGGCGGTCACCCACAGGTGGTAGCTCTGCTTCACCGCGACCTGGCGGGCGACATAGGTGCAGCGGATGGCCTTGTTGGGCGGCAGCCACGATGCTGCGTCACTGTCCCCCTTGGCAGCATTGGTCGGGCCGTCCACCGCCCAGAGGTTCGACGGGTCATTGGCCAGATTGGTGCGCTGCGTCGCCGAGAGCTGCTGCGCTCCGGTCTGCCAGGAATCCCCGAGGGCGACGACATGATCGATCTGCACTGCAGTGCTCGTCCTGACTCCTCGGGTGAAGGCGATCGTCCGGCCGGTGTAGGGGTCGTGCAGCGAACCAGCGAGCACGGTGCAGCCGTGGGTGGCGGCCTTGATCTGAACCGCGGTCAGGTCGCGGCGCAGCACATCGTTACGGGTGTCGCAGCCGTTGTGGCCGCCCTCGACACTGACCGCATCCGTCCACGCCGGCCCGAACATGGCCCGACTGTAGCCAGTCATCGGGGCCCGCCCCTTCACCGGAAGCGTCGCCAGTGCGTTGGCCGCCGAGCCGCTGAGTGCCGGCACGGTAGCCGCGGTAGAGGCTTCAGGTGCCGTGACACTGCGCTGCGCTTCGGGCAGCGCAGTAGGTTTGCAGGCCACCAGAACAACGGCGCAGAGCGCGGTGACCGACACCGCCGCAACACAATGGCCTCGTCCAGCGATCCTCATGCCGCCATCCTGCACGAATTCCCGGGGTTACCTGACGTCTGGGGTAAGACCGTCGGTTGCGGACACCGCTTCGGGCAGCTCAAAGTCTGACACCGCTGCCTCGTCCCGCCATCGAGGCAGCAGGAGTGGGCTGGCGAGAATGGTCAGCCCGGCAATCGCGAGGGCCACGCGTGGACTGGAGGCAGTGGCGAGCAGTCCGCCGAGGGCGGTACAGACGGCAATGGCCAGCTGCTGACCGATAGACCAGGCCGACAGCGTGCGCGCCACCCGGCCAGGAGGTGTGTGCACAAGCCGGTACGTGGCGAGCACAGGTGTGTAGAGGCTCATGCTGACGATGATCGCGAACTCGACGAACATCACGATCGCGAGACCGACAACGCCCGGACGGACGAAGGCTAGACCAATTAGCCAGATGGCTCGCAGCGTGCCGACGTTCCGGAAGACCCAATGCTGCCCGAATCGCGCGACGACCCGGGGCGCCAGCCGGGAGCCGATCAGCCCGCCGAGGCAGGGGGCGGCGAAGGCGAGGCCATACTGCCACGGCGGAAACCCGAGGTCGCGGAGCATCAGCACGGCGAGCAGGGGCTCGGTCGCCATGATAAGTCCGCCGACCAGCATGTTGTTGAGATAAAGGGGCCGGAGCACGGGATGGGTCAGGATGTGCCGCCAGCCGTCGAGAAGTTCAGCGGCCCGGACCCGGCTCCGATCGGCCCGCTGTGGGCATTCCTCCCGCCCACGGATCGCCGCTATTCCAAGCGCGGAGAGGAGATAGCTGCACGCGTCGAGGACCACCGTGATGACCGGGCCGAAGAGGGCGATCGCGGCCCCGCCGAGCGGCGGCCCGACCGCTATGGAACTCCAGTTGGTGGACTCGAACCGCGCGTTGGCGACGAGTAGATCATCCGCCCGGACGATGCTTCTGAGGTAGGACCCACTAGCCGCGTTGAAGGCGATCTTTGCGGTGGCGACCACGGCCGAGACGACCAGCAGTTGGGGAAAGGTGAGGCGGCCGAACGCGTACGCGACCGGGATACTGATCATCACGGCGAAGCGCGACACATCCATCGCGATCATCACCGGCCGCTTGGCGCGGAACTCGACCCACGGGCCAATCGGCAAGGCCATCAGGGCACCAATCGCCGGCCCCACCGCCGAAAGCGCGGAGACCTGTGCGGGACTGGAATGCAGCACCAGCACGGCGATCAGCGGAAGCGCGCCGAAGCCCAGCCCCGAACCGTAGGCACTCACCGCGTAGGCCGTCCAGAGCCAGCCGAATTGACGGCCCAGCGGTCGTCGAGCCACTAGTACCAGGCACCTTCCGCTCGACCTGTCGCGCCGTTGACCCACCGATTAAACCGAGACTGCAGTGCCGGATCAATTAGCCGCGCGGGGGCGGCGGCACTTCGACGACGGGGCCGAACGGCAACCCGTCGGAATTCGGCCCTCGACTCCGAGGTTGGCCCTGTCATGACTACCTGGGGCTTCATCGGAAGCGGACATATCGGCAGTACAGTCGCCCGGCTTGCGGTGGCGGCTGGTCACGACGTTGTGATGAGCAACAGCCGCGGCCCGGATACCCTCGCTGAACTCGTCGATGGTCTCGGCGAACACGCCCGGGCCGTCACGGCGACGCAGGCCGCCGAGCTCGGTGATGTCGTCGTCGTCACGATTCCATTCAAGAACTATCCTCAGGTGCCGGTGGCGGAGCTGGCCGGAAAGACCGTGATCGACACGATGAACTACTACGCCCAGCGCGACGGCCACTTCGCTGATCTCGACGCTGATTCGGTGACGTCATCCGAGCTCCTGCAGGCGCACCTGCCCGGCTCACAGGTGATCAAGTGCTTCAACAACATCTACTTCCAGCATCTTCGAGACCTGCCCCGCCCAGCCGGCTCGGCTGACCGCAGCGCACTGTCGATCGCCGGCGACGACGCCGCGTCGAAGCACCGATTCGCTGAAGTATTGAATGCGATTGGCTACGACGCCGTTGACCACGGCCCGCTCTCCGAGGGTTGGCGTATGCAGCCCGGTACGCCGGCCTACGGCCTGATGTATGCCGCCGATGAGCAGGACTGGGCCGGCGGCGCGCAGGCGGCCGACGCTGCCGAAGTCGCACGACGGGCGGCGCAGGCCCAGCGCGCGTAGGTGCGTCTAGGCCGAGGTCGTGAGAATCTCGGCGCCGTCGTCGGTGATGGCGATGGTGTGTTCGCTGTGTGCGGTCCGGCAGCCGGTCGCACTCCGCAGTGTCCAGCCGTCGGAATCAGTGACCAGTTGCGCGGTGTCCGCCATGACCCATGGCTCCAGCGCCAGCAGCAGACCCGGACGGAGTCGGTAGCCACGCCCGGGTCGTCCGGTGTTGGAGACATGCGGATCCTGGTGCATGGTCGATCCGATGCCATGGCCTCCGAACTCGGTGTTGATCGGATAACCCGCCTCGGTGAGGACGGTGCCGATGGCATGGGAGATGTCGCCGATCCGGGCATCCGGTCCGGCCGCGGCTATGCCCGCGCTCAACGCGCGTTCGGTTGCCTCGATCAGTGCGACGCTCTGTGCGGGCTTCTGATCCCCCACGATGAAACTGATGGCGGAGTCGGCCGCGATTCCGCCGGTGGTTACGGCGAGGTCAAGGCTCACCAGATCGCCGTTGCCCAGCGCGTAGTCGTACGGGAGCCCGTGCAGGACGGCGTCATTGACGGATGTGCAGATGTAATGACCGAAGGGTCCACGCCCGAAGGACGGGGCGTAGTCGACGTAGCAGGACTTCGCTCCGGCCTCGAGGATCATCGCCTGCGCCCACCGGTCGATGTCGAGCAGGTTTGTTCCGGGTTTGGCCCGACCCTTTAGCGTCTGCAAGACGTGTGCGACCAAGGCGCCGGTCTCCCGGGCTCGCGCCACCTCGGCGGCGTTCAGGATCTCGATCATGGGGCGCCTTCCTAGCGGCCGACAACAGGGCCAACGGGTGACCAGTAGCCGGGCTAACTTGTTGAGCCAATAACTATACCGGCCATACTATCCCGGTACTATAATTCGACCCATGGTCAGACTGCCGCTTACTGCGGCCGAAGTCGAGCGCGGAGCGCGTCTGGGCGCCTTGCTGCGTCTCGCCCGCGGCGAGCGTTCGATACTGGAGATTGCCCTCGCTGCGGGGGTCTCGCCGGAGACCCTTCGCAAGATCGAGACCGGGCGGATTGCGACGCCCGCCTTCCCGACGATCGCCGCACTGGCCGGCATCCTGGACCTCTCGCTCGATGCGGTCTGGGCCGATGTCAACCGGGCCGGGCGCGCTGTCAAGCCAGCTCGAGGTGGTCGCAAGGTCCGCGAGCGGCTGGCCTCCTAGTCGAGCCGGCCGCAATGCGGGCGCCGAGTGCCGGTTCAGTCGGCAGGCGGTTCCCAGAGTTCGATGGCGTTGCCTTCGGGATCGAGTATCCGGGCGAACTGCCCGGTCTCCGCTGAATTCCACTCCGGCTTGACGACGACCTCGATGCCGTCCGCGATCAGTTGCTCGAGCAGAGCAACGAGGTCGCTGACCCGCAGGTTGAGCATGAACTGCTTCTCGACAGCCCAATAGTCGGTTGCCTCTTCGAACGGGGCGAAGACGAGCGGGCCGCCCTGCGCCGTCCAGGACCATTCGTCGGCCGCCCCGGTTCCCTCGGCGGCGCCGGGGCCTACGCCGAGATGCTCCAGGTACCAGGCCTTGAGGGCGTCGGGGTTCTTGGCCCGGAAGAAGATCCCGCCAACTCCTACAACTGGCATTCTGCTCCGCTCCTCGTGACGGGGCGATCCAACGCGCTTGATCGCTCTCGTTGATCAAACAGGATCAGCCATTCCCATTCCCATTCCCATTCCCGTTGCCCTTTCCCTTTCCCTTCTGCTTCGTCGGCTTCGCCGGGGCGGGAGCAGGCTTCGGGTGGGTCGCGGCAGGACTGGGTGCGGCGGGAGTAGGTACGGCCGGACTCGGCGCAGCGAAGGTCGTAGGTGCGGCCGTGCTGACCTTGGGCGCAGCCGGGGAGGTCGGGGACAGTGAACTGACCACGTTGGTCAGGTCAACCCGGACGGCCGCCTCCGCCGACTGAATCGACTGGTATTGGCCATCGCTGACCTTGCCTGCGAGATGGGCGGCGTCAGCGTCTGCAGTGAGCGTCTCGAGCGCTACCCGGGCTCCGGCGGTGTTCCGCGCCGCAGTGGCGACGGCAAGGGCCTGCACGTCACGACGAAGCAGCGTTTGGGTCGCGCTGTCGATGCCCGAAGCGGAGTCGCCTGTGGATCGGCCGCTTGAGCAACCGGCGAGGGCCAGCACCGCCACCACTAGGAGCGCCCGGCCGATGCGTCCACTCATCCGACCGCACCTTCCAGTTGCCTGAGATGGACACCGACGTTCCCCGGCACCGCCGGGTAGCTGGGCTGGGGACTGGATGACGAGCCGGAGGAGGATCCCGGTGATCTGGATGAGGACTCCGAGCGGTTCACCGCGAACACGATCGCGCCGATCAGCACGAGGGATCCGATCGCGACGGTCAACCAGATCCAGGCCGGAGCTCCGAGCCAGCGTCGAGACCACCGCGCCGGCTCGCCGGGCCGGCGGCTATCGCCCCGCTCGTTACCGGAGAGATCGTTACCGGAGAGATCGTTACCGGACTGGTCTGTGCTGGGCAGTGCCGCAAGCAGCTGAGTGCTCCTGGCTGGGTCCTCGACGCCGGCGAGCCGCGCCGTCGCCGACGACGCCAGGGCGGTCGGGTGATCACGGTCGGCCGGGTCGGGGAGGTAAGCCGTGTTCGGCGGCTCGGACCGTTCGATCAGCCCCGCCAGCTGGTGTGCCACGTCGGCGGCGCTCGGACGCGCTGATGCCTCGAATGCGGTCATGGCGGTGAGCAGCTGCCGCCACCCAGCTGGAAGATACGCAGGGATGTCAGGCTGATGACTTAGCCGGGCCAGCGCGGCCTCCACCCCGGGGCCTGGGTAGGCCAGCCGTCCGGTGAGGCATTCGAGGAGCACCAGTCCCAGCGGGTAGACGTCGCTGGCCGGCGTGACCTGCCCGCCCTGGACCTGCTCCGGGCTGAGGTAGTTGGCGGTGCCGACAGTCATCCCAGCCATGGTGAAGCGAGTCGAATCAAGCAGCACCGCGATGCCGAAGTCCGTCAGCTTGGCGCTGAAGGGCGAACCGCCGATGTTCGGGGTGTCCAGTAGAACGTTGGCCGGTTTGATGTCGCGATGAACGATCCCCTTCCCGTGCACGTAGGCCAGCGTCGCCGCCAGCTCCGAGCCCAGAAGGCGCACCTGATCGGGAATCAGCGGTGCTTGCGCGATGCGCTGACCGAGGGTCGGCCCGGTAATCAGCTCCATCACGATGTACGGAGTCGCCTCCGGCCCTTCGTGGACTGATCCAGCGTCGAAGACGGTAACCAGGTTGGGATGCCGTAGCCCGGCCAGCGTCCGCATCTCCGCCTCGACCCGGCGCTGGTCATCGACGGCCGGAGAATCGAACCGGAACACCTTTACCGCAACCGGCCGGTGAAGCAGCTCGTCGGCGGCGGCAAAGACATCAGCCATGCCTCCGCGCCCGACCCGTTCGCGCAGCCGATAACGCGACGCGAGCAGCGCCCCAGTTCCCACCCCAGGGGCGCTGGAGGTCACGATGCCATCCTCGGGCACAGCCGTTCCGTTCTACGCACTCCGCTCACAGGTGGCCGCTCCACGCTGCGTCAGCCCGGAGCCCGTCGCCGTCTGCACCGGCGCCACGAGCGTGGGCCGTGCGGGGTCAGAACTGGTGTCGGGTCTCGGACTGAGGGATCTATGTGGGGATATGCCCACTGCGCCCAGTCTGGAAACATCGCCCACTTCACGCCTTCCAGCACGCGAAGGACGTCCATACTCGCCGAAGCAGTCCGGGCCGTATCTCTGCGAATATTTCGCACGTATTATGGGCCCTCACGGGTGAGCGAAGGGAGAGCCGATGACGTTCGTCCTGGTGTGCGGTGGGGGCTTCTGTGCGAGGTCGTGGGACCGGATGCTCCCGTTCCTCTCCGGCCGATACATCGCAGTGGACTTGCCCGGGCGCGAATCGAGGGCAGCCGTCGATCTGAGGACCGTGACGCCGGACGACTGTGCGCGAGCCATCGTGGCAGATATGGACGCGGCGGAGGTGACCGATGCCGTGTTGGTCGGGCACTCACTCGCCGGCGTCATCGTTCCTCGCGTGCTGGCGATTGCGCCCGAGCGCTTCAAGGCCGCCATCTGCATCGCCGCGATCATCCCCGGCCACGGACAGACGGTGATGGCCACAATGGCACCGGCGACGCGTGCGGCCGTAGTACCGACCATCGCCGGCGGCATCTACCGACCTCGCGGTGGTGCCGGTATCGAGATGCTGTGCAATGACCTCGACGCCGAACAGACCGAGTTCGTCATCGGTTCTCGTACGGATGAATCCGCTCTGCTACTGACCGAGCCGAACGACCTATCCGGACTCACGCCGGCCGTCCCCCGCTGGTACGTCCACCTGACCCGGGATCTAAGGGTCCCGCCTGATCTGCAGGAGCGTTCCAACACCCACTGGTGCGGATACCGGGTTTCGTTGGATACCGGTCACATGGCGATGGTCGCCAAGCCCCTCGAACTCGCGCAGCTCCTTGACGGCATCCGTCGTAACCCACTGCCACCCGAACGGCGACATGCGCCAGAGGCAACTACTTGACCACTGGTTCAAATCGCGACCGGCGTCAACCAGAACCATCAACATTTCGTTAGCACAATGAGCGAAACACGAGCACCGCACACCCCACGCGCGGCGCCAACTTGCTACGGGGCCCCTTGCAGTCCCATGTTTTCAAAGCGATCAGCGCCCGTGCGGAGCCAAACTTCGGAGATCTGGCACGAGGTGAAGGGCGTCGAGCCCGTGAGGACGGACGTCCAGACCTCGCCGTGATTAAGAATTCCAGGAAGATCGCCAGCCTTCTTGAAGACGCTTGCGCCGTCCTCAGCTACTCGACGACTGACTGACCCAGACGGTGTCGCGGCCCAGTTCCGGCCACACCAGTTCATTGACGATGGATATTCCGACCATGGCCATTGGTGGTAGGCCTCCCTTGACCAGAGGAGTGAAGCCCCGGCAAGGACGACCAGCGCAGCGACTCCTGCCAAAGCCGCCCGCGTCCGTGGCCTGCGCACGGGCGGCCGTTGAGCGACCCAGTTCATCGAGCAACCCCCCGAGATGCGATCGACGTAGGACAAGCCAGCATCGTAGCCCGTGGCTGCGTCCAGAAGGGGAGATCATTCGTGCCGGGTGACCCCGTCCCGGCGCCCGCGTGGCAGCGTCAGATTCTCAGAGGTCTCGCACCGAGAGGGCGTTTGATGACGTCACCCCACGACGACGGCAAGGTTCGGGCACCGGCGACCGCAGAATCACCCGTCACGCCGGAACGATCCGAGATTCGGCAGGCCGCGGGGATTTACGGACTCATCGTCACCGCCGCCGTCCTGGCCACGGCCGGCAGCCATCTCAGCACGCTGGCCCTTGAGCTAGCGGTCTTCCTGACCCTCATCGTGTACTGGCTGGCTGAGGAGTACGCGCAACTGGGCGAACACATCAGCGGCGGCCATCTACCAACTTGGCATCACATCGGATCAGCGCTTGTCGCCAAGTGGCCGATGGTCAGCGCTTCCTACATTCCTCTGCTGGCCCTACTCGCCGATCGGCTCATCGGCGGATCGCCGACCACCGCCGCCTACGTCGCTCTCGCCGTCACGGTCGGCATGCTCACCTACTACGGGTGGTCCGCCGGTCGAAACGCCCAGCTCCGAGGACTCTCGCTGTTCCTCATGACCTTCGCCGCCTGCGCGCTGGGCATGCTCATGATCGGCCTGAAGATACTCATCACGCACCTGCACTGAACACCGCTGACCACGTATATCCGGCCTGCGCGCTCTGTCGCCGGCTGGATGCGCTCATTGGCATCTTGACCGCCAACGAGCAAGGGTCCCAGCACCGAAGCACTGAGACCCTCGTACGTACTGCCTTGCATCTGTAGCGGGGACAGGATTTGAACCTGTGACCTCTGGGTTATGAGCAGCTACACCGCCGTTCGGCGTGTCTCTGCCGACGCGCCTGAGGCGGTCGTTTGCAGGAGCGGGACGCACGGGGTGTCCGCCGTATCGCGACCATTTCGAGCCGTCTCGTTGAGCCTCGGTCACACGGTCACGGTGGGCCTCAAGTTCTCGCCCGCGACCTGGAACATCCCGAGTTAGCGAATCGGCGTGCGCGGACTTTCAGAAGGCCGCGCGTCGGGCTCATGTTCGGAACGTGTATGCCGATGTCTCTGGGGCCCCTCCCTGCGGTTGATCCAGATCGCAGCTGTGCCGGCATTGCTCCACAGGTCTCAACTCGCGGCGGAGGCTGACGTGTCGGAAAATATGGATTCACGCGGACGAGAACCGTTACCAGGCGTGTCGTCTATCCGACTAAAATTGATAGGCATCTTTGCGACCGCTGCGGGAGGTTTCGCTGGCATGCCGCTTGCCTTCGAGAGCGCCTTCAACTCTTACGAAACGCTGTATGCCAGCATCGTCCTGGGAGTCGTCTTCACGGCGGTAGCAGTTGGGGTGTCCATTTTCATGATGGGGGCGCGGAAGCAAGCGCGTGAGATCGCCGCCGGATACACAGTGAACGGGCTGGTCGCCGACGGCAGGTCGTGGCTGGTCTGCCGTGACGCGAAAACCCTCGCCATCATTAGTGAACCACCGGTTCAACCCACATCGACCCAGCTCAGCTGGCCACAAGACTAGTGATGATCAATGGGGTCCTGCACTCGGCCGTGAGCTACCCGGCGATGAGCAGAGAGACGGGCGCTTACCTCAGACTGCGGGGAATCGCAGCGGTCTGCGGCCTGTTAGGAACGCTTGCCCTGCTGAGACTGGCCGCGTGGCCGCGGATACTCCGTTTAGATTCCTCGACCGTGGTCGCGGCCGGCGAGGCGGGGGGCCCAGGGGGAACGTTGTCCAGCGATGGCGAGACGTTGACCTGGTGGCCTGACAAGGAAGAACGTAAGCGAGGCGATCAGCCCATGAGTTGGCCGCTAGACCAGGTCCACTGGATGGAAGCGATCAAGATGTGGGACATTGCGGCCGGCCGCGTTATCCGGGTCCAAATGGCAGTCCCTGAAGGCTCCGTAGTCGTTGGAATATTCCACCAGCAGGGAGGGCCTGTTCCGTTCCGGTCATCGTGACGGCATCTCACGATTTCGAGTTCTGGACGCGAGCGTCCACCTGCGTCTGACCCCAGCGATTCCGGGGCTGGCCCGGCGACGCGAACGGGCTTGCACTGGGCCGTTCGGCCCTGGATGAGACTGAAATTTGAGACTCGTCGACCTGGAACATTCCGAGTTCATAAATGGACGCTTACGAGGTTCCAGAGCACTATGTAGCACACCCGAAACCCGGTTGATCCGTCGATGTGCCAGGGGTTGGCCAGGATTCGTCGCAACCGTCAATCTACCGCGCGGGCGACGACCGGATCTGCCGATGAGCGTGAAGTCGCCAGGCCGTCGGCCGAGGTCAGCGGTGACAGAATGTGGTGGTGGCGTCAATCCGGCTCATCGTGTCCCTCGGGAGTTCGTTCGCGGCCGGACCCGGTATCGAGCCCGTTGCCGACGTGGCCGCGATGCGCTCGGAAAAGAACTACGCTCACCAGCTCGCAGAGCGGCTTGGTGCGCGTCTGGTCGATCTCACGGTCTCCGGCGCCACGACAGCGAACGTGCTCGACACACCCCAGCAGACGCTCGGAGGCATCACCTTTCCGCCCCAGACGGACGGGATTCCACGGGACGCCGACGTGGTGACAATCACCGCGGGCGGGAACGATCTCCAGTTCATCGGAGCGATGCTCTACTTCTCCTGGCTCCGTGCCGATCCGGGTGCCCCGATCGTGGCGATGATGGGTACCGAGTACTCCAATGGCGTCCCGCTACCGACTGAGCACGCAATCGAGCGGGCGACCGACGGTCTCGTAACCGTGATCGAGAAGGCGCGCGTGCAAGCCCCGAAGGCTCGGGTGCTGCTCGTCGACTACCTGACCGTGCTCGATGCGGGATCGGCTAGCGCAGTCTCCTTCTCCCAGGAAGAGCTGGACCAGTTCCGCACCATCCAGAACGCCATTGGCCGGGTCTTCCGGGACGCGGCAACCAGAACGGGAGCCGAATTGATCCGCGCTTCAGCTCTGAGCGTCGAGCATGCACTTGGATCTACGGAGCCCTGGGTACAACCGTTTCATCAAGTCCTCGAGCAGACCGGTGGCTCGTTCCACCCGAACGCGGAAGGCATGACGGCCATAGCTGCGCAGCTGGAGCAAGTGCTCAGCTCTTGAGGCCGACCCTGATGGACGGAGTCGATGCGCCATTGCTCGTACCGTCGTTAGCCGGACGTCCGCTCATGCCGCATGGTGCGCGCGGTCCAGGCGCACCCTTGCTATCAGGCATGCAGCGGTTGCCCTAGCTCCTTCGGCCCGATCTTTAGCTAAGGACTGCTGCACTTCCAAACGCGACAGCGGCGAGGACATCCAAGGCAACACCGACCCATTCACCAGCGATGACGAAGCTGACCGCCGCTATAGCGAAGCAGACCGCCACGATGGACTGCCAGGTGGCAGATCGGCGATTGCTTCGGGTTCTGATGTCCGACTGGTCCGGGCTCATCGACGAAGCATGGCACGCGGGCAGCTGGCCAGGTGGACCAGACATGCCGCACAAACGAAGAGCGTCCGTGCTGTCGTCCGCTCAGGCGGCTTTACCCGGCGTTGTTGTGCGCCTTGGCGTGTGGCGCCGATCTCGGCCCAGGAGTACCCGAACTCCCCGCGGCGACCACGGGAATGCGGCGATCGGAGCTGGCCGGATTACATCGGGCGCAAGTTGACCTCGACGAGGGCCTTCTCCGGGTCTGGGACGCCCGCGTTGTTCTTCGCGGGCAGGCCCATGATTCGGATGGTAAACCCATGCCAGCGAGCGCGAAATAGCTCTGGACACGACTGTCGCCGGCCTGAGGGCACTCCTGCTGACGCTCGATGAAGAGCAAGCCGCGTTTGGTCGAGATCATGCAAACACTGGATACCTGATGGTCTGGCCCGATGGCCGGCGCATCCACCCCGACACCGTCACCAGCAGATTCAACCGAGTGATCGACCTAGCCGGCGTACCTCGCATACGTCTGCACGACGTACGACACACGTGTGCCACGCTCGCGATGAACGCCGGGGTTGACCCGAAGCTCGTGAGTGACCGGATCGGTCACGCGAACATGGCCGTGACCCTGCAGATCTACACCCACCGCTCAGTTGGGCTGGATCGATCGATGGCTCAGATGCTGGGCAACCTGATCACGTCATCGCCCGAACCCGCTCCCGCGGAACCAGAGTCTGGTCACGAATCTGGTCACAGTTAGCCGCTTCGAGCCTTCGATGTCGAACATGCAAGAAGCCCGACCCCTTGCGGGATCGGGCTTCTTCGTTGTAGCGGGGACAGGATTTGAACCTGTGACCTCTGGGTTATGAGCCCAGCGAGCTACCGAGCTGCTCCACCCCGCGTCGGTAATTAGAACTCTACCCTACCCCTGAGGCCGCGCTGACCACTCCCCGGCTGACCTCTCAGGAAGAGGCCAGCCGGGGACGGGGCCGGCGACTACAGCTAGGGAGTCTTCGACGCCGAAGTCGGTGCCGACGAGGTCGGGGACGACCCCGATGGCGCCTTCGAACTAGCCGGCGCCGGCGTCCCCCGAGCCGCCAGGTACTCCTGCGTCAGCTGGGCGATCTGCTGCTGGTACAGGCCGATCTGCGACAGGTTCCCACTCTTGTACGCACCCTGCAGATCCGCGAATGCCGTGTCGAGCTGAGTCAGAATCGAATCGATCGACGCGGAGCCGGCCGGCGGCACCGTGGTCGGCGCGGCCGAAGTGGATGGCGGCGATGTGGTCGGCGGGCTCGTCGTCGTCCCCGCGGCCCCGATCCCCTGACCCACCACCGGCTCATTGAGGTTCATCAACGCCATGGCCAGCGTCGTCCCGTAACCGATCTTCCCGCCGTACTCCACCAGTACCCGCTGCAGGATCGGGAAGGCGTTCGCACTGACCCCCTTTACGTAGAGGGGTTCGACGTAGAGGAACGAATCACCCACTGGCAGCGTCAGCAGATTCCCGTGCAGTGGCGTCGAGCCGTTACCGCTGAGCAGGGAGATGTCCTTGGAGATAACGGCGTTCGCGTTGAACGTCGCATACACCTGTTCCGGGCCGTTCACCGACGACCCGCTGGGCAATCGAAGCACGCTGATCTTGCCGTAGTTCTTACCCGGATCACTGTTCACCGATATGTAGGCCGCCAAGTACGGGCGGCCATTCACCTTCATCGGCGTGGTCAGCTGGAACTCCGGCGCCGCCGCGGTGTCCTGCCTGTCGGTCGGGGACGCGGCGAGGACGTAGTACGGAGGCTGGTTGGCGGTGTTGTCCGGGCTGGCCGGGTCAGCCGGCACAGTCCACTTGTCGAGCTGGTTGTAGAACTCGACCGGGTCATCCACGTGATACTGCTGCAGGACCGCCCGCTGAGCCTCGAAGAGATCCTGTGGATACCGCACGTGGGCAACCAGCTGCGGCGGCATCGCCGTCTTGGGCTGGATCAGACCTGGGAATGACTTGCTCCAAGCCTTGATCAGCGGGTCGGTGTTGTCCCACTGGTACAGCTTGACGGTGCCGTCGAAGGCGTCCACCGTGGCCTTCACCGAGTTGCGGATGTAGTTCACCTGATCATCGGGCTGCGCAGCCGTCTTGTCCGCTGTCGTCAGGGAATCCGAGGTCAGCGAGGCCAGCGACTCCTTCTCCGAATAGGGGTACGCCGCCATCGTCGTGTAGGCGTCGACCATCCAGACGATGTGGCCGGTCACGCTGTCGACCACCGGATACGGATCGCCGTCCACCTTCAGGAACGGGGCCGCCTTCTGCACCCGGGCCCGCGGATCACGAACGATCATCACCTTGGCATTGGGCGAGGTGACCGCGTCGTTGAGCAGGAAGTTCGTCTCCTTGTACTTCGAGGCGAAGGCCAGCCGGGTGAGGAAGTTGTCCAGCGGAATTCCCCCGGTGCCGGTGTAGGTCGAGGTCGACCCCTTGCCGTCCGACTCGTGGTCGCCCTTGGCGCCGACGACGACGTAGTCGGTGCCGAGCTCGCCGTAGTAGACCTGCGGAACCTTCAGGTTCAACGGCCCGGTTGATGGGATGTCCTTCTCGGTGTACGTCGTCGGGAAGTTGGTGATGTCCTGATCGGCGGCCGCGGCGACGAACCCGTAACCGTGGGTGTACACCGTGCGCTTGTTGATCCAGTTCGCCTGGTTGCCGGTCAGGTTCTCGGTATCCAGCTCACGTACGCCCACCACGTAGTCACGGGTGGAGACCTTTCCACTGGTCGGATCGGTCAGCGTGTAACGGTCGATATCCAACTTCCCCGGGAAGCCGTAGTAGTTCTGCAGCTGCTGCGTCGCCGCGAAGGTGGACGACACGATGTTCGGGTCGAGGATGCGGATGTTGCTCACCGTCGGGTCGGTGGCGACGATCGAGTCGGTCGACGGATCAGAAGAGGGGTCGAAGGAGCTGTAGGTGACCGTCCCGTTCGGATCGCTGGCGGTATTTGTAACGACGCCGTAGGCCTGTCTTGTCGCCTGGATATTTCGCTCGATATAGACCGCCTCCTTGTCACTGGCGTTCGGCTTCACCGTGAATTGCTGCACGAGTGCCGGGTAGATGCCGTTGATGACAATGCTCAGGATCAGCAGCACCACGAAGGAGATGGCGGGCAGACGAGCGCTCTTGAGCCAGATACTGGCGAAGACCAGGCCGGCGAGAATGATGGCGATCCAGAAGAGAATCGTCTTGGCCGGAAGGGAGGCGTTCACATCGGTGTACGAAGCGCCGGTGACCTTGCCGCGGTCGGAGTAGACCAGGCCGTAGCGGTCCAGCCAGTAGCCGACCGCCTTCAGCAGGATGAAGATGAAGACGAGCACCGTGATGTGCCGACGCGCGGCGATCGAGATCTTCTGCCCCGGCGTCTGCAATCGGATGGAGCCGAAGAGGTAGTGCAGGGCAATCGCGAGGAGCAGCGAGAAGATCACCATGCTGAAGCCGAAGCCGAGCAGAATCCGGAATATCGGGTAGTCGAAGGCGAAGAATGAGATGTCTTTGCCGAACTGCGGATCCTTGATCCCGAAGCTGCCACCGTTGCGCCAGAGCAGCCACGCCTGCCAGTTCGACTGCGCCGACAGCCCGGCGGCTAGACCGGCGAGGACCACCACGACTGTGAAAGCCAGCTTCTTGCGCGATTCCAGGATCACCCGGTAACGCTCGAGGTTCTGCTGCTCAGCCGACATCGGACGAAACGGCGGGCGCAGCACATAGGTGATGATCAGGTTCGCGGCAATCGCGGCCGCCATCAGCAGCCCGAAGACGACCACCAGGGTCGCCCGGGTGAAGAAGATCTTCTTGTAGACGCTGCGATACCCGACTTCACCGAACCAGAGCCAGTCGATGTACACCCCGACGAAGGAGTTCGCGAGGGTGAGGAGCAGGAATACCAGCACCACTACCGAGATGATGATCTTGCCTCGACGCGACAGCGAGACGGCGGGGATCGGCGGCCGCATTACCACGGGCATTGCTCCTTCATAGTCACTGCAGAGGCTCCGCACTCGGATGCCTGCTAGCTAGGACAACGTACCCAGTGACAACGAGGTTCCGTGCGCCGGATCACCGAGCTGAGCACAGCATTTGAGTGGGCATAGGCAATGATGGGGAGGTGACCTCTGCCCAGTGGCAGCTCGACTCGCTCGCTGCCGAAATCGAAAATCATGTATCGACCGCTGGATGGGATCAGGTGCCCCGCCTCTTCGCGATGGTCGCGACACGGGAGCTCGTCGCCTCCGACGCCGGCGCGGCGACGAGTCTCGGCCTCACCGAGGGCGACGAGATCGCCCCGGATGCGCTCACCCCGATCGAGCAGGAGGATCTGCCGACCGGTGATATCGAGCAGATGCTGGCCCAGATCGGCTGGCCGGAGTCCATTCTGGGCTGCGCGCTCTCCCAGGAGATCGTCTTCCTGCCCCCGGAGGCCGACGCCGGGTTCAGTGACGACGCCATCGCCACCGCGGTACTCGAGCACCCGCAACGACGGGAGGCTCGCCTCGTGGTCGCCGTGCTGCGCGATGGCACCGCCTCCTCGATGCTCCGGCTCCGCCCCTCAGCGGGTGGGGCCGACGGGGCGGACGCCGAAGAGGACCTGCTCACCGGTCAGACACTCGCGCCGAACCTGGTCGAGGCATTGCTCGCCACCTTCGCGGAGTAGCGCGTCAGGCCGGCAAACTCGGGTCGCTCAGCAAATTCGGGTCGCTCAGCAAATGCGGGTCGCTCAGCAATGCGGAACCGGCTGCCCCTCCTGCAGCGCCTTGAGGTCCTGTACCGCGCCGTGCAGCGTCTCGACCTTCACCACGTTGAGGCCGTCGGGGATATTGCCCTTCACATCCGAGCAGTTTCCGGCCGGAGCGAGGAAGACGGTGGCTCCGGCCCGGCGGGCGGCGATCATCTTCAGCGCGATACCGCCGATCGGCCCGACCGTCCCGTCCGGGCTGATCTCGCCGGTGCCGGCGATGAATTTTCCGTTGGTGAGATCGGCCGTGCCGACCTTGTCCATGATGCCCAGGGCGAACATCAGACCCGCCGATGGGCCGCCGATCTGATTGCCCAAGCCGAGGTCGACGCCGAACGGGAAGAGGCAGCCCTGTGTCACCACGACACCGAGACGAGGGACCGTGCCGCCGGCCGCCGGTGGGCCCAGCTTGACCTTGGCTGTCTGCTGAACGCCGTTTCGATCGACCACGACGGTCACCACGTCCCCGGCCTTCTTGGTCTTCAGCGCCGCTGAGAGCGCCTCCGGGGTCGCCACCGGCACCCCGTCGACCGAGACGAACTTGTCGCCGCTCTTCAGCTGCCCGGCCGCCCCGAGCGTGGAGTCCACGCTGGAGACACCGAAGCTCTTCGGGTAGCCGAGTTCACAGGCCGCGGCGGCGGTGGCCGAATCCTGGGACTGGCTGAAGTCCTGGGTGTTCTGCTGATCGACCTGCTGCTGCGACTGCCCAGGCGGGAAGATCGATGCCCGCGGAACCACCACCTGATCGTCCTTCAGCCAACCGATGAGCGCCTGCACCGAAGTAATCCGCTGCGACTGTTCGCTCACCGTGGTGAGGTTCAGATGACCGGTGGTGGCCTTGGCCTGACGACCGTTGAGCACGATGATCTGCGCTCCGCTGTTGTCGGTACCGAGGGTGTTGAGCGTCGGTCCCGGGCTCAGAATCACGTATGGGACAGGCAGCGTGAACGCCACGAATCCGAGAAGAATGACGAGAACAGCGCTGGTGACCAGGGTTTTAGTACGACGACTCACCCCAGCACCCTAGCTGGAAGACTCCAGGGTCTCCTGTTTCGCAGGCTCCTCCAGCCCGTCGGGACCATCCTCGGCCGGTTCGTCAGACGCCGCTTCGGGCTCAGTGGGCGACCACGCTGCTGAGTACGCGGCCGGCCGACTCGGCTGTGCCGTGCTGGCTGCGACAGCGCTGAGGGTATCCAGGTATCTGTGATGAGCCTTGATGGCTGAGCCCGCGGCGGGAACACCACGGGCCCGTCCGCGCCACCACATCCACAGCGAGGCAAACAGGGTAATGAGCAGCGGAGCCGCGAGCCAGATGGCCCATGCGTACTCCCCCGACAGCCGCTCGACGAGACCGCTCACCCCGGCGACGCTACCGCTGCGGAGGCGTTCGCTGCTGGCGCAACGCCTCAGGCACGCATTCAATCTGCGGTGCGTTGGCACTAACGTGAGACGAGAAAGTTACGCGCGGCGCCCAGCCGGTCTCTTCGCAGCCCAATTCGCGACGATCACCACGCTGCGAAGCCCAGGCGAACCTGGACCCCGACGGGCTGCCACGGCGGCGATTGCTGCCACCGTCAGTCCGCGCCCACCCACAGCAGAACGAGGTCGACGATGAGCATTCCCTTCGGATTCGGACCCAACAACCCACCCGGCGGCTCCGGCGGCGGGTTCGGCTTTGGCGGTATCGGTGGCGGCGGTATCGGTGGCGGCGGCATCGGCGGTGGCGGTAGCGGCGGCGATGACCTCGCCGGCAAGATTCCGCTCTTCGCGGAACTTCAGAAGTTGCTCTCCTGGAGCGGTGGACCGGTCAACTGGGACCTGGCCCGCCAGATCGCCATCTCCACCATCGCCGCGAACTACCGAGCCGTCACCGACGCCGAGCGGCGCGAGGTAACCGACGCACTACGTCTGGCCGATGTCTGGCTCGATGCCGTCACCGATCTCCCCTCCGGCATCACCACCACCGAGGCCTGGACCCGGGTCGAGTGGATCGAGAAGACCCTGAACGTGTGGGGCGTGCTCTGCGACCCGGTGGCTGAGCGGGTGGTTGCCTCCATGTCGGCCGCCGTTCCGGCCGAGGCGCTGGCCGCGGCCGGGCCCATGGCTGGAGTCATGACCCAACTCGGCGGCCTCATGTTCGGCGCGCAGGTCGGGCAGGGCCTGGCCGGTATGGCCGCGGAGGTGATCGGCTCGACCGACGTCGGCCTGCCGCTGGCCGCGCCGGGTACGGCGGTCCTGCTGCCGGAGAACGTCACCGCGTTCGGCGACGGACTCGAACTCCCGGACGAGGAGGTGCGGCTGTACCTGGCCCTGCGCGAGGCGGCCCATCAGCGCCTCTTCGGCCACGTCCCTTGGCTGCGCCAGCAGCTGCTTGAAGCGGTCGCCGCCTACGCCCGTGGCATCACCATCGACCCGGAGGCCCTACAGCGGGCCATGGGCGAGATCGACCCGACCAACCCCGAGAGCATGCAGAACGCCCTCAACGGCGAACTCTTCACGCCAGCCGACACACCGGCCCAGGAGGCGGCGTTACGACGCCTGGAGACCCTGCTGGCGCTCGTCGAGGGCTGGGTCGACTCTGTCGTCGCGGCGGCCGCCCAGGACCGGATGCCGGGAGCCTCGGCACTGCGCGAGACGTCGCGGCGGCGGCGCGCGGCCGGCGGCCCGGCCGAGCAGACCTTCTCCACCCTCGTCGGGTTGGAGATGCGACCGCGTCGACTGCGAGAGGCCGCGGCACTCTGGTGGGCGGTAACCGAGAAGCACGGGCTCAGTGCCCGCGACGAGCTCTGGTCCCACCCTGACCTGCTCCCCTCCGCTGAGGACCTCGACGACCCACTGGGATTCGCCGAGCGGGTGGGCTCTGACCCGATGGCCGAGCTGGACGTCCCCACGTCCGCTGATCAGATCAGCGGGGCCAGTGACGAACTTCGCCAGCTCGACGAGCCGACCGAGCGCTCCGAGACGAGCGGACCCAAGGACACGGAGCAGCCGCCCCCCTCGGAGTGACGCCGGGTGGCGATACCGACCCCGACAGTTCGGCTAAGTTAGTTAGCTTGTAGATCCCCGCGCCCGCTGTCGGTGGTGTCGTCACCATCTTCGACGATGTCGAGGTGGGCGGCGGCGCTGACCCCGTCGAGGTATCCGCGGGCGCGCTCGGTGCGCGGGTAGTTGGCTACCAGCGCCCAGAACTCCGGCCCGTGACCGGGCACCTGAAGGTGCACCAACTCGTGGACCAGCACGTAGTCGAGCACCCAATCAGGCATCTGCTGAAGCCGTGTGGAGACCCGGATGCTCCCGTCCAGCGGTGTGCAGGAGGCCCAACGGGTGCGCATCGCCGGGACCCAGCGGATTGAAGTTGGGTAGGCCCGTCCGTCGAGGTAGCGCTCACTCAACTGCCGCACCCGGGCCATCAGGGCTTCATCGCTGCTGCGGGAGCGGGAGCGCTGCTGCCGGCGCGCCTCGGTGGCGGAGAGCTGCCCGACCATCTTCTCCACATATTCGCGCTCCTGCGCCCGGCTGAAGCGCTGCGGGATGAGGACGACGATGCGATCCCCGTCGCGGTAGGCCGACACGGTACGCCGGCGCCGGGCGCTGCGCCGTACCTCGACCAGTGGGGTTGCCGCCGGGTCGAAGGCTACGTCGGGAGCGATGTTGAGGCCGGCCGATTGGGCGGAGTAGGCCGATGAGGAGCCGGATGGCGACTTGGGCGGCGAGCCGGATGGTCGGCGGGGTGCGGTCACCTCCCTACGGTAGCGACTGGGTGTGACAGCGAGGCTCACAATCCGCCGGCGCACCGCGCGTGACCTTTCCACATCGATATCCACAGGTGTGGACATCGGGTTGAGGGTGATCCTTCGCGTTTCCTGACCTCTAGCTCATCGAACGATCACAATCCCTGTGGATAACCAAATGCACCGCGGGGGAAAACCTGGGAAAGTGCAACACGTGTCCGACGCCGAACTGGTACTCAACCCGCATGCGAGGGTGCTCTGGCGATCCCCGCACGCGGTTCAAGTCGAGTTGGGCACGCGGCGGGTGATCGTCGACGGGATCGTGCCCCAGGAGGTGGCGTCCCTGCTGCACCGGCATACGCCGCCCGTCACCGAACCCGTCACCGAACCCACTACCGAACCCACGACCGAACCGACCGACCGGATCGACGAGGCCCGCGGCGACCTCGACTCGGCCGGCTTCATGGTCACCGCCTCCGGGGCGTTACGCCACCCCGGGCCACCGCGATTGGAGAGCGAACTGGGCGCCCTGCGGACTCGTCGCGGCGAGAAGGGGGCCGACCTGCTCGGCACCCGCTCCGAACGCATCGTCCTCGTGCAGGGTTCCGGCCGATTGGCCGCCACCATCGGTTCGATCCTGGCCACCGCCGGGATCGGGCACGTCCGGGTCATCGGCGACGGCGTTGTCCGGCTGAGTCACTGCCTTCCCGGGGGGTTGCTCCCGACTGACGAGGGGACCCGGTTCGCCACCGCCGCCACGGATGCGCTGCATCGGTCGGCGCCGGAGGTGAACGCCGGAGTGCCACCGGAGCAGCGTCCGGTCGACCTGGTGGTGCTCGCCGGCGACGGGCTTGTCGATCCGGACGTCGGCTCGGCGCTGCACCGCCTCGGCCGTGCGCACTTGGTCGCGTGGGTCGGTGGTGATCACGCGATCATCGGCCCGACGGTGGTGCCCGGTCTGTCGAGTTGCCTGCACTGCGCCGACCTACACCGGCTCGATCGCGACAGCGCCTGGTCGGCGTTGGCGGCCCAGCTGTCGCTGTCGACCCGGCATCCTCCCCCGTCGGATTCGGCGCTCGCGGTCACAACCTCCGGGCTGGCCGCGCTGCAGGCGCTCGCCTATCTGGACGGTGAGGAGGTCAGCACCATCGATGCCACTCTGGAGCTGCACCTGCCCGACTGGCGGCTGCGCCGCAGAACCTGGAGCGCTCATCCGCGCTGTGACTGCCAGGGACACGATCCGGCGGATTCCGGGCGATGAATACCACACCCCACAGGCCGATGGCCTATGTTGGCAAGGTGAAGGACGGCACCGATATCCCGCAGCGCAGGGTCGCGCGAACGGCCCGTCTGGCTACGCTTCCGTTGGGGGCAGCCGGACGAGCGACGGTCGGAATCGGCAAGCGAATCACCGGCAAATCGGCCGAGGACGTCGCCGCCGAATTCCAGCAGCGCACCGCCGAGCAGCTCTTCACTGTCCTGGGCGAGCTCAAGGGCGGCGCGATGAAGCTGGGGCAGGCCCTCTCGATCTTCGAGGCCGCGCTGCCGGAGGCCTCAGCCGCGCCCTACCGGGAAGCCCTGACCAAACTGCAGGACTCCGCCCCCCCGATGCCGGCCGCGACGATGCACCGGGTTCTCGACGAGCAGTTCGGCAAGAGCTGGACCAAGCGCTTCCAGGAGTTCGACGACACTCCGGCGGCCGCGGCGAGCATCGGACAGGTTCACAAGGCCATCTGGAGCGACGGCCGCGAAGTGGCGGTGAAGATCCAGTACCCGGGCGCCGGGCCAGCGCTCATGGCCGACTTCACCCAGCTCTCCCGCCTGGCCTGGCTCTTCGGGCGGATGTCTCCCGGTATGGACGTGAAGCCGCTCATCAGCGAACTGAAGGAGCGGATCCTCGAGGAACTCGACTACGGGATGGAGGCCGACGCCCAGCGCGGCTTCGCCAAGGCCTACGCCGACGACCCGGACATCCTGGTCGGGCGAGTTGTCGCCAGTGCCCCGAAGGTGCTGGTGACCGAGTGGATCGACGGCACCCCGGTTTCGGAGATCATCGACTCCGGCACCCAGGCTCAGCGTGACCGGGCTGGATATACCTTGGCCTTGTTGCAGTATTCATCGCCGGAGCGCGCCGGTCTGCTGCACGCCGATCCACACCCTGGCAATTTCCGGATCAGTGCCGATGGACGCCTCGGAGTACTCGACTTCGGGGCCGTGGCCCGGCTGCCCAACGGCTCGCCGAAGCCGCTCGGACGGATGACCCGGTTGGCGCTGGACGGGCGCAAGGCCGAGTTGATCAAGGAGATGACCGAGTTCGGATTCATCCGTCCGGGGATCGAACTCGACGCCCAGCAGGTGCTGGACTATCTGCGTCCGATCCTGGATCCGCTGACCGTGGAGAACTTCACCTTCACCCGGGACTGGATGCGCTCCCAGGCCGCGCGGATCGGTGATCCCCGAAACGAGGAGGCCAGGGTCGGGCGGATGTTCAACCTTCCGCCCGACTACCTGCTCCTGCACCGCGTGAGCCTGGGCTCGATCGCGGTTCTGTGCCAGCTCGGCGCGACGGCGCCTTACCGGGCTCTGGCGCAACGCTGGCAGCCCGGCTTCGCCGAATAGTCACCCACCTCCTGCCTGGGGCCACTATTCGGCGACCATTGGCTACCGGCGTTGCGATGCCTACATTTCTTGGATGACTCCGGTTGGCTTAGCGGAGCCGAAGCCGGCTCCGCCAGACCCGAGTGGTGAGCGAGCTACGGCGGTACTGCCGCAGATCGCCCCGCGAACGGGTGCGGGCCACGCCAACGTGCTTGGCCTGCTCCGCTTCGCGATAGCCATCGAGTAGTCGTTCACGCGCCAGTGCGGCGTAAAGCGTGTTCATCTGATCTCTCCTGAAAAGTTGGGTTCCCGCGGTCTGCGGGTGGGCACCTCCGCTCACGCGGCGACGTCCTGGTCGGATTTGCGCGGCCGTCCACGGCCACGCTTGCGGGCGAGCACAACACCGTGGTCGAAGATCTCGCCACCCCAGACGCCCCACGGCTCACGCCGCTCGAGAGCGCCGGCCAGGCAAGCCTGACGCACGGGGCAGTCCTGGCAGAGCGCCTTGGCCGCCTCGAGCTGAACCGGTGTGTCGGCGAACCAGAGGTCCGCGTCGCGGACCTGGCAAGGCAGGTCGGCCGGGCAGCTGGGTGAGAGCGGGTCGAGCACCAGACCCGTGTGGGCCAGTTCCAGCGCGCTCCCAGAGGTGATGTCATCGGTGGGTAAGCAGCTGAGCGTCATGTCGGTCCTTCGGTTTCGTATTCGGTTTCTTAGCGAGTGCTGCGGTTCTTCGAGTGGTGGTCAGCGGGCGGACTTTGGAGGTGCTGCGTTGGAACGGGGCCGAAAACGAAAGAAGGCCGCGGTTCCCAAGTGGGAGCCGCGGCCTCGAAGGTTCGAACCTGATCAAGTGATCAGACTTCGATTCCCTCGAGGCGGGGCGCCGCGCTTGGCAGCCATTGTCGGTGCGATCAGCGCCGACTTGGCAGCGGTGGCGTTGGCCGATGCGTGTCGCGAAGCGGTGACAGTGAATCCATACCCGGCGCCACTGACAGTGGTGCCCTCGTGGATCGACGTGCCTACGCCGGCGAAGCAGGCAACGGCCTGCATATCGCGAAGATCAGCCGGGCGGGTGAAGCCCATTGCGTCGCTGCCTGGCCGCGCTTCGCGACGCCAACCGAAATCTGCCCCCACGGTCGGCGAACCGAACGCGCTCAGCTGGGCAGACTTCGGCTGGAAGTCAAGGTCAGCGAACATTCCTGAGTTCTTCATGGGGGCACCTCCTTCGGTTGGTCAGGCACTGCGAGCAGCGCCGCAGACGCGCTTTCGCGTCGTGCTTCAAAGAGAGGCTATCCATCATCCGCGGACAGCGCAATCGAATTAAATCGAGAAACTTTTCGCGCCGTGTTCGCAGATCCTCGTGCCGCTTCGGCGATCAGCTGACCGCTACCGGGCCGACCTCTTCCGGGGTGCCGCCGGCCAGGACGGCCAGAATCGGCTCCGCATAGCGATCCAGTTTGGCCGGCCCCACGCCGGAGACCGCTGCCAGGGCACTGCGCGATGTCGGAGCAACGTCGGCTATCGCCACCAGCGTGGCGTCAGAGAAGACAACAAAAGCCGGCACTTTCTGGGCGTCGGCCTGAATCCGACGCCAGGCTCGCAGCCGGCCGAAGAGCTCGGCATCATTGGCCTCGACGGCGACTGCCTTCTTCTTCGAACGGGCCTCGACCGCCGCTGACGAGCTGGCCGGGCGTAGCCCGTCGAGGAAGCGACTCGGTCGCCGCCCCCGGCGCTGCCCGGGACTGCGAGCCAGCGCCCAGGAGAGGGCCAGCTGCTCGCGGGCGCGGGTGATCCCCACGTAGAGCAGCCGCCGCTCCTCAGCGACCTGATCGTCGGTGGTGGCGTGCGAGATCGGCAGGGTGGTGTCGGTGAGCCCGACCAGGAAGACGGCATCCCACTCCAAGCCCTTCGCCGAGTGCAGCGAGGAGAGCGTCACCCCCTGAACGGTCGGGGCGTGCTGGGCCGAGGCGCGCTGATCGAGCTCCTCCACCAGCTCCACCAGGTGCGCCTGCGGGTTCGTGGCGATCAGATCGTCGGCCAGGCTCACCAACGCAGCGAGCGACTCCCAACGCTCGCGGGCGCTCCCCCCGGTCGGCGGCGCGTCCGGGTGCCAACCGGAGCCGGCCAGTACGCCGCGGACCGTCTCGGTCAGCGGAAGCTCTCGATCATCCGAGCGGGCGGCGCCGCGCAGCAGCAGTCGGGCCTCGCGGATCTCCGGGCGGTCGAAGAAACGCTCGCCGCCGCGCAACACGTACGCCACTCCGGCCCCGGAGAGTGCCTGCTCATACACCTCAGACTGAGCATTGATCCGGAAGAGGACGGCGATCTCGGCCGGGGGTGTTCCCTGCTCGATCAGCCGTCGACAGGCCGCCGCGACCGCCGCCGCCTCCGCCGGTTCGTCGTCGAACTCAGTGAACGTGGGCGGCGGGCCGTCCGGGCGCTGCCCGATCAACCGCAGTCGGGTGCCGTTGCCGGAGATCGGCGCTGAACCGGCCTGCGGGCTGGACCTCGGCGTCGGCGCCGAGGCGACCAGCCGGTTCGCCAGCTCCACCACCTGCGGCGTCGAACGGTAGTCACGCTCAAGCTTCACGACCACGGCCTGCGGGAAGCGCGCGGTGAACCTCAGCAGGTGCTGTGGGGTGGCTCCGGCGAAGGAGTAGATGGTCTGGTTCGCGTCGCCGACGACGCAGAGATCGTCCCGGTCACCGAGCCAAGCGTCGAGGATCCGCTGCTGCAGCGGCGAGACGTCCTGGTACTCGTCGACGACGAAGTGCCGGTAGCGGGAACGAATCTCCTCGGCGACGTCCGCGTGCTGCTCGATCGCCCCAGCCATGATGAGGAGCAGATCCGCGAAGTCCAGCTGCCCGGCGCGGCGCTTGGACTGTTCGTACTCGGCGTACACCTGCGCCACCACGGCGGGGGTGAGTGGTGGTTGGCGCCCGGCGGCCAGGGCCCGCTCGGGATAGTCCTGCGGGGCGGCCAGCACCGCCTTGGCCCAGTCGATCTCGGCGGCGAGGTCACGGACCTCGGCCCGATCACTGCGCAGCCGGGTTCGGGCCGCCGCATTGGCGACGAGCCGGATCGTGTTCGGGACGACCTCAGGCATCTCCCCGCCCAGCACCCGGGGCGAGAAGTAACTGAGCTGACGGAGGGCGGCGGCGTGGAAGGTTCGCGCCTGCACCCCGTGCGCCCCGAGGGTCCGCAGCCGGGTGCGGAGCTCGCCGGCCGCGCGGGCGGTGAAGGTGAGGGCGAGCAGCTGCCCGGCCGGCACCGCCTCGCTTCCTACCGCGTAGGCGATCCGATGCGTGATCGCTCGGGTCTTGCCGGTGCCGGCGCCGGCCAGGATGCAGACGGGCCCCCGGACGGCTTGGGCCGCCTCACGCTGTTCGGCGTCCAGACCGTCGAGCACGCTTCGGGAATGGGTCACCCCGCGATCCTGCCAGCGTGGTGCGACAACTTCTGCACCCGCCTTGGCCGGAGTGACGCACTCGGCGGCAAATTCGCGGTCAGTTTCGCTTTCGGCGGAAGAACCCGCCCGGCGACGGTGTTGTGCCAGCTGTACGCGATCCGGATGAGTTAGACATTGAGAGGCAATGACCGTGGCAGATGTGACGATGTACTCGACGACGTGGTGCAGCTACTGCAAGCGTCTGAAGACGATGCTCGATCGTGAGGGTATCGCCTATGAAGAGGTGAACATCGAACTCGACGAAGCCGCGGCCGACCTGGTGATGAAGGTCAACGGTGGCAACCAGACCGTCCCGACGCTCGTCTTCGCCGACGGAAGTGCACTCACCAACCCGTCGGTGGCCCAGGTCAAGGAGCAGCTCGCGTCGGTGGCATGAGCCGCGGCGAATCGCCGGGGCGCAGCGGAGCCCTACCGACTGTGGCCTTCGCGCCGATCGGCGAGGCCGAGCTTGTCGAGCGACTCGCGGAGTTCCTGGCCACCTTCCCGGCAGCAGCGCAGGATGGCGCAGCAGCGCACGCTGGTACGGCGACGCTTCGGGTCGCGATCGACGGCGCCGGGGCGACCCGCCCCCACGAGTTGGCGCAGGCGCTGATCGAGCCGCTGCGCCGACGGTCCCGTCCCGTGACCCATCTGCGTGACGATCTCTTCTGGCGCGACGCGTCACTGCGGCTGGAGTACGGCCGTCACGATCTGCAGTCCTTCGCCGAGGGATGGCTCGATCACGCGACACTGCGCCGAGAGGTGCTGGACCCGTTGGGGCCGGGTGGCTCGGGGCGGTTCCTGCCGTCCCTGCGGGATCCGGTGAGCAACCGGATGACCCGAGCCGCCACCATCGAGGCCCCGCCGGGCAGCATCGTGCTCGTCAGCGGTGCGCTGCTGATCCGCCCCGAGCTGGAGTTCGACGTTCGTATCCACCTGGCCATGTCCGCCGCCGCGCTGGCCCGGCACACCCCGGCCGAGGCGGCCTGGACACTGCCGGCCTTCGCCAGTTACGACGAAGAGTCCGAGCCGTCGGATCGGGCCGACGTCGTCGTTCGGTTGGAGGATCCCCGCCGCCCAGCCATCCGCTTCAACGCATCCGGCTGACCCGCTCGCAGCCGAGTAGCCGCCGATCGTCTCGCCTGTGCGGGCCTATTCGCTCTCGAGCCATCCGTCGATCAGGTGACGTGAGATTGAGAACTGCGGCGGGATGGCCCGCAGCCGCGACCCGTTCTCCGGTGAATCGGCCGCCGGGTCGTCGGTCCACACGCCGGCCTGACGAACCTCTTCCCGGGTGAACCACCCCGCGTCGACGACCTCGTCGTCATCGAGTTCAATGGTGCCGTCGTCGATGGCCCGAGCCGTGAATCCGACCATCAGCGACGCCGGGAACGGCCACGGCTGACTGGCCACGTAGCGAATGTCACCGACCCTCACCCCGACCTCTTCAAAGACCTCTCGGGCGACCGCTGCCTCGAGCGACTCCCCCGGCTCGACGAAACCGGCGAGGGTTGAGAAGCGCCCGACCCCCCAGGCGGCGCCGCGTCCGAGCAGCGCACGGTCGCCGCCGTCGTGGATGAGCATGATCACCGCCGGGTCGGTGCGCGGAAAGTGCACGCTGCTGTCCCGCGGACAGGTTCTGGTCCAGCCGGCGAGCGTCTGGACGGTGAGTTCGCCACAGAGGGCGCAGTGCGGATGACGGGCATGCCACTGCTGCAGTCCGAGCGCCGTGGCCAGCAGGCTCCCGGTCAGATCGTCGACAGCGCCACCGATCTCCCGCAGCCCGCGCCAGTCCTCGTCATCGGCCTCGGCGGTCAGAGTCGCGGAGAAGTATGGGACGTCGTCGATGATGCCGAGGAATCGTCGCTCGACCAGCACCGACGGGTGGTCGTCGCTGAATCGGGCGACCCAGGAAGCATCGCTCCAGACCGGCTGCCAGCCCCCGTCGACCTTGCTGGTCGGGGTCGCGCCACGCTGGTTCAGCAACGCAACCTTCGCCCGGTCCCAGGCCGCCGCCAGCCAGGCATCGTCGGTGCGGTGCAGCGCGGCGCGATCGAAGGTGGCGCGGCTCAACGGCGGCTGGTTTTCCATACGTCTGCTCGAAGGCCCTTACTTCTCAGAAGATTCGGCGGTGGTGACCTCGGTCAGGATGCCCAGCGGCGCTGAAACCTTCTCGGCATCGCCGACGACGACGGTGACCAGCTTCGACGGCGCGAAGAACTCCGCGCTCACTTCACGGATCTCTTCGGTGGTCACCGCGAGCAGGCGCGCCGGATGGGTAGCGATCCAGTCCGCGTCGAGCCCGCTGGCCGACAGCCCGGAGAGGGTCGAGGCCAGGCCGGCCTGCGTCGCGGTGGAGAGCGCCAGCGTCCCGATGGCGTACTGACGGGCCGATTCGAGTTCCTTGTCGGTGATCGGCAGTGAAGCCAGCTTCCCCAGCTCGTAGTAAGTCTCCAGTAGCGCCGGCGCCGTCACCTCGGTGGCCACATCGGCGTCGAAGATCAGTGCCGAGCCGAGCTGGTTGTGCTCGATCCGGCTGTGCGGTCCGTAGGTGTATCCCTTGTCCTCGCGGATGTTCTCGTTCCAGCGCGAGGAGAAGTAGCCACCAAAGACGAGGTTGGCCAGCTGAAGCGCAGCAAAACGTGGATCGTCGCGGCGCAGCGCGGTGCCGCCGAGACGCAGCGAGGACTGCACCGAACCGGGACGGTCGACGAGGACAACCGGTCCCCCGGTAAACGTCGGCAGCGCAAGTGACTTCTTGTTCTTCGCGTGTCCGGTCCAACCGGCGAGGGCCTTCTCGATCTGGTCCAGGGCACGCACCGGTGAGACGTCACCGACGATGACCAGAACCGCCTCGGACGGGCGGATCGAATGATCGGCCAGCTTGCGCACCTTGGCCGCCGTGACCGCTTCGACCTCCCCGACATGGGGCAGCTCCCGCGCGTACGGGTGGTCGCCCCACATGCGGGCGGCGAGGGCCTCCGCCGCGACTACCCCGGCTCGCGAGCGGGCGATGCTCAGCCGTTCGATGAGCCGCTCCCGCTCGGCCTTGACCTCAGAGTGCGCGTAGCTGGCGTCGGTGAGGACGTCGGCGAGGATGTTCAGCAGCGGGACCATGTTCGTCGCCAGCACGCTGCCCGAGAAGATGAGGCGGTCGGCGTCGACGCCGCTCCCAAGATCACCACCGAGGGCCTGAATGGCGCCGGCCAGACCGGCCCGGTCGTAACGCGACGTGCCGGTGAGCGCGCTGTCGGACAGCACGCTGGCCAGTGCTGAATGTCCGGGGTGAGCGGAGAAGAACGGCACCCGCAGCCGCACCTCGACCAACGGCACACCGGGCTTGCGTACCACCACGACGCGCAGCCCGTTGGCCAGCGTCCGCTTGCCCTCGGTGAGCTTTCGCGGTCGCCGAGGAGAAGTCAGCGGCGGGACGGCACCGGTGGCCAGCTCGATCTTCTTCGGGCTCTTGCGGCTCTTTGAAGTCTGCGGGCTCATCGTGCTCCTCCGGCGATCAGTTCGACGACGGCGCGGCGATTCGGTGTCAGCTGCGCTGCGGCCGCCTGGACGTCGGCGTCGGTGATCGCGGCCAGCCGCCCCGGCAGCTCAGCGATCAACTCGGCCCGTCCGAAGAGAAGTTCGAACTTCGCGAACTCAAGGGTGCGGGAGATGACCGCATCCAACTCGCGCAGCATGGAGCTGATCAGCCGGGCTCGCACCCGGTCGAGTTCGCCGCCGGCCAGACCGTCGGTGGCGATCTGGGTCAGCTCGTCGTCGATGGCCGAGAGAATCGACTCCAGCGACCCGGCATCCGGGTAGTGGGCGGTGATCGTGAAGGCCGACGGGTCACGCTCGTCGAACGGATCACCGAACTCGCCCAGGTAGGCGCCGACATCGATCACCAGTTGGTCGCGCTGCACCAGTCGACGGTTCAGCCGGGAAGCATCACCGTCGCTGAGGACCTCGGCCAGCAGCACGTTGGCCAGGTGGGCGTCGAGCTTGCCGATCGGGTCGGGCACGCGGTAACCGATGGCCACCGCCGGCATCGGAGCGTGCTCGTCGCGAGCCTGTGCGCGGCGCTCGCTGGTGAGCGGCGGCTCGGCGAAGCTGGGACGCTTAGGTGTGCGGCGGGCCGGAATGGCGCCGAAGTGCTTCTCGACGAGGGCGAGTGCATCGGCGGTGTCGAAATCACCACCGACGGCCAGCACCGCGTTGGAGGGTGCGTAGTACTTCTTGAAGAAATCCTTGGCATCGGCCACGGTCGCGCTCTCCAGATCGACGAAGCCGCCGTACCCGTTGTGAGCGTTCGGGAAGGTGTCGAAGAGGACCGGTGGCAGTTCAAGCCACGGGAAACCTCCGTAGGGCCGGTTCAGGACGTTGACCCGGATCTCCTCCTTCACCACGGCCAGTTGGTTGGCCAGGTTCTCCTCGGTGATGCGCGGACTGAGCATCCGGTCGGCCTCCAGGAAGAGACCGCGTTCCAGGGCGTTGGACGGCAGCGCCTCGAAGTAGTTGGTGTAGTCGAAGTGGGTGCTCCCGTTGAAGACGCCGCCGGAGGACTGCACGAGGCGGAAGTGCTCGAGTTTCTCGAGGTTGGCCGACCCCTGGAACATCAGATGTTCGAAGAGATGAGCGAAGCCGGTTCGCCCCTCCGGCTCGGAGCGGATCCCCACGTCGTAGAGCACCGCGACGCCGACGACCGGCGCGGACCGATCGGGAGCCAGGACGACCCGTAGGCCATTGGCCAGCGTCTGGTGATGGAGGGTGAAGGAGGGGGCGGGAAGCTTCATCTCACGTGGCACTGGTTCACCCTACGTGTTGGACTGCAGTCCGCACTTGGCGGCAGCGAGCACACGGCGGCAGCGCGCACCCCACCCCGCCATCTCCAAGAGCGCGCTCACGGCAGCACCACGATGCTCGTGGCGAGGGCGGCGGCGGCCGGCATGAGCGACGCGGCCTCGTCGGGAACGGAGACGAACCACACCGACGCCGACGTGGCGTCGATGGAGATGGCGACGATCCAGGAGACCTCGGTCCGCACTTTGAGTTTCCGCTCCTTGACGTAGGTCGGGTCGATCGTGAAGCGGGTCTGCAGGATGTGGGCCGGATGCCCGTCAATCGTGGTGTTCTTCGCGGCGAGGGTCTTGATCGCCGGCGTCGGGCCGTAGGAGCCGGCATCGACCTCCCGGCCGCGGATGTCGACGGTGACATCGGCCAGTGTGTCCCCGTCGAGCGGCCCCCAGAGGCCGGAACCCTCATCGAGCCACCAGGACGTTTCGACCGGTTTCACGAAGACCACCGGCCAGAGGCTGTCCTGACCCGGGGTCATCCCGGTGGTGAGGCACCGGTAGCGCAGCTTCGCGGCCACGTGATTCACCGTCGGGCAGTTCAGCGCCGGATCCGGGGTGGGGTCGCTCTCATCCGGCGGGGAGGAGGTCTGGGGAGCGGTGGCGTCCGGGGCGGGCGACGGACCGGCGGACTGGAAGAATCCGCGGCTCGCGGTGCCTGAGATCGTCGTCGAGCAGGCGACCAGGCTGGTGCCAAGCAGTGTCAGGCACAGCACCGCCAGCACGGCCGCCTCGCCGATACTGGGCCGGCGGCGGCTCATCCGGCGGCCGACCCGTCACCGGCCGCCGGTGACTCGGCCGGGGTGAGATCGCGCAGCGCGGCGGCGCCCACCTGCGCGAACCGGGACCAGAGTCCGGCCGCTATCTCGGCACCCTTGTAGAGCATGGAGAGGTTGACCTTCTCGTTCGGCGCGTGGATCTGATCGTCGGGCAGGCCGACGCCGAGGAAGACGAGCGGGACGCCCAGTGCCTGCTGGATCGCCGCCTCCGGCCCGCTTCCTCCCTCCCGGGTGGGCAGCACCTCTCGCCCGTCGAAGGCCTCACTGATGGACGCTGCGAGGGCGTCGTAGGCCGGCGTCCCGAGTGGGACCAGACACGGCGCGACCCCGTCGCCGTCCCACTCGACCCGGGCCTGGATACCGACCGGGGTGCGCGTCGCGACGAACTCCTCCACCGCGAGGCGGATGCGCTCCGGAACCTGGCTGGCGACGAGGCGGAACGAGAGCTTGGCGAACGCGTCGGAGGGGACGATTGTCTTGCCACCGTCGCCTTGGTAGCCACCGCCGATTCCGTTGACCTCGGCCGTCGGGCGGGCGCCGAGGCGTTCCAGCGTGCTGTAGCCGGCTTCCCCGTCGAGGGCGCGTGACTTGGCGACACTGAGGAACTCGCTCTCGGCGAAGGGGACCTTGGCGAAGAGTTCCCGCTCGGAGGCGGTCAGCGACAGCACATCGTCATAGAAACCCGGGATCTGCACGCGGCCGTCGTCGTCGTGCAGTGCGGCGACCAGCGCCGCGATCGCGGTCGCCGGGTTGGGAACAGCGCCACCGAAGACACCGGAGTGCAGGTCGAGGTCGGGGCCGTGGAAGTACACGGTGGCCGCGACCAACCCGCGCATCCCGGTGACCGTGCTCGGGGTATCCGCGGCGAGCATGCCGGTATCGGTGATCACGACGACGTCGCAGGCTAACCGCTCATGCCGGTCGGCGAGCAGCTGCTCGAAGTTCGGCGAGCCCGACTCCTCCTCCCCTTCGATCAGCAGCTTGAGGTTTACCGCCGGGGATGTGAGCCCGGTCGCGGCGAGATGGGCCCGGACCGCGAGCAGGTGGAAGAGGAGTTGCCCCTTGTCGTCGGAGGCACCGCGGGCCCGCAGGAGGTCTCCGTCGATCGTCGGGTCGAAGGGGTCACTCGTCCAGAGTTCGATCGGGTCGACCGGCTGCACGTCGTGGTGGCCGTAGACGACCACGGTGGGCGCGTCGGGGTCGTCACTCGGCCATTCGGCGAAGACCGTCGGCATACCCGCGGTGGGCCAGATCTCGACCGTTGGAAATCCGGTGCGGGTGGCGGCCGCGGCGAACCACTCCGCGCTGCGCAGGACGTCTGCGTGATGAGCCGGCTGAGCACTGATGCCTGGGATCCGCAGCCATTCGTCCAGGTCGCGCAGCAGGTCGTGGCGATGAATGTCGATGAATTCGCGCACTGTCGTCATACCTTCACGCTAGTGCGCCGAGGTGGGCGACCAACAACGACGTCGCGACGCCGGCCGACTGCCCGACCCTTTCGGAGTGATCATTCGTTGCTCAGCCGTTGATGAGCGCGGCTAGCCCGGCGGCATCGAGGAGATCGACCGGACGGACGGTCTCATTGGTGCGCACGTAGTGAAACGCCGCCCCAACTCGGGCCAGGCCCGCCTCGTCGTCGGGCTCGATGCCCAGCAACTGCGCCCAGGCCAGCCGGTAGGCGGCGAGCTGGACGGCGGCGGCCGCCGCTTCGGCCCCGTGCGGACGCGCCCCGGTCTTCCAGTCGACCACCGTCCAGTCGGTGCCGGGGGTGGCTGACTCCGGGCCGAATACGGCGTCCATACGCCCGCGAACGACGACCGATCCGACCGCCATCTCGAAACCGACCTCCACCTCGATCGGCGTCCGTGCGGCCCATGGGCTGGCGTCGAAGGCGATCCTCAGCGCTTCGAAGTCGGCGTCATCGGCGCCCACGTCAGAGGCGCCCGGAAGCTCGTCGATGTCGAGGAGGGACTGCGCCGACCAACGCTGCTCCAACCAGGTGTGGAAGAGGGTTCCGCGTCGGGCCAGCGGCGCTGGGCGCACTGGCAGTGGGCGCCGTAGGACACGGGCCAGCTCGTCCGGACTGCGGCGCAGCGCCACCAGCTGCGAGACCGAGAGCATGCTCGGCAGGACAACGTCGGTGGCCGTGGTGGCGGCCAGTCGGGCCCGCTCCTCCAACAGCAGATCGACATCGCGGCGCCATCGGGCGGTCTCTTCGGTGGCGTCGCCGAGCAGACCGGGCAACACGGCGACGCCCTCGCTATCCCGATCACCCGATTCACGCAGCCGCCGCCGCTGCTCCCGGACCCGTTCGGCACCGGCCTCCACCTCGACCCGCCGCCGTTCCAGCGGGTCGACCGGCCACGCGTGCACCACCGGCTCGCGGGTTGTGGGGTTGTCAGCCTCCGGCTCCGGAGTGAACCACTGCCCGACCTCGGCGTGTTCGGCGACCTCGGCCAGGAATGGCGAGACGACCCGCGGCTTCTTGGTGTTGTCCCAGCAGAATCCGCTGACGAGCAGAGTGGAGCGAGCTCTGGTGAAGGCGACGTAGGCCAGGCGCCGCTCCTCCAGTCGCTGCCGGGCCTTCACCTGGTCGTTGTAGGTCTTCAGGCCCTTCGACACGTCGCTGCGATCGGTCGCCTGGGTCAGGTTGAACCTCGGTAGGTCGGCATGGTCGCCGCGCAGTGGCGCCGGAAGCAGCCCCTTGGTCTTGGTCCAGTCGATACCGACGGTGCTACCGGGAAAGATGCCCTCCAGCAGACCGGGCACGGCGACCATGTTCCACTCAAGACCCTTTGCGCCGTGCACGGTCAGGACTTGGATGCGTTCGGACTCGACGCTGAGCTCGCCCTGTTCCAGGCCGTTCTCCTCGTCCTCGGCGGCGTCGAGGAAGGTCAGGAAAGCCGGCAGTGAAACCTCGTCCGCCTCGACGGAGAAGCGGGCCGCCTCGTCGAGCAGCCGATCCAGGTGCGTCCGACCGACGCCGGCTCGATCGGCGCGGGCGGCGACCTCGACATCGATTCCGATCGTCGACTCGACCTCGGCCACCAGTTCGGTGAGTGGCGCGGCCAGCCGACGGCGCAGCCGTCGTAGCTCGTCTGACATCGCGCGCATCCGCTCGTAGCCATCAGCGGAGTAGTCGCTCGGGTTGCCCAGGTCGTCGATCGCCTCGACCAGGCTGCCCTGCTCAGCGTTTTCGGCCGCTGCGGCCAATTCAGCCGCGAGCAGGACTCGCTGGTCGGCCGTAACCACGCCGGGAAGCCGGGATGCACCCTCACCGCGCACCTGCACCAGGCTGCGGGCTCGCCGCCCAAGCACGGCCAGATCCCGAGGACCGATCCGCCACCGGGCACCGGCTAGCAACCGCACGAGGGCGGGGCCTGCGTTGTGATCAGCCAGCACCTGAAGTGTGGCCCGCACGTCGGCCACCTCGGCCGTCGTCAGCAGGCCACCCAGGCCGACGACCTCCACCGGTAGACCGAGATCGAGCAGTGCTTCGTGGATGAGCGGGATCTGGGATCGTCGGCGGACGAGTACCGCCGCCGTACGGGTGCCGGACGGTTCGGCGTGCCAGCGAGCTGCGATGGTCTCGGCCACCCACCGGGCCTCCTCGTCGACGGTCTCGGTGACCGCGGCCAGCACCTCGCCCATACCGGCGCCGGGGCGCGGCCGCAGCTCGATCGCGAACGGGTCGTCGTCGCGAAGGCTCTGGGACACCTCATTGGCGGCGACCAGGATCTGGGCGTCGTTGCGCCAGCTGGTCGCCAGCGCATAGCGACGGGCCGGGCTCCCGTCCGGGAGGGGGAACCGGTCGGCGAAGCGACCGATGTTTCCCGCGGCCGCACCGCGCCAGCCGTAGATGGATTGGAACGGGTCGCCGACTGCGGTCACCGGGTGGCCGCCGGCGAAGAGCCCGGTGAGCATAGCGATCTGGGCGTGCCCGGTGTCCTGGTACTCATCCAGGAGCACGACCCGGAAGCGGTCGCGTTCGATCTGGCTTACATCCGGGAGCTCCGCCAACCGGGCGGCCAGCACCATCTGGTCGCCGAAGTCCGACACCTGTCGAGCCGCCTTGGCCCGGGCGAACTCCTGAAGCAGTGGGACCAGGGCGCGGCGCACCACGGTGGCGTCGATGAACTTCTTCGAGTCACCGGGGTACTCGACCGCGCGCGCCCCCTTGCCCAGGGGCAGCGCCTCGAAGCAGGCGAGGTCCTGCCGGGAATACTCCTCGAGCTCGGCGGGACTGCGCAGGTGGTCGGAGAGCTGATCGGCGAGATCGAGCACCTGATTCACCACCGTCGACAGCACGCCGGCGGCGACCGGAACCTCACCGGTGAAGCGGCGCACGACGCCGTCGGCCAACTGCCAGCGCATTGCCGGTGACAGCAGCTGCGGTGAGGGTTCGGAGCCCAGCCGCATCGCGTGTTCACCGGCCAGCCGGCCGGCGTAGGCGGCGTAGGTCAGCACCGTCGGCTCACCCGAAATCAGGGCGGCGATCGCCTCGGACTCCTCCGGCGTCTCGTGCTCCAGCACCATTCGCCACTGAGCGAGCCGACGGCGAATACGGCGGCTCAGCTCGGCCGCCGCCTTGCGGGTGAACGTCAACCCGAGCACCTGGTCGGGGCTCACCAATCGGTTGGCGATGAGCCAGACGACGCGGGTGGACATCGTCTCCGTCTTCCCGGATCCGGCACCCGCGATCACCACACCGGGCTCCAGCGGCGACTCGATTACCGCGATCTGCTCCTCCGACGGCGCCGGGAGGCCGAGCAGGCCGGCCAGCTGCCGAGCCGAGACCGCGATCTGGGTTGTCACGCGGTCACCTGACGCCCGGACGGGGTGAGCGGACAGCTGGCTTTCACATCGCACATCCGGCAGTAGTCGTTCTGCGCGGCGATGAACGTGGAGTCACGCATCTTCGCCGCCACCTCAGCCACCGTGTCGGCTATCCAGGTCGGATCTTCGTGCTCGGCCAGGGGCGGCTGGGGCTGGACCCCGACGCTCGCTGCGGAGTCGCCAAGTTGCACGAGCATTGCACCGCCGGCCTCGGTCGAGTCGTCGACGCGCGCGAAGCCGCCCCCTTCGACCGCCAGCTGATACGTCGCGAGCTGCGGATTGGAGAGCAGGCTGTCTGTCTTGGCCTTGCTGGATCCCGTCTTGTAGTCGACGACGACTAGGCGCCCGGCCGGGTCACGCTCCAGTCGATCCACCCGGCCGCGGAGCACAGCATCGACGACGTCGATTGAGAAGCTCTCTTCGACGGCGACCAGCTGCGACTTCTTGCTCGACAGCCACTCAAGTAGTTTGACCAGCATTTTCCGGGCCTTCAGCCGCTGATGAGTGCCAACCCAGGCCGCGCCGAAATCGAGACGGTGCCATCGCTCGTCCAGCAGCGCCTCGAAGTCGGCCAGCGTCGCCTCGGGCGGGGCGATCGCCGCCACTTCGTGGATCAGGGTGCCCAGGGAGGCGCTCAACTGGTCGTCCTTGCGGGCACCGAACTGGCGCAGCAGAGTCTGCACCTCGCAGCGAAGAAATGAATCGAGGTGTGAGGGGCTCAGCGGAACCGGCCGATCCGGATCGGCGACCGGCTCCTCACTGGACAGGGGCAGGATCCCCCACCATTGCCTCGGGTCGGCCCCGGCGACTCCGGCTTCGGCCAGCCGGGCGAGCTCCTGGGCCGCTGCATCGACTCGGATACTGCCCTCGCCCGGATCACAGACGACCGAGCGCAACTGCGCAACGACGGCCGGCAGGTGGACTCCACGGGGCACCTCGGCGAACTCGCGCTCGCCGTCGATCGGGTCGATCTCGTCCAGGAACCGGGACGGTTGCTCATCCTCACCACTGACGGCGGTGATCACCAGATGGGCTCGGGCTCGCGTGATCGCGACGTAGAAGAGCCTGCGTTCTTCGGCCAATTGGGGAGCGGTGAACGAGACCCCCGGCCCGTCGCGGCCGGCCACCACGTCGACCAGCAGGTCGGCACCGAGTAGTGAACCGCGCCGCCGGACATCAGGCCAGACACCTTCCTGGACCCCGGCCACACAGACTAGGTCCCACTCCAGTCCCTTACTGGCATGAGCCGTCAGCACCTGCACCGCCTCGCTGCGCTGAGAGCGATCGGCCAACGAATCTCCGGGAATCTGCTGTGCGGCGAGGTGTTCGTAGAACTCGACGACGGAGGCACCGGGCAGGCGGTCGGCGAAGCGGGCGGCGGAATCGAAGAGGGCGATGACCGAATCCAGATCCCGATCGGCGGCCGAACCGATCGCCCCGCCGGCCTGACTTGAGCGTAGCCAGCGACGGGCGAGCCCGGTGGCGTCCCACACCGCCCAGAGCACCTCCTCGGCGCTGAGCTTGCGACTCAATGCCACCCGACCGGCCTCGAGCACGTCGGCCACCTGCTGCGCCGCGCGGGCGGCGCGGCCGACCAGCGTTCGGCTGGTCAGCGGTTCGGCGAGCAACTGGGCCAGGTCGATGTCGGCGGTGTCGCCGCCCTGCCGCAGCTCACGTCGAAGCCGGCGCAGTTGCAACGAATCGGCTCCCCCGATCGGCCCGAGCAGCAGCGACTCGGCGATCTCGTTGGTGAGTGACTCCGGCTGCAGGACGCACTCCAACGCGGTCAGCAGATGGGCGACCGCCGGCTGCTCGGCCAGCGGCACGTCTTCTCCGGCAACCGCCACCGGCACACCGGCCGTGACCATCGCGCGACGCACAACGGCGAGTGAATTGCGGGTGGAACGGACGATCACGGCCATCCGTGACCAGGGCAGGCCGTTCTCCAGGTGCGCACGGCGCAGCGTCGCGGCGACGTAGCTCGCCTCTTCGCTGGCCGAGTGCAGCATGGCGACATCCACTCGCCCGGGGGCGGCCTGCGGGGCCGCAACCAGCGCGCGCGCGGTTGCCGGGCCGGGCAGGCGCCGGGCCACGGCCCGGCTAGCGGCCAGCAGCACAGCGCCGCTGCGCCGGCTCGTTCGCAGCGCGACCGTCTCCACGTCTGCGGAACTGTGCTCGAAGTCGCTCAGCGCGGAGGAGTCGGTGCCCCGGAAGGCGTAGATCGACTGATCCGGATCACCGACGACGATCAACTCCTGACTGCCGGCGGCGATGAGTGAGAGCAGCTCGACCTGGGCCGGGTCGGTGTCCTGATACTCGTCGACGAAGATGTACCGGCGCTGGCGCCGCTCGGCGGTGAGCAGCTGTTCATCTGCGGCGAGGGCGTCGGTCGCGGCCCGGATGAGTTCCGCCGGATCCCAAGCTCCGGGCTGCGAGAGGGAGGTGACTTCTTGATATTGCTGGAGAAAGCCGCCAGCCGCTTGCCAGTCGGCCCGAGACTTCCGGCGCCCCAGCTCAGCCAGGTCGTCGCCGTCGAGGCCACGCTCGACCGCTCGCAGCAGAAGATCCCGTAGCTCGCCGGCGAAGGCGCGGGTGCCGGTGGCGGCCTGCAGGTACTGCGGCCACGGTGAACGTCCACTGGCCGCATCACCGGCGATGAGTTCACGGAGTACGACGTCCTGCTCCGGACCGGCCAGCAGGCGGGGACTCGGCAGGCCGTTGGCCAGAGCGCTCATCCGGAGTACGCCGAAGGCGTAGGAATGAAAGGTCCGCGCGATCGGCTGCCGCACGGTGCGCCCGAGTCGGGCGGTGATGCGATCGCGCAGCTCGGCCGCGGCCCGCCGGCTGAAGGTCAGCATCAGCAACTGCTCGACCGGGACGCCGGCCTCCACCCGGGCTAGCGCCGCCTCGACCAGGGTCGTGGTCTTGCCGGTGCCGGGGCCGGCCAGCACCAGCATGCGCCCAGCACCGTGCTCCACGACTCGCCGCTGATCCGGGTCGAGCGCGGGCACAACCGGCGGCCGGCCTGGGCGGCGCACCAGGCGGTACGGACGCTGTTCGTCGGGCGAGGTCATGGCATCCATTTCAGCATGGGGTACCGACAATTTTTCCAGCAAGTATCCGTAGCAAGCTCAATCCGGCCGAGCCGTCAGCCGGGCGACACACCATCCCATCGGCACTCCCGCAGCAGCACCCGGTCGCCGCGGAATGGAACCCCCTCCAGCAGTAGCAAAGCCCGCTGCCGGAGAAACAGATGCGGAGCGCATCGCCCGTCGGCCCGAAGCACCCGATGCCACGGCAGCGGTTGCCAGTGCGGCGAATCGTCGAGCACATCGTCTGAGTCGGTGTCACCGTACTCGGACAGCACCCGACCGACCTGTCGCGGAGCATTCGAACCGACATACTCCGCGACGTCGCCGTAGGTCATCACACGACCGCGCGGGATGCTCCGCACACAAGCCAGAATCTGCTCGTCGACGCGCGCCTCAGCCTCCGCCACCGGTGGCGCCGAAGGTCAGTAGGACGGCAGGCTGGGGTCGACCTGGTTCACCCAGCCGGTCACGCCACCCTGGACGTGCAGGGCGTCCTTGAAACCGGCGGCCTTCACCGCGGCCAGTGTCTCGGCTGAGCGCACGCCGGTCTTGCAGTACATGACGATTTGCTTGTCCTGCGGCAGGGAGGCCAGCGCGTCACCACGCAGAATCTGATCCTTCGGGATCAACGTGGCACCGGGGATGCTGACGATCTCCCACTCGGCGGGCTCGCGAACGTCCACCAGGTACACCGGCTTGTCCGAGTCGAGCAGCTCCTTGAGCTCCTTGGGGGTGATCGTCGAACCCGCGGCGGCCGCCTGGGCCTCCTCGGAGACGACGCCACAGAAGGACTCGTAGTCGATCAGCTCAGTGATCGGCGCGGTGTTCGGATCCTTGCGGATCTTGATCTCGTTCCACTCCATCGCGAGGGCGTCGAAGACCAGCAGGCGACCCAGCAGCGACTCACCGATCCCGGTGATGAGCTTGATCGCCTCGTTCACCATGGCCGAGCCGATGCAGGCGCAGAGGACGCCGAGGACGCCACCTTCGGCGCAGGAGGGCACCATTCCCGGCGGCGGCGGCACCGGGTAGAGGTCACGATAGTTGGGCCCGTAGTCGTCCCAGAAGACGCTGACCTGTCCGTCGAAGCGGTAGATCGAACCCCAGACGTAGGGCTTGTGCAGCAGCACCGCGGCGTCGTTGACCATGTAGCGGGTGGCGAAGTTGTCGGTGCCGTCCACGATGAGGTCGTACTGGGCGAAGATCTCGAGGACGTTGTCGTTGGTGAGACGCTCGTTGTGCACGATGACGTTCACGTAGGGGTTGATCTCCTTGACCGAGTCACGAGCCGATTCGGCCTTCGGCCGTCCGATATCGCTCTGGCCGTGGATGATCTGACGCTGCAGGTTCGACTCGTCGACGACATCGTCCTCGACGATTCCGAGCGTGCCGACCCCGGCCGCAGCCAAGTAGAGCAGGGCCGGAGAGCCGAGGCCGCCGGCACCGACGCAGAGGACCTTCGCGTTCTTCAGCCGCTTCTGCCCAGCCATCGCCACCTCGGGGATGATCAGGTGACGGCTGTAACGGCGGACCTCGTCGATCGTCAGCTCTGCGGCCGGCTCGACGAGCGGCGGCAAGGTAATGGGTAGTGACACCGGTGCTGGCACTGGATTTCCCTTCGATGGAACTCTTCTGCATTCGACGTCTTGTGGCAACGTGTCGTCCAAGAGCGTAACGACCGACGCCCGGCCGACAATTCCCGAGCACCCTATAGGCCGGTACCGGATCGCTGCGGGACGGTTCAGCGAGCGGGCCGAGCGGCGGTCGAACTAGCTGCCCGGAACCTGAATCGGGCTGTTCGTGGTGGTATCGGCGGACTCGACGCCGGGGGCGTCGGTGGCGCCGGCCGGGTAGGGCCACGGGTTGGACTCGCAGATCTGGCCACTGATCGATTTCAGCCCCAGCGTCTGCTGCATCATCGCCGGAGCCAGCCCGTTGGAGAGACAGACGTGGCTGTGCGAGTGCCCGAGCGCATGGCCGACCTCATGGTTGACCATGTACAGGTGGTAGGTAGCCAGATCACCGACATAGGCCAGATCACCGCGTACCCAGCGAGCGACGTTCTCGATCACCCGACGGCTGCTCGAGTCATAGCAGGAGGTCTCGACCGGCAGGTCGTAACCGCAGTACTTGCGGACGGTCATCGACGAGGTGAGTGTGACGTGGAAATCGGCCGCGGAGGAGGTCGCCACACGCTGCAACGAGACGTTTCCGGCGGCGATCCAGCTGTGCGGGTTAGCCAGCGTGGAATCGACGACCGACGCGAACTTCGCCGTGTCGACGCCGGTTACCCCGCCCTCGACATCGACGGTGTACTTGAAGAGCGGTCCGTGACCGATGACCGGCGACGTGCCCGGGAGAACGGTGAACTTGCCGTTGCCGGTAGTCGTGTACGCAGCACCCGCCGGAAGCACATCCGAGACCAGCGGCTCGTCAACGGCCCCGGCACCGGGTGCGTCGACCTTGAGCTGAGAGCTGGGCAGTGCCGCGGCCGGAGCCGGCGCGGCAGCTGATTGACTGGGCGCGGCGGCGACCGGAGTAGCCGGCGGCCGGCCAGCTATCTTGTCCGAGCTGGCTAGGGCGACGACAGTGACGACGGCCAGAATCGGCAGGGCGTAAGCCCGCCAACCGTAGCGCCGCACGAAGCGCCGGGTGCGGCCCATGAGCGAAGGGCCGGACTCAGCGTTCGCTTCGTAGGTCTCGTAGGCGCGCTGGGTGGCCACCACGTCGTCACTCGACGCCGGCTCGGCGTTCGCCGCCTGGTGAGCCTGAGCGGGAACGTGCGACCCTTCCGCGGCCGGCCGACGCGCCCCCGGTCGGCGGGTGGTCGCCGGCACGGGTGGTGCATGGCGGGCGGTACGGGGCACCGGACGTTGAACCGAAGCGTGGCCGGCGGTGCGGGCGGCGGAACTGGCGCGTCGCGACGGTGCTTGGCGGGCGCGGCGGTCGTACTGGGAATACTCGGCATCAAGTTCCGTCGCCGGGCGCTGCGCAGCCTGAATGGCGTCGATGGCGGCGCTGCGGCGGGTCTCCACTGCGCTCGCACGACTCCCCTCGGACTGCTCAGTCACGGTAACCAGGGTGGCACATCAGGCTGAGAACCGCTGAATCCACACGCCGCGACTCATCCCACTGCGAAATGACTAAAGTTGCTCGGCCGGGGGCCGGGGCTGGTTAGCGGTGGCATGGCGACCGGACGTCTGGCCACTCTGCGCGATCGTCTCGCTACGCATCTGCAGAAAGGCTCGGGCGGTGCTCTGCGGGTCCTCCATCTGTGCGACATGCCCGACGCCGGGAAGAATCAGCAGCCGCGCATCGGGAATCGTCGTCGCCACGCGAGGCGCCAGGCCGACGTCGACCAATTTGTCGCGATCGCCCCACACCACCAAGGTAGGTACGGAGATCGACGCCATCCGCGCCCAGGCGCCGCGGGCACCGGCCACCAGGTAGTAGCCGACCATGCCCCGCAGCGAACTCAGCATGGCGCTGGATGCCCAGCTCATGCCGCCACGCTCCTGCACCTCGGCGATGGCCTCCGCCATCCGGTTCGACGTGACCTTGGCCGGGTCACCGAAGACGAGCTCGACCGTTTGGCGAGCCCTCGTCTTGGGGCTCGTCTGCGCCAGCTTGCGCAGCGCCAACGTGCCGAATCCCGGCACGAGCAGCAGCGGCAGCGGGTTGACCCGCACTCGCCCCGGCCGCAGGTCGGGCACCGCGGGCGACACCAGCGTCAGCGTCCGCACCAGATCGGGCCTCGCAGCGGCGACCACGATGGAGATGAGGCCGCCCATCGAGTTGCCGAACAGGTGCACCGGGCCCCGGTTGGATTGCTCCAAGTAGGCGATCACCAGGTTTGCAAACGACTGGGTCGAGTAGTTGTCGTCCCGGGCCGGGCCGGATCGTCCGAACCCGGGCAGATCAATGGCCTCGATGTCCAACCAGGGCGAGAGCTGGGCGGCGAGATCGGTCCAGTTCGTCGACGAGCCACCCAGTCCGTGCACGAAGAGCGCCGGCTCAGCCTCTACGGCCGCGCCCGACGGCTGCGCCGAGACCGGCGTGCTGCGGACGAAGAGCGCCGAACCGCCAAGTTGAATTTTGCGGCCCGGCCAGGTGGGGATGCTCGAATCGAAGGTCGGCAGCGGCTCATCCGACAGCTGAGCGATCCGGACCGACCGGGGCTGCCCGGAGCGAGTACGCAGACTCGGCACGAGTCGCTGGGGGTTCACCATGGCAGGAGACCTTACGCGGTACGTCGGGCCCGAGTCGACTCGTGCTTGGCTGATTCTTGGTTGCTCGCCGTCGCCTTCTTCGCGGCTGCCTTGGCCGGAGTTTTCTTCGCCGGGGCCCGCTTCGCCGCCGGCTTCTCCGCCGTGGACTTGGACGCCGTGGACTTGGCCGCCGTGGACTTGGACGCCGTCGACTTCGTCGGGGGCGCCTTCTTCGCGGCTGCCTTCGCCGCCGTCGTCTTCGCGGCCGCCTTCTTCGCCGGGGTCTGACTCGCCGGGGTCTTGGCCGCCGGCGGTGCCTTGGCACTCGCTTCCGTGCCGGTCGCTTCCTTGCCGGTCGCTTCTCCCCGGCCCCGCTTCGCAGCGTCCACCGACGCCCGCAGCGCAGCCATCAGGTCAATAACTGTGCCAGTCGACGGCTGGGCGTCGGCCACCTCGACCACTTCACGCCCCTCGACCTTGGCGTCGATCACCTGCTGCAGCGCCGCGCGGTACTCGTCGGTGTACTGCTCCGGGTCGAAGTCGCCCGACATGCTCTGCACCAGCGACTGGGCCATGTCGCGCTCCTGCGGGCGCAGCGTTACGTCGGTCTCCAGGAAGGCGAAGTCGGCCTCGCGCACCTCGTCGGGCCAGACCATCGTCTCGAGCACGATGACGCCCTCGCGCACCCGCAGGGTGGCCAGTTGCTCCCGGTTGCGGATGGCGACCTTGACCACGGCCACCATGCCGCTGTCGGCGAGCGCGTCCCGGAGCAGCACATAGGGCTTCACCGCGGACTGTTCCGGCTCAAGGTAGTAGCTCTTCGCGAAGTAGATCGGGTCTATCTGCTCGTCCGGCACGAACTGCAGCACGTCCACCGCGCGCACTGTAGGCAGCGGCAGGTCGGCGAAATCCTCGTCCGTCAGCACGACGATCTCTCCGCTCGGAAGTGCGTAACCCTTCGCGATGTCGCCGTAGGCCACCTCTTCGCCGTCAGCCTCGGCCACCCGCCGGTATCTGATGCGGGAGCCGTCGCTGCGGCGCACCTGGTGAAAGCTCACATCGCGCTCTTCTGTCGCGGAGTACATCTTGACGCCGATACTCACCAAACCGAATGAGACGGCACCCTTCCAGATCGATCGCACCGGCGAACCTATCCTCGAAATGAGCCGCGAGCGCCCGTCGCCACGGCGTTGTTACCCAGCAGGCTCGACCACCTCACGGCGAAGAACGCGCTGCCGACTTACAACAACTCTGCACCATCATGGCGCGTGTCGTGACTTGGCGCTGCATCGCACGGCAGAATTGACGGATGCGGCCGATGCTCGCGACAGCGCGAAGCGATCTCCCCCGGGGCCCCGGATGGCTCTATGAGTTCAAATGGGACGGCATCCGGGCGCTGGTCGACGTTCATGATGGGACGGCGCGAATCACCACCCGCAACGGCAACGACGTGACAATCGCCTACCCGGAGCTGCAGACGCTGGGCACCGACTTCTCCGATGCCCTGCTCGACGGCGAGATCGTCGCCTTCAACAACGGACGCCCGTCCTTCGAAAGCCTTCAGCAACGGATGAACGTCCAGCAGGCCGCCCCGGCCCGGGCGCTGGCGGCGGAGAACCCGGTGGCCTTCATCGCCTTCGATCTGCTCCGCCTCTACGGCGTCGACCTGACCGGGCGTGAACTGCACGAGCGCCGCGAAACCCTGCAACGTCTGGCTGACGGTTCGATTGACGGCGGCACGGCTGATGGTGGTTCGGCTGATGGTGGTTCGGCGGCGTCTGCGGCGTGGAGTCTGAGCCCGGCCTTCGACGATCCCGATGCGGTCTCCAGCGCCGCCCACGCCCATGAACTCGAGGGTGTCGTCGCGAAGCGGGGCGACAGCCGATATCACCCGGGCGCCCGCAGTGCGGACTGGGTCAAGGTGAAGTTCATCCAGCGCAGCGAGTTCGTGGTGATCGGGTGGGAGTCGGCCGGCGACTCGGCTTCCCGCCTTAGCTCTCTGGTGTTGGGGTACTTCGCCGACGGCCGACTGCGGGTTGCCGGGAAGGTCGGCAGCGGGCTCACCAACGCGACCGCCCGAGCCCTGCAGGGTCAGTTGGTGACGGACCCGCGCCCGGCCGAACTCGGCCTCAAGGCGAGCCCCGGTCGGGTCCTAACCCGGGTGCAGCCGCGTACCGTCGTCGAAGTCTCCTATTCTCAGTGGTCAAACGACACCGACCAGGCCCGACTGAGACATCCCGTCTTCGTGGGAGTACGGACGGACAAGGATGCGAGCGAGGTGGGACGGGATTGAGTAAACGCGTCGCCGTCGACGTGCAGGGACGGCAGCTCAGCCTGTCCAACCTGCAGAAGGTGATGTACCCCGAGCCTGGCTTCACCAAGGGCGAGGTGATCGACTACTACACCCGCATCGCTCCGCTGCTGCTGCCGCACCTGGCCGCCCGGCCCCTCACCGTCAAGCGGTATCCGAACGGCGTGGATGCGCCCTTCTTCTACGAGAAGAACGCCCCCAAGAACACACCGGACTGGGTTCCGACGGCCCGAATCGCCGTACCGGGCTCCACGATGGATCGCGAAACCATCGATTTCCTCATCGTGGAGGAGCTGGCGACGCTCGTCTGGCTGGCCAACCAGGCCGCTCTTGAGCTGCACACTCCGCAGTGGCAGCTCGCGCCCGCTTCGGGTCGGCACCGCGATGCGGACCCGAAGCAACGCACCGATCTGATCGTCTTCGATCTCGACCCCGGTAAGCCCGCCGGAATCGCCGAGTGTGCCGAGGTCGCACTGCTGCTGCGGACCGAACTCGTCGATGCCGGCCTGCGACCGGCGGTGAAGACATCTGGCTCGAAGGGGATTCAGGTGAGCGCCGCCGTGTCGGTGAGCGCGCCTGAGGAGACGTCACGATTCGCCAAACAGCTGGCGACCGTACTGGCCGAGCGGCACCCGAAGCTGATCGTGTCGAAGATGGCGAAGTCCCTGCGAGGGGGGAAGGTGCTCATCGACTGGAGCCAGAACAACGCGGCCAAGACCACCGTCGCCCCGTATTCGCTGCGCGCACGCAGCCGCCCGACGGTCTCGACCCCCGTTGCGTGGGAGGAGTTGCAGTCGCCACAGAATCTGGTCTTCACCGCAGCGGACGTTCTCGAGCGGGCCGAACGTCTCGGCGACCTATATTCCGACACACTAGAAGCACCAAATCACCCGCAGTTGATCAGCGAGAGGGTTTAGCGTCGTAACATCTGTGGAAATTAGTATCCACGCGGAATATGGGAGCACTGTTGATAACCGAGAGCGAGCCGACGCCGCGCAGTGGACGCCTACCGCGCGCCGAACGTCGAAAGCAGCTGCTTGCGGCGGCCCAGAGTGTCTTCATCGCCAACGGCTACCACGCGGCGGCCATGGACGACATCGCCTCCGAAGCCGGAGTCTCCAAGCCGGTCCTGTACCAACACTTCCCCGGAAAGCTTGAGCTGTACCTCGCCCTGATCGACGAGCAGGCCGAAGCCCTGGTCGGCGCGATCGGTCGTGCGCTGTCGGAGACGACCGACAACCAGGAGCGCGTGCACGGAGTCCTGAGCACCTTCTTCAACTTCGTCGAGGGGGCCGAGGGTGGTTCACCCGGCGCGTTCCGCCTCATCTTTGAGACAGATCTCGGAAACGACCCGGCGGTCCGCGAACGGGTAGACCGGGTTTCGTCGGAGATCATGCATGCCGTTGCCGACACCGTCTCGGCCGACACCGGACTCGACCGGGTGCGGGCCGAATTGCTCGCGATGGTGCTCACCGGTGGAGCCCAGATCGTGGCCCGCTGGTGGCTCAACGCCGACCGTCCGATCCCCAAGGACGAAGCGGTGGGCCTGGTGGAGTCGCTGCAGTGGCGAGGCATCTCGAACTTCCCGCTCTTCGTCCTCGAACAGCAGCGTTCGCTCTGAGCGCAGGGCCACCGCGCGCAGTACCCGCTGGCCTTCGGCTAGCGTGAATACCAACATTCGTCATCGACGGCGGAGTTCGGCCCTGCCCACTCCGCAGAACCAAGGAGGCACCCCGTGGAGGTCAAAATCGGCGTTCAGCACACGCCGCGCGAGATCGTTGTCGAAAGCTCGCAGACTCCGGCTGAGGTGCAGGCGCTCGTCTCCGACGCGCTGAAGAAGTCCGACGGTCTGCTGTCGCTCACCGACGAGAAGGGGCGCGTCGTCCTGGTCCCCTCCGCTCTGGTCGCTTACGTCGAGATCGCCGACGCCGACGTTCGCCGCGTCGGCTTCGCCAACTAACTCGGCTGCGCCGGACGGCTCAGCCGTCGATCACACAGAAGGCTCAGCCGTCGAGACCAAGCTCGTGCATTCGCTCACTGTGCTTGTCGGTGATCCGGGTGATCATCGCGGCCACTCCGGTGAGCCCACCGGTGCCGTTCATCAACAGCTCGGTCAGCGCGTCGTTCTCGGCGAGGACGTGCTGGGTCTGGCTGATCGCCTCACCGACGAGCCGCCGGCCCCAGAGCGCTAGCCGCCCGGCAAGGGCTGGCTGCTCGGCGATCGCCGCGCGCACCTCACGCACCGCGAAGGCCGCGCTGCCGCTGTCGGCCAGCACCACCGAGATGAGTTCGCGGGTCCGCAGGTCGACGAACTCGGCCACCTCGCGGTAGAAGTCCGCGGCCATCCCGTCGCCCACATAGGCCTTGACCAGTCCCTCGAGCCAGGTGGATGGTGCCGTCGTGGCATGGAATGCCTCCAGCGCCGGGATGAAGGGCGCCATCGCTGAATTCGGCTCCGCGCCGAGCTCGGTCAGCCGATCGGCGAGCAGGCGGAAATGCGCGATCTCGGTGCCGGCCATCTGAGCCAGCGTGGCCCGGCCGACGAGCGTCGGAGCCATCCGGGCATCCTCGGCGAGCCGCTCGAACGCGGTCAGCTCGCCGTAGGCGAGTACGGCCAACAGGTCGACGACCGCCGCGCGCGGCACCTCGTCGTTGCCGGCCTCAGGGGGCGAGACGGGTCCGGGGACAGCAGTCGAAGCGTCGGAGTCAGCGGGCGCGGAGAACTCGGTCACGCCGGAAGAGTAGCGCCTGCGGGATGCCGTCCCACACCGCCTCCGACGCCAATCGAAGCCCGGCGCGAGGCCAGGATCCGTCGAAACGGAGGTGGTTGAGCTAGCATGGGGTTCTGGCGCCTTGAATCTCGGGGCGCCGAATCTCCGCGTTGACCCTCTTCTTTGTCGATCTAGCCACCGCTGTTCTGCGGTCTGCAGTCGAATGTGCACCGGATTCACCGGTCAAGCTGGTCGGCGCACCGACATGGAAGAGCAACGGAAAATAATGACAATAGAAGAACTCTCGAGCGCACCCTCCGTCACCGACGTCGAGGCTGCCCCCATCGAGGCAGAAGTTACGCCCCTCGCCGCCCGGGCCGATGTGAGCCCGAAGAGCCCGGCCTTCTCCGACTTCCCGATCCGGCCTGAGATCGTCAGCGCCCTCGCCGACGTCGGGATCACCCACACCTTCGCCATCCAGGAACTGACCCTGCCGATCGCATTGGCCGGCAACGACCTGATCGGACAGGCCCGCACCGGTACGGGCAAGACTCTCGGCTTCGGTGTACCGCTGCTGAACCGTCTCCAGCTCGGCGAAACTAAGCCGATTAGCGGTGCTGCACCCCAGGCCATCGTCATCGCGCCGACCCGTGAGCTCGCAGTCCAGGTCTCCGGCGATCTCGCCGCCGCCGGAAAGACGCTCGGCGCGCGGGTCCTGTCCATCTATGGAGGTCGGGCCTACGAGCCGCAGATCGATGCCCTGCGTAAGGGCGTGGACGTGGTCGTCGGCACGCCCGGTCGACTGCTGGACCTGATCAAGCAGGGCCACCTCGTGCTCAGCTCCATTCAGACTCTGGTGCTGGACGAGGCCGACGAGATGCTCGACCTCGGCTTCCTGCCGGACATCGAGAAGATCATGGCCACGATTCCGGCCCGTCGCCAGACCCTGCTCTTCTCGGCGACGATGCCCGGGCCGATCGTGGCCCTGGCCCGCCAGTTCCTGCAGCAGCCGATTCAGATCCGCGCCGAGGAGGGGAACGGCACCCCGCAGACCGAGCACATCGATCAGTTCGCCTACCGCGCCCATTCGATGGACAAGGTCGAACTGCTCGCGCGAATCCTGCAGGCTCGCGGACGTGGACTGACCATGATCTTCACCCGCACCAAGCGCACGGCGGCCAAGGTCGCCGAGGGGCTCATCGAGCGCGGCTTCGCGGCCGCCGCCGTCCACGGTGACCTCGGCCAGGGCGCCCGGGAACAGGCGCTGCGGGCCTTCCGCTCCGGAAAGGTGGACGTCCTCGTCGCCACCGACGTCGCCGCCCGTGGCCTGGACGTCGATGACGTCACGCACGTCATCAACTACCAGGCGCCGGAAGACGAGATGACCTACGTGCACCGCATCGGGCGCACGGCCCGCGCGGGCAAGTCCGGCACCGCGGTCACGCTGGTGGACTGGGATGACATCCCGCGTTGGAAGCTGATCTGCGACAAGCTGGCCCTGCCGTTCCACGAGCCGGTCGAGACGTATTCAACCTCCGAGCACCTGTTCATAGAACTCGACATTCCCCGTGAAGTTCGGGGTACCCTCCCCCGCGCCGAGCGCACCCGCGCCGGCCTTGGAGCCGAAGAGGTGGAGGATCTGGGTGGCCGCGAGCCCCGCGCGCCGAAGAGCGATCGCGGCGACGGTGGGCGTAGTCGCGGCGGCCGGTCCGGCAGCGGTTCCGGTGGCGCCTCCGGTGGCGGCTCGTCCCGGCGATCCGGGAGCCAGCGTTCCGGCGGCGACCGCTCCGGCCCGCCCCGGGCTGAGAGCGGTTCGGCCTCCGGCCCGTCCAGCGACGGCGGCTCGAGCAGTGCCGACGGCACCGCCGCCCGCCCCGCCCGCAAGCGCAACCGCCGGCGCACCCGCGCTGGAGCGGCCGGCACCACCGGCGCGGCCACGGAGTCGAAGACGAGCGACAGCCCCGGTAACTGATCCGGACCGGACCCACCAACGACCGCCGTCGGTAGGTGGGCGAAGATGTTTCGATGAGCCCGGCCGATCCTGCGACGAACCCTGCACTGGGTTCGGCCACCGGCTCGGCGACCGACTCAGCGACTGCCTCAGCGGAGGAGACGGCCGGAGATCCAGCAACGGAGTTCCTCGCCGACTTCAACGCCGCCACCCGACGGGCCCGACGCCGCTACGTCGCCGCGATCACGCTCATCACAGCGGCCACGGTGGCGACCTTCCTCATCATCGTGGCCCGCGGCGAGATCAGCCACGTCAGCAGTCGTACCGCGGCGTCGGCCCCGGCCACCGTCACCGCGGCACCACGTAGCAACCCACTCACCGTCGCATGGCGCAGCGACGACGCCACCGCGATCGGACAGCCGTTCTTCGGCGGCACCGTGGTCACCTACTCCGCGCACACGGTCACCGGACGGGACGCCCGCACCGGCTCACCGCGCTGGACCTTCACCCGAACGGATCGGGCACTCTGCTCGGTGATCCAGGAATCCGGGAAGACCCAGGCGCTCTACTCGGCCAAGGGCAACTGCGACGAACTCACCACGCTGGACACCGGTACCGGCCAGCGGATCCAGGAGCGGACTCTGGACGACGAAGGCAATCTGGTCATCGGGACACCGATCGTCATCCCGGACAGCCTCGCTCTGACGCTGGCCACCTCCACCCTGGTGCGCACGATCCGGATGAGCGACGGGCTGAACGGGTGGACCTACGTCGCGCCCGCCCAGTGTCAGAATCTGCGCGTCGTTCGCGGCGCTGCCGGTGTCCTCATCAGCCAGCACTGCACCAACGGGGACTACCTGCTGCTGCGTGACCTCACCGCCCCCGACAAGTCGGGAGACAACCCCACCGATCCGGTGAAATGGCGCATCCGCACCTCCGCCGTGGTGCCTGCTGCGGCCGACTCGTTCGTCGCCGCCCTCGATTCGACGACGCGCACCCTGATCCGCTACCAGCCCTCTAACGGCTCGGTCCTGGCGACCGACACCGTTCTCACCCCGGCCCCGTCGCCGTTGCGGCCCGTGCTGCAGACCGAATCGACGAACGGCGAACTGATCTGGATCGGCGACACCGTCTACGCGGTCGACACCCCAGGGGCCCGGCAGGTGTGGTCGAAGCCGGCCAGCACGCTCCCGACCTTCAGTGGGCCGGGCACCGCGACCGGGTCGGCCGACCTGAGCACGCTCGCCCTGCCCACCTCGACCGGAATCGCCATTCTGAACCCGAGCAGCGGCGCGGTGACCGAATCCATTGCGGTGAATGCGCCGCCGGCCGACAGCCGGATTATCACAGTGGGATCCGGATTCCTCGTCGCAGCATCGTCGACTACGGTCTACAAATGATGCAACGACGTCCGGCACCCGCAGTCGAACTGGCCGAGCCCCGCCAGCTAGCCGACGTCGACGTCCCCCTAGTCAGCATCGACACCGCTCGGGGCAGCTACGCCGCTCTCCAGATCGGCGATCCGGACGCCCCCGCCGTGCTGCTGGTCCCCGGCTTCACCGGATCCAAAGAGGATTTCGCGCCCATCCTTCGCCCCATCGCCGAGTGCGGCTACTTCGTGACCGCGGTCGACCAGCGCGGCCAGTACCAGAGCGCCGGCCAGCGGGTCGACGCTACCGGGGCGATCAGCGAGCTGGAGTCCGACTACACGACGGCGGCACTGGCCGAAGACCTGCTGGCGGTCATCGCGACCCTTCCTGGTCGGACCCACCTCATCGGCCACTCCTTCGGTGGACTGGTCGCGCGCGCGGCCGCCATCGCGCGCCCGGAGGCGGTCGCCTCCTTCGTCCTCATGGATTCCGGGCCGTCTGGGGTCGACGAGAGTCAGCGCGAGCGGCTGGACCTGCTCCGCCCGGTACTCCTCGAATACGGCATCGAGGCGGTGTATCAGGGCATGGAACTACTCGCCGCCAGCGAGGAGGGCTACGCTCCGCCACCGCCGGAATTGGCGGACTTCCTGCACACCCGCTTCGTGCAGAGCAGCCCGACGATGCTTCTGGGTATGGGCGACGCGCTGCTTTCGGAGCCGGATCGTGTCGACGAACTCCGCGCCACCGGCCTGCCGATCGTGGTGCTACACGGCCGTGATGAGGACGTCTGGCTGCCCCCGGCACAGATCGAGATGGCCGAGCGCCTGGGCGTGGAGCGGATCGTCATCCCGGACGCGGCGCATTCACCGGCGGCGGACAATCCGGCGCCGACCATCGAGGCGCTCGTCGGCTTCTGGCGAAGTGATGCGGTCCTGGCCGCCGAGGGTGCATCCTGAACGGGTGACCCCAGACGAGTTCGCCACTGGCACGATCGGAACCGGCCAGATCACCGCCGACCATGCGGGAAGCGCAGCGGAGGAAGACCTCGGGTACTTCGGACCGCAGAGCGTCACCTGGAAGGTTCACTCCGATCCGCTGGCGCTCATCGGCGGGCTGCGGGCACTGCTGCTGCAGGCGCTGCACCCGGAGGCGATGGCGCTTCTGGACGCCCAGTCCACGTTCCGTGAAGCGCCCTGGCGACGCCTGCAACGAACCGGCCTCTTCGTCGCCACGGTCGCCTTCGCCCCGCGCGCCGATGTCGATCGGATGGCGGCCCGGGTGCGTGGAATCCATCAGAAGTTGGGGGTGGTCGAGCTCGATCAACTGGTGTGGGTGCACGCCTGCGAGGTCGACTCGTTCCTGGTCAGTGCCCACCGCTCCGGCCTGCGGATCAGCCCCGCCGAGGCCGACCAGTACGTGCGCGAGCAGCAGATCGCAGCGGAGTTGGTAGGTATCCCGCGCGACGCGGTCCCCTCGACGCGAATCGAGCTCAAGGAGTATTTCGCCGGCATTCGCCCACGACTGCAGGCAACGGACGCGGCGCGGGCCGCGGCCCGGGTCGTCCTGCTTCCGCCGATGTCGGTTCCGATTCCGCTGGTCCTGCCGGCCCGTCTCGGCTGGACCGCGGTGACTTCGCTAGCCGTCGGGCTGCTGCCGGCCTGGGCCAAACGGATGTATCGGCTGCCGCCGCTGCCGGCCAGCGATACGGTCAACGCCCTGGCGCTTCGCAGCCTGCGGGTGGCGACGGCCCCGGTGCCCGCGCAGTATCGGCGTAGCCCGCTCTACCGCGATGCGCTCCGCCGGGCGGGCGTTGAGCGGGGCGACTCGGCCGCCTGACCACGTCCGGACTTCCTACTGATCTTCCCTACCCGGCGACTTCGGCCAGACCGGACCAGGAGTCCAGTGAGCGTGACGAGGCAAGCCCGGTCGGGCAGTTTCGCCGGAAGTCGCACCAACCGCACTGAGCGCCTGGTACGGCCGGGAAGAGATCGTCGGCGATCGCTGTCTCGTCGGCGGTCATGCCGGGCGGGCGCGGTGCTGCGGTCGGTGACGCCTGGGCGTCGGCCTGGTTGAGCAGCCCGGCCAGCGTGTCCGTCGCCGCCACGATGTCCTCGGCGCAGGCCTCGGCCCGGGCGATGTGTCGCTGCAGCGATTCGTCGGTGTGCTCGAAGGCGGCGACTGATCCGCTCGGCAGATGGTGCAGCTCAACCCTTCGGCAGGCCTGACGGAGGGTGCGCCGGGCTCCCAGCGCATAGAGCGCGAGAGCCAGCGAACCGCGCGCGTCATCCTCTCCCGGAATGCTGCGGCCGGTCTTGTAGTCGACGATGACCAGTTCCCCGTCCCGCCCGTCGATGCGGTCGACCCGACCGGAGACGGCGAGCCGGTCGGTGCGGGTGCCCACGGTTCGTTCGACCCCAACCGGCTCATCGTCGGCGTCGACTCCGCGCAGGTACTGCTCGACCCACTCCTTAGCCCGCGAGCGCCACGTCAGCGACTGCTCCAGATCGCGGAACCCGTCGTGCTGCCAGTGACGTTCGACCAGCCACCCGCCGTTCTCCGGATTGCGCTTGGGGCGCCCCAACTGCCACCAACGGTGCAGGGCCAGGTGTACGACCGCACCCATCGTGTTGTGGGCCCAGGGTGCCCCTCTCGGGGGCGTAGGACGGTCAAGATAGGTCATGCGATACCGGCGCGGGCAGTCGAACGTGGTCAGCCGCGAGGGAGTGCAGGAGAAGAGGCGAGTTGGCATCGACCCGAGTTGGAGCTGCTCCCCGACCTGCTCACCGACCCGCGACATAGCGCCACCGTAGTGGATCAGGCTGACAACCTGATGGGGACGCGAGCGGAAGTTCGCGACACGAGGCGTTCGTACTCCTTCGGGTCTGTGGTGCAGGCGCCCAGACGGGTCGTCTTGTTCGTCCCGTGGTAGTCCGAGGCGCCCGTGCCGACCAGGTCGAGCTCCGTGGCCAGGGCCCGCAGGGCGATTCGATCCTCCGGCGCATGGTCGGGATGGTCGATCTCAATACCGTCCAATCCAGCCGCCGTCATCGCCGCGATCACGTCCACGCCGACCACTGGGCCACGGCGATGGGCGAAGGGGTGAGCGAAGACGGTCAGGCCGCCCGCGGCCCGAACCAACTCGATCGCCGTGAACACGTCGGTGTCCACCTTCTTCGCGTAGTACTTGCCGTGGGCCGACAGCAGCTCCTCGAAGGCTTCGTTCACCGATCCAACCACACCGTTCTCCACCAGCACGCGGGCGATGTGCGGACGCCCGACGGCACCCCCGTCGGCGAGTTCGGTGACCCGCTCCCAGGTAACCGGATAGCCGTCCGCCTCGAGATTTCGGACGATCTGTTCGCCCCGTCCGAGCCGGCTCTCGCGCAGCCGGATCCGCTCCTGGCGCAGCCCTTCGTTCTCGGGGTCGTAGAGATACCCCAGCAGGTGCAGGCTGACGTCACGTCCGTCGGCCCCGGTGTAGACGCAGGAGAACTCGGTACCAGTGACGAGGGTCAACCCGGCTGGAAGGGCGGCGGTCGCCTCGGCCCAGCCGCCGGTGGTGTCGTGATCGGTGATCGCCAGCACCGTCAGCCCCGCCGCCTTGGCGTTGGCGACCAGCTCTGATGGCGAATCGGTGCCGTCAGAGGCGAGGGAGTGGGTGTGCAGATCGATCGTCACCGGTTCAGCCTATCGACGTGGGAGGTCGAACCCGATCACGGCGGCGGGTCGGCCCGTCGCGAGGGCGGTTGGGTTCCGACGTTGATACGGGGCAGCGGTGAGGTGTTGTGGCTATCGGGGTCATCGAAGGCGGCGGGCTCGTCGAAGTAGTCGCCGTCCATGCCGGGTGCGCTGGGTCCGACATCGAGCATCAAGTCCGGGACCTGGTCGGTGTCGGTCGACGGGGTCGGCGACGAACTCGGTGACGAACTCGGCAGCGGGGCGTCCTCGGGGTCGGTCGCGGCGCCGGTTCCGAAGAGCAGGTTGGAGATCTGTTGATAGTGCTTGTCCGGCCCGCTGATGTAGTCGATACGACTCAGCGCCTGGTCCTGCCCGGCCGACTCGATGATGAAGGTGCCGTAGTCGAAGAGGCGCCCCAGCAGGCTCTGCTGGTAGGTCAGGTCGGTGACTTTCGTCAGCGGCATGATCGCCACGTTGCGGGTGAGAATTCCCGAGATCAGGATGACCCGCTTCTTGGTGACGACCAGACGCTCGATATGCCAGTCGAAGACGATCCAGGCATACCAAGCGGTGCTCAGGATCAAGAAGCTCGCGGACATCAGACGCAGGATCTCGACATCCTCGAAGAAGCCGAGGGCGAGGAAACCGCCGATCAGGAATGCCAGGTACAACACGCCCGACTCGGCGAGAGATACCCAGTGCCGACGGACCTCGAAGACGATGCCTTCCGTCGGCAGCAGGTAGCGCTCGACGACGTCGGCCATCGGCTTGCTGCCTAGAGCTTGTCGATAAAGTCCGACACGCCGTGTGCGGTATTCATGACGCCGTGCCAGAGGTTGTGCGAGATTTTGGCGGCATCATCTGGCGACGTGACGATGAAGAAGAGGACGAACGCCACAACCACGGCGCCGATCAGCTTTTTCGTGTCCACTTGAACTCCAGTCCGTATCCATACGACTCCAGTTATGTTCTATCCGATTCCCGGCCGCGCCGCGTCAGGCGCGCCGCTGTGAGCCGACACACATCCTGGCCGCTACCGCGGCGAAAGGACACACTGATGCGATGACGACGACCCGCATCCGCGCCGCCGGCGGAGTTGTCTTTGACGACCGTCGGCGGCTGCTGATGGTCGAGCGGGCCCGCGATCCGTGGGCCAGCACCTGGTCGATCCCCGGCGGGAAGTGCGACGGCGGGGAGACGAGCGACGCCGCCTGTGTTCGGGAATTGGCCGAGGAGACCGGCCTTGCCGTTAGGGTGCTTCAGCTGCTGGGCAGCGTCGAAGACCATGTGGATGCGGTAGGTGACGCGGCTAAGAGCGTTACCTACTGCATCGACGACTACCTGTGCAGCGTCGTCGGCGGGACGTTACATGCCGCCGACGACGCCACCCAAGCGCGCTGGGTCAGCCGGGCCGAGCTGGCGCAGCTGCCGCTGGTGCCCGGGCTGCTCAGCGCGCTCACCGAGTGGGGGGCATTACCCGACTAGCGCGGGATCGGCGTCGGGCGACCGGGCTGCTCGCCGCCGCGGGCGTCGATGTACTCCTTGGTCGGAACCATCACCTTGCGCCGGAAAATGCAGACAATTGTGCCGTCCTGCTTGTAGCCGATGGTCTCGACGTAGACAACACCGCGGTCGGTCTTGGACTTGGACGGAGTCTTCTCCAGCACAGTCGTCTCACCGTAGATGGTGTCGCCGTGGAAGGTCGGTGCGACGTGACGCAGCGACTCGACCTCCAGGTTGGCGATCGCCTTGCCGCTGACGTCCGGCACGCTCAACCCGAGCAGCAGCGAGTAGATGTAGTTTCCGACCACCACGTTCTTGCCGAAGTCGGTCGTCTTCTCGGCGTAGTTGATATCCAGGTGCAGTGGGTGGTGGTTCATGGTGATGAGGCAGAACAGGTGGTCGTCGTACTCGGTGACCGTCTTACCGGGCCAGTGCTTGTAGACCGCGCCGACCTCGAACTCTTCGTAGTACCGACCAAACTGCACGTTGCACTCCTCATACGGATCCGTGTGGATGAATTTGCCCGCTGCTGCGTCAAACGTTGCTATCTTGCACGATCGACCGCGGGAAGGGGGCAGAATGTGGCGCGTGACTAATCGTGCCCGACGTCATATCCCCCGCCCCGCATCCCTTCGCCCGGCTGTGCTGCGCCCCGGACCACGTCATGCGCCCGTCCCGTGGATCCCCGAGGTGGAGCGGAGTACGGCGATTGTGGACTGCGCCGTCTACGTCGGCGGGGTACGGCACGAGCCGAGTCATGACGACCGCGGCCGCCCGAACTGGCGCGAAGCCCACGACGGCGTCGTGGCCTCCGGCGAGGGGTTCGTCTGGATCGGCCTGCACGAGCCGAGCGACGCTCAGCTGGCCGGGTTGGCCGAGCATTTCAATCTCCACCCGCTGGCCGTCGAGGACGCGGTTTCGGCGCACCAGCGCCCGAAGCTGGAGAGCTACGACGATGAGATGCTCTTCGCGGTGGTGAAGACGGTGCACTACGACGAGAGCGCGGTGTCGAGCACTGACTCGTCCACCACCGTCGAGGTGGTGGACACCGGCGAGGTGATGGTCTTCCTCGGGGTCGACTACGTGATCACCGTGCGCCACGGCGAGCACGGCGGGTTGCACGCGTTACGCAAGCGGTTGGAGAAGGAGCAGACGCTGTTGGCCGAGGGGCCTTCGGCCGTGCTGCACGGAATCCTCGACCACGTGGTGGACGACTATCTGGCCGTCGCCGAGGCGCTGCAGACCGACATCGATGAGATGGAGGTGGCGGTCTTCGGCGGAGCGGCCCGGTCGCTGGACACCAACCGGATGTACATCCTGAAGCGAGAGGTGCTCGCGCTACAGCGTTCGGCGGCACCGCTGACCGTTCCGCTGCGCTCCCTCGGCGAGACGGAGATGCCGTTGATCGCCGAGGAGATCCGCGAGTACTTCCGCGATGTCAACGACCACCTCGGGCAGGTAATCGACCAGGTGACCGCCTTCGACGATCTGTTGAACACGCTAGTCTCGGCGCATCTGGCTCAGGTCTCGGTGATCCAGAACGAAGACATGCGCAAGATCTCGGCCTGGGTGGCGATCGCGGCCGTCCCCACCATGGTGGCCGGTATCTATGGGATGAACTTCGACCACATGCCCGAACTGCATTGGCGGTTCGGGTACCCGCTCGTCGTCGGGATCGTGGTCGGGGTCTGCCTATGGCTGCACCACTCGTTCAAGCGAGCCGGCTGGTTGTGAGCGCAGCGGCACCCAGCGCACCGGCACCCAGCGCCGCGACACCCCCCGCTTGGGATGCCAGCGTGCGTGGTGCGTCTCAGTCGAGCTGAACGCTCTCCCGCCCGAGGTCGAGCAGGTCAACGCCCTGAAGGTTCCACCGCTCGGCGAGAGCCTCGCTGCCGTGTATCCGGGCCCAGGCCAATTCGTTGGCCGTCGCCGGCAGCAGTCGAAGAAACTCCACGCCGCCACCTGAGAACTCGAGCCGGGCCAACTCAGCGACCGAGACGATGGCTCCGGTGCAGCGCGACCCGCTGGCCAGCGGAGTACCGAGGTCAACCCGCGCGCCGGCGGAGAAGATGAGCCCCTCGACCACCGGGGCCGATGCGAGTATCGCCAGCTGCCGCCAGAGGTCCCCTCCGTCGCCCCGGCACTGGAGGAGCAGCTCGGCCCGCGGCCCGTCCTCGGCGACCACCAACTCGTCTCCACCGGTCATCGGCCGCCGGGCCATCCCGAGACTCACGTAGTTGACGATCTCGTCCTGACCCAGCGGCGACTCGAAACGCAGAACCTCCATCGGCTCCACGCCGAGGAACGAGACGGAGGCCCGGGCCGGTTCGGCCTCGAAGTACGCACGGTAGGACTGCTCAACCAAAGTCAGGATCTCGTCAGGCGACACAGTTAAGAGAGCGTAGTTCAGGCCGAACCGGCCCGGCGCAGCCGCCGCTTCCAAGACACCCGTTCCGCAGTTCCGGTCACGGTGGCGTCGGGAGCGACCTCAGCGGAAGGAGGCGGCGATCCGCTGTTCGACCTCGGCGTAGCTCATACCGGCTTGACCAAGCAGCCGCCCGATCCCGTCGAGGGCGTCGGAGAGGCCGGCAGCGTGCAGATCGAACTGCCCGTAGAGCGTCGCAAACTGCGTGGCCGCTGCTCCGGCCCATTCGGAGCCGACGACCGGTGCCAGCTGCCCCTTCAAGCTCTGCTGAGAAAGCCGAATCTCGGCCGCTGTTCTGGACACGGTGCCGCTCAGAGTCTGGAGCTGCTCCGGCGTGACTTTCAATGACATGGCACATATCCCCTCCCGGGCGACCCGATGCCGCCTCGATCTGCAGGGTCAACGCTAGCCAGCCGGCGCTCGCGAAACGCCCTCAGCAGGCACTCTGTGGATGAACGCGCAGATGCGAGCCGGTTATCCACATGTGCTGCGGTACAGCTAGGGAATCCGCCGCGTTTATAAGGGCAATCCGCTATAGAAGCTCGACGAGGGCGGGGATCTCCTGGTTGGCGTACCAGGCCAACTCATACCCCTCCACATCATCCACGGTCTCCTGAGCGTCCTCGTCGCCCAGCTCAGCCCGCACCATCGCCGTCGCCGCGGCCCGCACCGCCGTCTCGGCGTCTTCGCCGTCGACGTGCACCGACACGACGGCCGAGAGCGGGATCGAGATACCCACCCGCACTACGCCACGGTCGAGATCGTCGCGGACGCTCACGTCGCCATCCTCCACGTCAGCGGCCAGCACCACCCGCCGGGCAACAGTGTCTGGCTCGGTGTCGAGCAACCGCAGTGAGGCCCGGGCCGCCTCGATCATGGCCGCGTACTCCAGTTCCTCGATGTCGTCGTCGCGGTACCAGTCCCGCAGTCCGTCGGTGACGGCGAAGGCGGTCGTGCTGCCGAACCCGAGCTCACCGGTCTCCAGCAGGGCGCCCAGTTGGGACATGGTCGAAGGGATGTAGATCCTCACGCGCGCGCACTCCCCCGCCCAAAGCCGGCGCCGGCCTCGCGCGGGTTACTCCAGCTACGGGCGGCGAGCTGCTGACGCAGCTGGATCGACGCCGTCTGCTTGGCGACCTCCAGGACCTCCGATCGCCGTCTCGGATTCATCAGATTGAGTCCAATCACTTCCAGATCGGTCGGCTCCGGCGTAACCAGCGCAACGCGCTTTCCGCTGGCCCGCAGTGCTTCGACGTCGCTCAGCACGCCTCGAGTCACCGATCGCCGCACGGCCCGCTCAATACGCCCGACCGGTGATCGGCGGCGATCGATGTTGACCGATGCCATCGGTGCGAAGACGTACACCTCATCGACGTCAACATCGGCCAGAATGTCGACGGATGCGTTGGAGATGGCGCCACCGTCGATAAAGGTGTGGCTACCGAGCTGCACCGGCGGGTACCAGGCCGGGATCGAGCAGGAGGCAGTCACCGCGTCGCTGAGACTGACCTGCGGATCGCCGAATGGGCCGAGGTCGTCGCGTCCGAAGAGCACTCGCTGCCCGGTCGTGTAGTCGCTGGCCGCGATCCACGGACGGGGCGAGTTCGGCCACGTGGTGTCGAAACCCTGATCGGCGGCCACCGCTGACACCATCTCGGTCACCGGCCGTAGGGTGCCCCGTCCGGCCGGCAGGACGCCCGACAGGGTGACGATCGGCCGTACCCGCCGCGGGTGGCGGACCGCGTTCAGCAGGAGCTGCGGTGAGCCGGGCAGCACGCCGGGGCGGCGCGGGAGCCCACCGCCGGTGGCCGCATCATGGTCGAAGGCGATCGGGGGATCGGTCGGGAGCGCGACGCCCTGGTGGTGACGACGGATCTGATCGACGGTGATGCCGCAGGACAGCAAGGCCGCCCCGACTGAGCCGGCTGACGTGCCGACGATGATGTCGACCTCGTGCGCGCGAAACTCGGCCTCGACCTCGAGTGCTCCCAGCGCGCCCAGCATCCAGGCGAAACCGAGCACGCCGCCACTACCGAGGACGATCGCCCGGGACGGACGAGCGGGCGGCATCGGGGCGACCGAATGCAGACGCGCCGGCTTCGTCTTCGCGACCTGCGGCTTATCTGGCTTCGGGTTGGTTGGCTTCGACGCCCCCGAGCTCGGCGACGACTTCGGTCGAGGGTCACTCATCGGGCGACGCTGCCGCTCTTCTTCGCCGCCCGCCCGGTGCGGGCGGCGGGCGTCTTCGGGGCCTGGCTGGCGGCTACCAACTCTTCGAGCGACTCCTCGATGAGCGTGGCCAGCACATCGACATCGGGCATCGAGTCGCGGTCGGCGTTCAGGCCGTAGTAGACGCCGCCGTTGTAGGAGGTGAGGCCGACCGACACCGCCTGGCCAGTGGCCAACGGCAGGATCGGATACATCTGCGTCATCTTGGCCCCGGCCGCGTACAGCGGGAACTGCGGGCCGGGCACATTGGTCACGACGAGATTGAAGAGGCGGCGGGTGAATCCGTTCGCCGCCCGGGCTCCCATCGCGTGCAGCGTGGGCGGAGCGAAACCGGAGAGCGCAACGATGGAGTCGGCGCCCACCGACTGCCCCGACTCGCTGTGCGCCTGCATCGCGTAGCTGACCTGGGCCAGCCGCATCAACGGGCTGGCCTCGCCGATCGGCAGGTCGACGAAGAACGCCGACACCTTGTTTCCCAGCGCGCTGTCCAGGTCGGCGTCGGTTCGGACGCTGACCGGAACCATCGCGCGGATCGTGGTGGCCGGGGTGACCGACTCACCGCGGAAGAGGAGCCAGCCCCGAAGGGCCCCGGCGACGGTGGCCAGCACGACATCGTTGATGGTTCCGCCGTGCTGTTTGCGGACCAGCTTGTAGTCCTCGAGCGAGGTGGCGGCGGTGCCGTAGCGGCGCTGCTCTCCGATGCCGGTGTTGAGCGGGCTGGGCGGGGCCGGACGAATGGCAACCTTGGCCGCCGTAGCGATGCTCCCGATGGCACCGACCACCCGGCCGGCCGTGGAACGAAGGTCGTTCACCCCGAGGCGCACGGTGTCGACGACGGCGCCGGGACGGCGAACGATCTCGTTTACCGCCTCCACCACCAGCTGGGTCGAGGACGGTTCGGGCTCGGGCATCCAGAGATCCTCCGGAACCTCCCGGGGCACTGGTGACGCGTCGAGGATGACCTGGCCGATGTCGATCGCACTGATTCCGTCGACCACGGCGTGATGGGTCTTGGTGATGATCGCAACGCGTCCACCGGAGAGCCCCTCGACCAGGTACATCTCCCAGAGGGGGCGGCTGCGGTCGAGCGGACGGGATTGGATGCGGGCGCAGAACTCGCGGAGCTGGTCGTCGGAGCCTGGGCGCGGTAGGGCTGAACGGCGAACGTGATAGGTGATGTCGAAGTCCGGGTCGTCGAGCCAGACCGGGTTCGCGATGCGGCCGGGAATGAAGCGCACCTTCTGGCGATAGCGCGGGACCAGCGAGATTCGTTCCTCGAGCAGCGTCACCAGCTGCTCGTAGTCGAACCCGTCAGCCGGCGGGTCGAAGATGGCCAGCCCGCCGACGTGCATCGGCGTGGTGCGTCCCTCCAGATACAGGAAGGAGACGTCCAGGGAGGAGAGCCGGTCAGTCATCGCGTCGAAGTCTCCTTTGGGCCGATGGGCGTGGCGGCCACGCTATGGGCTCAGTCGTACCCGCCGTCGTGGCCGATAGACCGCGATGGTGGGCGGGATTACACCAATACGTCATGTTCGCATGCTCGGGCCGAACGCATCCACCGGACGGTCGACATGCCGCTAGAAGAGCGAGAGCTGGTCACTGTTGGCGGTCTTACGGTGTAGCGGCGCGAACGGCTTCCGGAAACCCGATCCCGAGCGATAGCCCGGGTCACGACGGCCCGCGTCTCGAACGAATCGCTCACCGCGGTCGGTCGCGAAGGCTCCGTCGTAGGAGGTGTAGGCGGGGACGGGCACAGGTGCCGACTCGCCCTGTTCGCCGGCCAGCAGGCGCAGGGCCTTCGGCAGCGTCCAGGTGAGTTGGAGCGTCTCGAAGGCCGGACGCAGCGAGTCGGCCGCCAGCGGCAGGCGACCGCGTCCGGCCCCGCAGCCCTGGGCGAGGTCGACCTCCAGCGGCACCGAGGTGTGCATCGCCATCACCGCGCAGTTGAGTTCCCAGGCTGCCCGGGCTTCCGGCGTCCCGAGCCGGGCAGCGGCGGCCTTGCCGATCGCGGCGATCACTCGGGAACCCCCGGCATCGAGATCATCAAAGGCATTGCGCGCCGTACCGAGGGCGGTGAGGAGTTTGGCGGCGGTCTTGGCGCCGATCCCGTGCACGCCGACCAGGTTGTCCGAGGCGTCGCCCCGCATCGCGGCGTAGTCGCGGTATTGAGCCGGAGTGATGCCGAGCAGCAGCATCAGGCGCTGCGCGTTGAGCATCGGCGACGCTTCAACACCGCCGTTGATGATGCGCAGCACGGAGGTTGTCTCATTGATGAGGGCGAACGAGTCTCGGTCCGAGGTCATCACGACGGTGTGGGCAGCGGCCGCGGTCGCGTGCCGGGCCGCGGAGGCGAGGACGTCGTCGGCCTCGAGGCCGGGCGGCACGATCACCTCGATGCCCATCCCGGAGAGCAGTTCGACGGCGAGCATCAACTGCTGCTCAAGCGTCGGTGGCTTCTCTGACCGCTGAGCCTTGTACTGCGGCCACCGATCCCGGCGGAGGCTGGCCTGCGGATCGTCGAACCCGATGACGACGGCGTCCGGTTCGATCCGCTCGACCGCGGCTACCAGCTGCGATACCAGGCCACGGACGGCCCACATGGCACGGCCGTCGCTGGTGCGCAGACCGGAGGAGGCCAGGGCGTGGTAACTGCGATGCAGCAGAGAGTTGCCGTCGACCGCCAGCAGCACCTGAGAACTCACACCCTCACTCTCCCACTTCGCTACGACAGTTCTGCACGCCCCGCCGAAGCCGAGCCGGTTCGTCCGATCCGTTCGGCCCGCTCAGCCCCGCGAACGGCGGCGGACGGGCTGATCGACACCGGCGAGAGCCGACGCCAACTCCGCCGCCGCCAGTCGGAGGGGGCTCCGGGGACGAATGTCGCCGAGGGCCTTCCCGACCCGCAGGGCCGCATCGAGAGGCTCCAGGTCCATCGGCAGCAGGGCGGCCGGCCGCCGCCCGGCGAAGCGCTCCAGCGCCTTCGTCAGTTCGACCTCGACGTCGCCGGGGACGGCGCTGCTGCGGACCCGGTTGAGCACCACCCAGACCGGTGCCTCCACCTCCGCGTCGCGCAACTCGGCCAGCCCCCGCACCAGGCGCTGCATGCCGATGGGATCAGCCGAGCCGACCGCAAGGATGACGTCTGCGCGGTCGAGGACGGCGAGCGTGGCGCCATTGCGCCTCGGGGCAACGGTGTCGAAGGAGAGTTCTTCGTCCGATTCGAGGTTGAAGCCGCAGTCGACGACGGTGAAGTCGGCCAGCGAACGTGCGGCTTCCAGCACCGCCTCCACACCGGCCGGGCGTAGCTCCGGCCACCGCTCCGCCCGGGGCAGACCGGTCAGCACTCGCAGGGTCGGGCTCAGCTGCCAGGCGAGGGCGGCCAGCGCGGTCGCGTCCATCCGGGCCGACCCGGCCTGTCGGCAGGCGGCGGCAAACCCTGGTGATTCATCCAAGAGACCGAGCACCGAGGCGACCACCCCGCCGTAGACATCGGCATCGATCAGCAAGCTGGAACGGGTGAGGCGGGACAGCTCGTCTGCGACCAGCACCGAGACGGTCGTGCGCCCGGGCGCCCCCGTCGGTCCCCAGACCGCAATCACCGAGCCGCGCTGGGTGGGCAGCTGAACCGGGGTCGCACCGAGCGTCGGCGGGATAGCCATCGACGTCGCCGCCGTCGGATCGCCGAAGCTTCGGGGTGCCCGCAGTCCACCCTCCCGGGCCGCGATCGCGTCACCGATGACGGCGGCGACCACCGCGGCGTCGGCATCGTCGGGCACGACAAAGGCCACACCGATCGCCGAGAGCCGCTCCTGGGCGGCATCGTCACCCCGCCGGACCACGCCAACAACAGCGACCTCGGCTGCGGCGAGGCGGTCGACCGCGTCCGCATCGAGCCGTCGTAGCCCGGCCGCTACGAGGGCGGCGCGCGCCTGCCCGGTGGTGGCCACCGCGAGCAGGTCGACGATGTCGACACAGCGCCGCACGACGCTGACGTCATGATCGCCGCGGTCCAGCGCGACGACCAGGCCGGCCTCCCATTCGGCTCCGTCAGCGGCGGTGAGAACCGGTGTCTTCACGAATCGGTCCCACCGCAGTTGGTGAGATCAGGCAATGATTCATTGCTGTCTGGCTGGCTTCGGCCGGTGACAACCCCGGCGCGGAGGGTGGCGTCGGAGATGCCGAGCGCAGTGACGACCCGCTGCGCCAATGCCGGCGGTACCCGTACTACGGCGCTCTGCCCGCCGTCGGCCGCCAGTCCCCCGCCGGTGGACTGCACGTCCTGCACCGTCACGTCGCTGAGCACCACGGTGGCCGGGCAGGACTTGGTGGAGATCCAAAGCTGCAGGCGTTCGCCACGGCTCAGCTTCGGCGCTTCGCCGGCCTGCAGCGGAACCGTGACCGTGGTGGTTGCTGCGGTCGTCCCGATCGCCGAGCGCGGTATCAGCTCCCCGGCGCTGACGTCCCGCACCAGGACCTGGCCCACGACGGGCGTCGTCGCGAGGAGGTAGGCCCCAGATCCTGCCGCGAGATGTACCCGCACCGAGGAGAGGTCGGAGGCGCTCAGCACAGCACCGGCCGAGAGGTTGCGCGACGACTGCCACATTCGCACGGTCGAGTCGGCTGAGGCGACCACGGTGGCTCCGATCGCAACGCTGGCGAGAACCAGCACGACGCCGGCGATGAGCCGCAGGTCCAGCCAGCGCGGAGTCTTCACCCGGCGTGGCGCGGGAGATTGTGTAGTCACGCCCAACATGCTGCAGTACAGCCAAGACGAAGAAAACATCATCATAGAAACTGTGGATAACGTCATTGTCTGTGATCACGCAGATGTCACACTGGGTGAAGGCAAACATCCGATTCTGACCCGAAATGAGCTCTGAGCATGGCATCCGATCGGTTCCTCACGCTGCCTGATGTCGCTGAGATCCTGAACATCTCGGCGTCACAGACCTATGCGCTGGTACGTAACAGCGAGTTGGATGCCATCAAGATCGGCGGCCGCGGTCAGTGGCGGGTCGAGCGGGTCAAGCTCGAGGAGTACATAGAGCGGATGTACGACGAGACCCGCAAATTTGTGGAGCAGCACCCGCTGACCGAGAGCGAGCCCGAGCTCAGCTGACCCGCCCAAGTGGTCTGAGCCGCTATGCCACCGAGACGAGAGCCTGAGTACCGGCGCTCCATCCGACCGATGAGATGTCAGCCTGAGGCACGTCGCAGGACGGCGACGGCCGAGAAGGGCACCGCCAGCACCTCACGCACCTCGCTGCGTCGGCGAAGTTCACCGGGGGCATGCGTGGCCAGTTCGAGAAAGTCCCGTCCCACCCGATCGACGGTGCCATCCAGCGTTGAGCCGTCGATCAGTTCTATGCGGACAGCCGAACGATCGCGGGCAATCCCCCGCAATGCGTGGGCCAACCCCAACCGAGACTCGACGATCGATTCGGTGTCGGGAACCGCGGCCAGGCGACCCAGACCGCCGATGCTCAGCAGCGGGGTGAGCAACGCGAGCGCATCTCGGCCCGAACCCTCGTCAAGCAGGAGCCAATCCGGACCGACGCGCAGCAACTCGCCGCTGACAACCACCGCGCCGGGGTACATCAACCGAATGGTGCCTCCGTCCGCCGGGCGGAGACGGTCGATCAGTCGGAGCCGACCGACCTCGATCCGGACCTGATCCTCAACCTCGGCCGCGCGGTGAGCCGCGGCCAACGCGTCGGCCTGGGCTTCGAGATCGGCGAAGAGACCCTGCCACCTCGTCGCCTCAGCCATCAACGGATTCTTACAGACTCCTCGTCCTTGAGGCCTCGTCGATGGTCCGACCAGCCGTCAGGCGGACCGGGGCCGCGGCCGATGCGGCGCGGGTGCGAAGCATCGCTGCTCCTCCCAACCACGTGTGGACGAATCGTAACCAGAGCAAGCGCCGCTCGACAGCCCGGAACACCCGGAATTGATGCAAGGCGTGCGTGTCCGAACGGGCGCGAACCGGCCCAGCGCCCGGCCGCGCAGATCGCACACCCGACACGTCTGGCTTGTCGCGCGCGAGGTACATCCGGCAACGGCTAATCCAGCCCGCTCGGCCGGACAAGCCCGGCGGCATACCGTCCGGTCATTCGCCGTATCGCTCGGCGGCCGCGCCGACTCCTGATCGCGTCACAGGTCGAAGCGGGTAGAGCCACCGGGTTCGATGCCGAGAACGGCGGTCAAGGAACGCGGCGCTATCCGATAGATCTGCCAAGGTGCGGGCCCAAGTCCGGGTGCATTGAATGGCGCTGTAAGGCCGGTGCCTTCAACGTCGGGCTCCACCGGCCAGCCCTGATCGGCCCACGCATGGGCCAGCCGAGCGACGGTCGCAGCGTCGGTAACTCGCTCAGCGCTGCCCTCGACCACCACGTCCATCTCAAGGATCGAGGTCGAGATCGCGCACCTCGGGTCGCGAGCGACATTGCGTGCCTTGCTGGTAGCGGCGCCGGTCTGGAACCAGAACGCGCCATCAAGCCACAGCGCACCAACTGCTGTGACATGAGGACTGCCGTCCGCGTTCACTGTGGTGAGCCAGGTCGTGCGCTGGTTGGGAGCCCCGACGGCCGGAGGCTGACCGGCGTTCAGGCGTTCCTGCACTGCTTCCCACCGCAACGGTTCGAGCCCGTCACCCGCGCCGATGTTTGTGATCTTCATACCCCGACGATAGTTGCCGAAGCAGTCGACAGACAGGGCTGCACTACGCGCTAGCCAGCGCTGGTACTCAGCCGGTCATGCCGATATCCCTGTCAACACCAGGCGTTTTGACCCCTATCGCAAACAGAATCTCACCTCAGTAAGGGGACTCGCTTCGCCATGATCCGGTCGCCACGCGTCGATTGCGACGCTGGATGAGGGACATGTTCGGGTAGATCAGCCGGCTAGGCCAGGACGGACCCGTTGGGCGATATCGTCTGAGGATGCCCAGCGCCGAACGACGCAGTGAGCGGTCCCGCACCGAGATCCTCACTGCTGCCCTCGACCTGGCGATCGAGGTCGGTTACTCCTCGCTGACGATCGAGGGCATCGCTCGGCGGGCCGGCGTCGGTAAGCAGACGATCTACCGCTGGTGGCCGTCCAAAGCGGCCGTGCTACTCGAAGCGTTGCTGGAACGGGCAACACCGGCTACCGCAGTGCCTGACACCGCCGACCTGCGCGCCGACCTGCGCGCGCACCTGCGCACCGTCGGGAATCGGCTGTCCAGCAAGGACATGATCGCCTACCGGGCCCTGATCGCAGCGGCGCAGAGCGACCCTGAGGTCGCGACCCAGATTCAGCGGACACTGATCCGACCTCGTGTCGAGGCCTGCCACGCCCGACTTGAGGCCGCACTTAAGGACGGCGTTATCCGCGCCGACGTCGACCTCGACCAGGTCATCGAGATGCTCTATGCGCCGCTTTATTACCGGTTCCTGCTACAGACTCAGCCGATCGACGACGCGCAGACAGACGCTGTCATAAACCTGTTGATGCCGGCAATTCAAGCCTAGACAAGACGGACCGTCTCGTCTAGGCTCCCTTGCATGTCGGACTGTCCACACTCCACGCCGGTACCGGTGAACTTCGACCACAACGACCAAGCGCTGACCGAAGACAACCTGTGGCAGGCCTACGCCGACCTGCAATCGACTGGCCGCGTCACCTACTCGCAGAGGTACGGCGGGTTCTACATCCTGTCGCACTACGACGACGTCAAGGCGGCGCTACGCGATCACGACACCTTCGTCAGCGGCCTCGGGCATCGCATCCCGACGGTGAGCGAGGGTCGGGACGTCCCGATCGACTTCGACCCTCCGGTACACACGTCCTACCGCAAGCCCATGGCTGCGGCGGTGACGCCGACCCGGGTACGAGCACTTGAGCCGTTCTTGCGCGGCGTCGCCCGCGACCTTGTGCAAGCCTTCGTGGCGCAGGGCGGCGGTGATGTCGTCTCAGCGATCTCACTTCCGCTGCCACTGCGCGCGCTGACGCAGGTGGCCGGCTTCAGCGACGACACCATCGAGGGACTGCACAAGGCGACGGAGGAGATGTGGGCGCAGGTCTACGACGCCGACTTCGACGATGCGTACGCCGGCATCAAGGCGCTCATGGACGCCGAGGTCGCTCGACACCGAGCCGAGGATCTCGGCGACTACAGCAACGCACTGCTCGATACGACCGTCATCGACGGTGCGCCGGTGTCGGACGACCTCGCGGCGCGGATGCTGATGTCCCTGGCGATCGCGGGGCACGAGACAACCCTGAACGCGGCATCCTCGCTGTTCTGGCTACTCGCGAACGACCTTGAATCGCAGGACAAACTACGCGCCGACCCTGGCCTCGCGCCGCAGTACGTCGAGGAAGTACTACGACTCCGTGCGCCGATTCACCAATTCGGCCGGCGCACCAGCAAGGACGTCGTCGTCGACGGTGTGCTCATCCCGGCCGGCTCGCAGGTTCTAGTGGCCTACGCATCGGCAAACCGGGACGCGGAGAAGTTCGACCGGCCTGACGAGTTCGATCCCGACCGTGCCAGCCGCGCCCACCTCACCTTCGGCTGGGGTATCCATCAGTGCCTCGGTGCCCCGCTCGTCCGCGCTGAACTGAAAGTGCTGCTCGAAACACTCTGTGAATTCCCGCGGTTCCTGCCGGCCGGCGAAGTCACGTGGGGGCCCCTGAAGGGCGGGGCGCACTACGGACCAGCCCACCTGCCGTTGCAGTTCGAGGAAGCTAAATGAGGAAGGTAACCCTCGATGACAACGTCTGCGCCGGCTTCGGCAACTGCGCGCTGACTGCCCCAGAAATCTTCCGCTTCGACGACGCCGAACTGATCGGCCAGGTCGTACGTGAGGAGATCGACGACACCGACCCCGAGCAACTGGCCAACGCCAAACTTGCCGAAGCCGACTGCCCGACCCACGCCATCCAGGTCAACTGAGCGAGATCGGTGAAGCCGCAGGCACGACGGAGATCGCCTCGCTGAACCACGTGACGTTCGGCCATCGTCTCCCAGCCTGACCTATCGCGTTGACCCCTCGAGACTGCCCTGGTACTCGTCGACGTCGTCACCCCATACGATCCCGGCAGGCGCTCTTCCTTGTCGTGGGTGCAGAACCGGGCCAGTATGGCGGATGTGCCGAGCCCTACCGAGATCGTCGACGTCGACTATCTGGTCGTCGGTGCCGGCGCAGTCGGGATGGGATTCACCGATGTGTTGATCGACCACGCGGACGTGCGTGTCGCACTCGTAGACCGGCGAGCCGCACCGGGAGGGCACTGGCTCGACGCCTACCCGTTCGTGCGGCTGCACCAGGCCTCGGCGTTCTACGGGGTGGCGTCGACCCTGCTCGGCGGCGGGGCGCAGCAGACCGACGGTCCGGAGGCCGGGTTGTCCGAGCGTGCCGGCACCGCTGAGATCTGCGCTTACTACACCCAGGTGCTGCATCGACGGATGCGGTCGACCCATCGCGCCGAGTTCTTCGGCAGCTGTGAATACACCGGCGACGGACACTTCGTCTCGCGGGTATCGGGCCGGCGATACGCCGTTCGACCCGGTTGCCGAATCGTCGACGCGCGCTACCTCGAGCCGCGGACGCCCGCGCACACGCCGCCACCATTCGGTGTCGCCGCCGGTGCGCGGGTCGTCCCCGCGCACGAACTGGTAGGGATCGGCGCGGCGCCCGAGCAGTATGTCGTCGTCGGCTCGGGCAAGACCGCCACCGACTGCGTGATCTGGCTGCTTGAACACCGGGTGGACCCCGACGCGATCGGCTGGGTGCGCCCGCGCGACCCGTGGATGCTCGACCGCGCGGTCATCCAGCCCGATCCGGCCACGTACCTGGGTGCCGCGGCGGCCATCGTCGAGTGCGCTGCTGCGGCATCCTCGCTGGACGACGTGCTGCTGCGGCTCGAAGCGGCCGGGGTCATGCTGCGCATCGATCCCGCCGTGACCCCGACGATGGCACGCGCGCCGACGCTGGGCCGGTGGGAATTGGAGCAGTTGCGCACCGTTGAGAACGTGATCCGCCTCGGTCACGTCCGCTTCGTCGAGCCGGGCCGGTTGTACCTGGACGAAGGGGACACCGCGATCGCGCCCGACGCCGTCGTCGTGCACTGCGCGGCGGAGGGACTGCGTCAGCCTCCGCTCGTCCCCATCTGGCGGCCGGACGTGATCACGCTGCAGCCGATCCGGGCCGGTTTTCCGTGTTTCGGTGCAGCGCTCGCGGGTTACGTCGAAGCGACGCGACACGACGAGGCGGAGAAGAACCGGCTCTGCCCTCCTTCGCCGTATGGCAACTCGAACACCGACTGGGCTCGCATGCAGGTGTTGGGCGGACGCGCAGTGGCCGCGTTCGACGCCGAACCGGACATCAGGGCGTGGTCCGACGAGGTGCCTCTGAACCCGGCCCGTGTCCCCGCCGCGCGTGCGAGCGACCCGGCGGTGCAGGCACTCCAGGACCGGCTGCGAACGGCTACGCCGGCCGGGATGGCCCGGTTGGCGGCGCTTGCCAGGCTCTGAACCGGTCGCGACCGCGCGAGCCGATGATCAAAACGGGCCTCAGCACCGCACCGCCCCCAACGGATGTCGTCCCTGCCTGTGCGTGCTAGGTCCGTATATGACCGCGAGATTAGGCGCTTCCGCGGGCCGGTGATCCAGATAGTGGTTCCAGATAGCGGAATTGCTGGCCGCGGGTTGGTGCTACCAACCAAATGTCATCGCGGCATCAGGATCAGCGTCGGGTTCGCTCGCGGCAGCGGCGAAGCCGAGTAGCGCCGTGACGAGTCCAGCCCGATGGTCCGGCGCCATTCGTGAAACGATTCGGGTGATCTCCTTACGCCGTTTGGTGGTTACCCGACGCACGAGGGCACGACCAGCAGGGGTGAGGGCGAGAATGACGCGGCGACGGTTCTCCGGGTCGTCGCTGCGGGTGACGAGACCAGCGGACAACAGCTTGTCGATCATGCGCATCGCGGTCGATGAATTGACGTCGAGGATCTCGGCCAGCCCGTTCAGATTGAGTTCCCCGTGACTGTCGAGCACCACGAGTGTGCGGAACTGAGTCAGCGTGACCGTTCCTTCAACCTCGTTCAATGATCGCGCCGACACCCCGACCAACACACGAGACGCCGTGAGCACCGCGCTGACGAATTCGTCGACCTCGTCAGCGACGACCGCGGTCGGACTCGTGGTTGGTGCTGCCTTCGCCACTGCGACCGTCCGTCCTGAGATGTGCAATCCTTGCGTTGTGCAAGACGGACGATACGCCGTCAAGGTGGCACGCGACCGTCCGCCGACCGGGCGGCGGTAACCCTCCTCATGGTGATTGAGTGAGCGTGCTGAGGATGTCGCGGTGGCGGACCCAGCCGCTGAGCGCACCGTCGCTGTCGCAGATCGGCACCGCACCTTCGCCTCGGTCGAGGCGTCGCAGGATCTCGGCCATCGGGGCATCGGCGGGGCATGGTTCGGTTTTGTCCACGAGGTGGAGCACGTCGCTCGATTCGCCGGCGGCGACTGCATCTAGCACCTGGTGGGCGGCGACAACTCCGACATAGTTTCCGGTGTCGTCGATGACGGGCAGCTGAGAGTCGCCGGTAGTTGCGAAGCGGGCCGCGACGCTGCGTAGGTCGTCATCGATCCTCAACGACTCGGGCGGCGCAGCCATGAATGCGCTCGCCGGTCGACGCCGCAGGCGGGCATCGGCTGGTTCGTCGATGTCGATGCCGCGACGCAGGAGCTTACGCGTGTACACCGTGTCATGAGAGACGAGATGACTGACGCCGGCGGCGACTGACACAGCGAGCATCAGCGGCAGAATGATCGAGTATTCCCCGGTCAACTCGAAGAGGATGACGATCGCCGTTATCGGGGCGCGGGCCGCGCCGGCGAACACCGCCCCCATCCCGACAAGCGCGTAAGCACCAGCCGAGCCGCCAGTGGTGGGCGCCACCGAATGCACCACCTGACCGAACGCCGCCCCGAGCATCGCCCCGCAGAACAGGCTCGGCGCGAAGACACCACCGGAGCCGCCGATGCCGATGGTCAGGCTGCAGGCCACCAGCTTCCCGACCAGCAGCGCGCAGAGGAATCCGATCGCGTAGCCGCCGGCCACCGCCTTGCCTAGCACCGGGTAGCCCACGCCATACATTTCGGGCAGTACCAGCAGCAGGCCGCCGAGCAGCACCCCACCGGCGGCCGGACGCAGCCATTCCGGGCCGCGCCACGCCCAGTCGCAGGCATCTTCGATCGCATAAAGCACCCTGGAGAACACCACCCCGGTCAACCCTGCGATTACACCGAGGACGGCGAACAGCGGGTACTGCATCAGGTGTTCGATCTGAAAGGAGGGCAGCGTCAGGAACGGGTTGTTGCCCAAGATCGACCGGGCGATCACACTCGCAGTGACCGAGGAGAGCACGACCATCCCGAAGGATTGGGTCACCCACTCGCGCAGGATGATCTCCATCGCGAAGAACACGCCGGCCAGCGGAGCGTTGAAGGTCGCCGCGATGCCACCGGCCGCACCACAGGCGACGAGCAGCTTCACATGACGGTCATCCAGCCGAACCAGCTGCGCCAGCGACGAGCCGAGCGCGGACCCGATCTGAACGATCGGTCCCTCCCGCCCCACCGAGCCGCCGCCGCCGATGCACAAGGCTGAGGCCAGGGCCTTGACCGCCGCGACCTGGGGGCGAATCCGTCCGCCGTTGCGCGCGACCGCGACCATCACCTCCGGCACCCCATGGCCGCGGGCCTCACGCGCGAACCGGTACACCAACGGCCCGTAGAGCAGGCCGGCAACGATTGGGGTCAGCAGGACGAACCAGCGGCCCACCCCCGACACGTTCGGATTTGCGACGTGTCCGAGTCCCGCATAGTCGTCGAACCCGGTGAACAGCCGGGTGAGGCCACGGATCATGTATCGAAACGCGATCGCACCGAAGCCTGCTCCGACACCGACTACCAGTGACAGCAGCAACAGGCCGGCGCGGCTCTCCGGTCGAATCCGAGGTGCAGTCAGGCGCGTACGAGGTTGCGCAGCACTCAAAGTCATACTTGCAGTCTGCAACAATTGCAGTGACGAATAACCAAGATGAGACCAAGGCCATCCTTCACGCGGGCCCAGGCCGATCCGCGGAACCGAACCTCCCAGGCCCGCTTCTCGGCTAGGCTGGCCGTCGGTGGGCCGGGAATTCTGGTCGGCAACGTCCTCACTGTCCCCTGTGGCTGCTGATACAGAAAATGCGAGCCCGAGCCTCGGAGGGTCATGTCAGACACGTACACCTTCGCCCGGCTGATCCTGCTGGTCGCCGTCGTGCTGCTCGTGGCGTTGCTGTCGAATCGGTTGACCGAGCGCATCAAGATCCCTGCGCCGTTGCTGGTGCTGGTCGCCGCCGCGGTTGCCGTGAAAGCCGCCCCTGAGCTTCACGAGCCCGAGCAACTCGTGGAGCGACTGGTCACCGTCGCGCTGATCTGTGTTCTGTTTTCCGGCGGTCTGAACATCGGCTGGTCCAGGGTTCGCTCGGCGGCCGGGCCGATCGCCATGACCGGCGTCCTCGGCACGTTCCTCACCGCCGCGGCAGCCGCCGCGTTCATCCACTATGCGTTCGGGCTGTCCTGGTACCTGGCGCTCCTGGTAGCTACCGCCATCTCCCCGACCGACCCGGCCGTGGTGTTCTCCGTCCTCGGCCAGCGGGAGGTCGAAGGCCGCAGTGGCACGATCCTGGAAGGCGAGTCCGGTGCGAACGATCCGGTCGGGATCGCCCTGATGGCCAGCCTCATCACTGCCCACGGTCTCAGTGCCGGCGCATTCGCGCATGTAGCCGGAGAGTTTCTGCTGCAGATGGGCGTCGGCGCGGCCGTCGGCGTCCTCGGCGGTCGGCTCTTGTTGTGGTTCATCCGGGCCGTGCCGCTACCCAGCGAGGGGCTGTATCCGTTGCGGACGCTGGCCTGCGCCTTCATCCTTTTCGGCACCGCAACCCTGGCCCACGGCTCGGGCTTTCTCGCCGTCTTCATCGCGGGGATTCTGCTCGGCGACGAACGAGCACCGTACAAGCGCGAGATCGAACTGTTCCACTCCGCGTTGGCCAGCCTCGGCGAGATCGTCGCCTTTATCGTGCTCGGACTGACCGTTGACCTGGACGAACTCGGACATCCTGACGTATGGGGTCCGGGGCTGGTCATCGGTACCGTCCTCGCGGTAGTGATCCGTCCGGTCTTCGTCGGGCTGTGCCTCATTCCGGCGCGGCTGAAACCGAACGAACGCAACTTCGTGCTGTTCGCCGGTCTCAAAGGCGCCGTCCCAATCCTGCTCGGCGGTTTCATCCTCGCCTCCCACGTCGACGACGCCGCACGTCTGTACGGGATCGTCGTCATCGTCGTCGCCTTCTCCGTCCTCGTACAGGGCAGCCTCGTGCCGACAGTCGCCGGATGGCTGAACGTGCCGATGCGCGTCACCACTCCCAAGCCTTGGGCGCTCGGCGTACGCATGACCGTGGAACCCGAGAACATCCACCGGCTGACGGTCGTGGCCGGTGCATACGCCGATGGACGCCGCGTCGACGACATGCCGAAGCTCCCGGAGAATGCCTGGATCAGCTTGCTGGTGCGGGACAGCCAACCCATCCGCGTCCGCGGCAACACCAGATTGCAGGCAGGAGACCAAGTGCTCATCACCGCTGAGGCTGACCGCGACCGCGACCTCGCAGCGATCTTCACCGGCGTTGTCCGCGACGCCTAGGTCGTCACCCGAGTCGCCTATTGCGTACGCAGCCGCTACTGGGTGGCCGGATCTCCGCCGCGCCCGCCCCGCAGAATGACACGACGCCCAATCACGCTCCGAACGGCTACCCGCGGCCTGGCCGGCGGTTTCTCTGCTCATTGTCGACGAACTTCAGGCCACGCGGAAGCCGTCGATGGGCGCGCGTCTGCGCACTGCTAGCCGCGCATTAGATCCAGAAGACGTAGGGCATCAGGCTGATGAGGAGTCGCACTACTCGCGTTTAGGATCTGAGCACAGTGAGGTACTTGCCAAATTGGAAAGTAAGCACGATACTTTCCACTATGGAAAGTTACCCAGTTGAGCAGAACCCTGACGATCCTCGTTCCGTCCTGGCGGTGGCGGACCAGAAGCGCCGGCAACTCGCCGCCAGTCTGCGACTTCCCGGCGGTCTCCAACCCGCGCTGGCTGTCGCGATCGCGGTCCAGGTGGGGACCGCGGCGTGCGGGATCGCCAGTCAGACGAGGGCTGGCCTCGCAGTGGCGCTGGCGGGGGTGGCGGTGTTCTTAGGTGTGGTGGCATTCATGCTGTTCCAGTTCCGGCGGATCAATGGCGTGCGGGTCGACGGGCTGGCTAGCCAGATGGTCCTGGGGACTGCGACCACATCGACGCTGGTCTACACGTCTGCGTTAGTGGCCGCGACGTGGGCTGCCTTCCAGTCCCACTGGTGGCTCGTCGCGGCGGCGTCCGTGGCCGGCGGAGTCGGCTACTCCTTCGGCGCCCTACGGTGGTGGACCGCCTACCAACGCGACCCGGCATCCCATGCGCGGGGTGCCTCACCGCGGGCACTGGCCGCGCTCTCCGTGCTCGCGTGTCTCGGGCTAGTCGCGCTGCTGATCAACCACTGATGACCGGCCTCGACCCGCTGATCCATGCCCCGGCCCGGCTCCAGGTGCTCACAACGCTCTCCGCAGTGACGGAAGCTGAGTTCATCACGCTGCGAGACGTTCTCGAGGTCAGCGACTCGGTGCTGTCCAAACACATCTCCGCATTGGCCGACGCCGGATACGTGCGCAGCCGCAAAGGCGTACAGGCCGGGAGACGCACGACGTGGATAAGCCTGACCAGCTCCGGCCGCAAAGCCCTATACAACCATGTCGCGGCATTGCGCCGCCTCATCGATGCGGTCCAGTAAGCCATCAAATCAGGTCGATTCATGGCAGAGTCCGCCCTCGCATACCGATCGAAGCAGGCCTCCGACCATGGCCGCCTCGGCCCCCCGACGCAGGGGCCGTTCCGCAGACCAGGCGACCGACAAGTTGCCAACCTTGGACCGTTGTTGAGCTCCCATCTGAACGCGACCGCACGTGCCGCGGGCAGAGTGGGATGACGAGCGCAGGATCCGTCGATCTGCTTGGCCCGGGCCAAGCTCTCGGACCGAGCATCTGAATACGTATGGCGTCCATGATTTACTGGGCTTACCTGATCTGGGAGCACACGTGACTGTGTCAACCGCTGGTGCTCGCTACGCCGGCCTCGTGATGAGAGTGACGGTTCGATCATGAACACAACGCCTACACCTACCCCATCGACCCGATCAACCAGTTGGATCTCACGGGGCAGTTTGGGTGGCGGAAGTTCTTTAAGCGCGCTGCGACGATTACCGGATTCGCAGCCGCAGGGCTTTGCATCGTCGCGACGGCTGGAGCGTGTGGGATCGCGACGGCGGTTGCCATCGGCGCGAGCGGGGCTTGGAACGGACACCAAGCCGTGCACGGCAACATCTCTTGGCGACGCGCCGCCTTCAACACCGGGATAGACTTGGTCACGGCTAAGTTCCGCCCGCTTCGAAACGTCAAATACGTTCCTCGGCATTCTGTGACGCCGCGGTCTGTGACTCGTGCTTTCTCATGGACCGTTCGTAGTCATCCAGTCCACAGTGCTGTCTGGGGTGGGCTCAACGCGTATTACGGTTTTGTGCCTACCAGAATGGCTGGTAACTATGTACATCGATCTCGTGCCTGTATGGTGTTTCATTCTGATCGTGCTGTCGGGAAGTGGAATATTCGCCCTCAGCTTTTTCCGCACACAACTCGGCGCGCTGCAGTATCCGTTAGGCCTCGGCGTGGTCGCAATTGCTGTCATCGCGAACACGGGGCCGGTTTGGCTGGTCGAGATCGCGGCTGTCATGATGTTCGCGTTCACAGGTGTCGCAGCCTTAGCCGTTAGGGCCAATCGATCCAAGCACAGGAGCAGAGTGTCGAGCACACGGACCTGAGAACCCAGCGCGGAGGGTCAACCAGTGGCCTTGGCGACGTCGCTTGAAGGTAGTGTGTTCTGTGCTCCCGATCATCGCTTTTCGTCGTCTTTCTGTTCTTGCTTGTTGGATTGGTGCGCGACCTTACTCGGCGACCCGCGCAGTGGGTTTGCGGTACCGTTGGAGCAGCGGGTCTTGTCGCGTTAGTCTCCGCGCTGACCCATCCTGGTACAGATGCAAAGGTGCTGTCAGTTGGTGGTATCTGTTTCTTCGGTGTGTTCTTGATCGTCACGAGAGGGCACAGCCTGAGAGCGTTCGAAGACCGGTATGAGCTGTTCCCTGAACAGACGAGATCTACATACATGGCACACCCTGGCCGATACCAACTCAGCGGAGTTGCTCTCGCGTCCGGCTCCTTCACGATCTATCTGTTCATAGCTGGCTAGGTGTGATCGCACACCACCATCGGAAGGTATCCAATCGACAAATCGAGACTTTCTGTTGGAGCGCCGCTGGCGCTTGTACCGCGCGGCTCACACCGTACGGAGCGTCGCTATCGGCTGTATGCTTTCTTCGAATGTCCGCTCAGAGATATGTGGGGGTGTTCTTGCATCTGCGACAATCGTGGGCGCGGCAGCCGCCGGACGCTACGCTGCGGCAAATGCAGGATCCAAGCGGTGGAACACCCGCGACTTTGCGTCGACGTACCTTTGGGCATACGGAGGAGCGGTTCTGACTGGAGGCTCCAAATGGACTCGATCGACCTACAGGTACAAGGCTCGGCATGCTGACTAGTCATCCGCTTATCGGCACGCTATTTAGCGCTGTGTACGTGATGCTAGCTGCTGCCCCTTTGACGCTTTTGGTCAAACCGAAGTACGCGATGGATCGGTGGGACCTGCCCTTCGGCAGCCTGCGAGCCACTCGGCTCGCAGGATTCGGCATCGCTGTCATCCTCGCAGTCGGTTACGTCGCCGTCTTCGTTTGGCTCTAGCTCGCGCGCTTCCCGGCTAGAAAGCGGGACTCCCGGACGGACGCGAGTCCCGGCACCGCGCGACGCCAATCGAGGGCTGCAATGGTCTCGTCGGCATCAGGGGCGGGCCGTCCTAAAAACGACCGGTTGCGAGAGCCCGGTCGCGTATGGCGAGGGGGGTGTCGAGAACTCGTGACGACTCTGGTGGGTTGACAGGGGTTACAGAGCGGGTGACACGAGTTTCTTGACTGCGGGGCCGCTGCAGCACGACACCAGCCGTCCGAAGGTCACGTTGACGGCAACGTTCCTAAGCTGCGGGTGGTTCAGTTCGAGCGGCGACCTGGCCAGCGCGCAGTCCGGTCATACCGGCATCAGCGCCCGGGCCCGGTGAGCCAAGGTGTCCGCGAGGCGCACAGCGGTTGGCCCGGTGCGCGTCACTTCCCGCAGTGCGCGGACGAAGAGGGCGTCGAACTCGGCCACGCGTAGCGGCTGCTCGACGGTGGGCAGGGTGCACGATGATGGCAGCCAGATGCGTCGGCGGGTCAGGAACTTCATACGACAACGGTAAACGTGTACCTAAGTACCAGATGCAAGTCCCGATCCGAACAATGGTGCTGCCGCTACCGTTGCAACGGTGATCGTCGTGCGTTCCTTGCTGTTATTCATCGTCGCTGCGATCGCTGAGATCGGCGGCGCCTGGATGATCTGGCAAGGCGTCCGAGAACATCGCGGCCTGCTCTGGGTCGGCGGCGGCATCGTCGCGCTAGGCGCCTACGGCTTCGTAGCCACCCTGCAACCCGACTCACACTTCGGGCGCATCCTGGCCGCCTACGGCGGCATCTTCGTCGCGGGCTCATTGGCCTGGGGCGCGATCATGGACGGCTACCGCCCCGACCGATTCGACCTACTCGGCGCCGGAATCTGCCTCCTCGGCGTCGTCGTCATCATGTACGTTCCCCGCCACTGACTCGCGTCCTCGCGTTCTCGCGGCTAGTTGACGCCGGGCCCGACCCTGACCCTCGCCGTGGCCGACTGTTACGAGTGGTCGCGCTGGATCGCGCGGGCCTCTCTGAGCGCGTAGTAGACGATCACGAGGCCGGCAGCCGGGTCGGCCCACCACCAGCCCAGCGCCGCGTTGAGAACCAGACTCGCCAGCACTGCGCCCGCGAGCAGGCCGTCGATCACCGTGACGTGCCCCTCAGCAATCAGGACCGGATTCCGCAAAGCGTGACCGGTCCGGGACTTACCGGCGGCCAGCGCGAACATCACCGCTGCCGTGACCGCGGTCCAGGCGATCCCCAGCGGGCTGTGCTGCGGTCGGTAGCCCACCGCAAAGACGATCGCGGTCTGCACGAGCAGGTAAACACTTAGGGCGGTGAACGCGGCCGCGATCATCCGAAGCGCCCGCCGCTGGCGGACCTGTCCTGTGCTGGCCAACTCCCACAGCACCACCGTGCTAGCTCCGATCTCGATCAGCGAGTCCAGCCCAAACCCGGCCAACGCAACGGAATGCGCTCGCAGCGCTGCGATGGCCAGCACGCCGATGCCGACTGCGTTCCAGCCCAGCGTCAGCCCCTCCAGCGCGCGGCCCCGCCGTAACAGAGCAGCAGCGGCTGCGGCGGAAGCAGCGGACACCGGCACGCCCCGATTACACCGCACAAACCACTGCCGGTACGAATGGGCTTGTGATGTTGCCGATTTGAGGAAGGTCGGCGACGAGCAGAATCTCCCGTTGCTGGGGACTGGGCGCCCGGGCCGATTGAGGTGGTGTCGGGCTCCCTTACGTTTCGACAGAATAGCGTGTGGCCTGCGCCTCTCAAAGGGCGCAGGCCACACGCATGCGTTGTAGCTGGGCGTGAACCGGGGTGGCTAGCAGTCGGGTCGGACGCGTGGCCGGACCCCGTGAATTGATCCACGGTTTGTGAGAGTCAGTTTCGGTGGGTGCAGATGGCAGCGTAGCGGGCTGGGGTTTGGTAGCCCAGAGCCGAGTGCCGCCGATGTTCGTTGTATTCCTGTTTCCAGTCGCTGATCACGACCCTCGCGTGGGCCAGGGACCAGAAGATGTTGATGTTGAGGCATTCGTCGCGGACGCGTGAGTTGAACGATTCGACGTAGCCGTTGCGCCACGGCTCGCCGGGTGGGATGAACGACAGCCCGACCTGTTCACCGGCCCAATCGGTCATCACCGCGCAGGCGAACTCGGGGCCGTTGTCGCTGCGCAGCACGACGGGGTACCCACGACCGGCGGCGACGCGGTCCAGTTCGTCGGCTAACGCATCAGCGGTGATGGACCGTTCCACGAGCCCACCGAGGCATTCGCGGGTGTGCTCGTCAATGATCGACACGATCTTGATCGGTCGGCCGTCGGTGGTGGCGTCGAACTGGAAGTCGACGGCCCACACCGTGTTCGGTGCGTCAGCTTTCGGTAGGCCGGGGGCGGTGCTGGTGCCGAGGCGTTTACGGCGGCGGCGTTGCGGCACGCGTAGGCCTTCGTCGCGCCAGAGTCGCTGTATTTTCTTGTGGTTCACCGTCCACCCCTCGCCGCGGGCGTCGTGATACGCGCGGCGGAATCCCCACCTCGGATGCGTTTTCGCGTACTCCCGTAACCAAGCCCGCAGCGCCGCGTCGGGATCGGCCGGCGTCGCCGCCTGTGGTTCGTGTCGCTGTGTGGTGCGGTTCTGCCCGGTCACCCGGCACGCGAACCGCTCACTCACGCCCATCGTGGTGATGAGGTGGTGAACGGCCGCGCGCCGGCGTTCCGGGCTCAGAAGTTTCCCCGGGCGATCTCCTTCAACGCGGCCTTCTCCAGCTCCGCGTCGGCGAGCAGCCGCTTCAGGGTGGCGTTCTCCCGCTCCAGGTCCTTCAACCGTTTCGCGTCGTCAGCTTTCAGGCCGCCGAACTGGTTGCGCCACCGGAAATAGGTCTGCTCAGAGACCTGCAATTCCCGGCAGACATCGGCAATGTCTTTGCCTTCGCCCAGCATCCGATCAGCCTGCGCCAGTTTCCGCACGACCTGCTCCGGGCTGTGCCGCTTCCTCGTAGTCATCGTGGTCAAGCCTTCCTGCCCACAACGTGGGCCGCAAGACTCTCACTCGACCTGGATCAACCAACCGGGGTCAGGCCACGCGAATTGCGGCGGCGATCGAGGCTAGTCCTTGCCGGATCAGCTCTGCACGGATGTTGTTTTGGGTGCATCCACCGCTGATGCCCGCGGTGTAGCAGTTGAGGTATAGAGCCTTTACTGCCGGATAGGGCTGGAGCTGGATGCCGCTGGCCGTTCCGTAGGCGTATTCTTTCCATAACGTTTTCGCGCTGCTACTGCAGTGATTCGTTGCATGGATGTAGTTCTGGTACCCGGTCCAAGCTATCGTCGGGGCGCCGACGACGTCGCCTTTGTTGTTCAGTAGGAGGAATTCCAGGGTTTGGCGCTGGGAGCTCGTGCACGATTGCTCGCCGCCGTAGACGAAGCCGTTGGCTGCGACGTTGATTGAGATGAACTCGCCGGCGCAGACGCTATAGGCCCAGAGGGGCCTTGCGGTGCCAGCGTGTTGCGCCGGCGTTCCCCAGGCCGGGGACGATGAGCCCAATGAAACGGGTGTGGATGCTGATGCGGGTAGTGCGGTTCCTGCCAAGGCAAGAAGCGCTGCGAATACGACAGTCAGTGCCCTCCGAATTGTCATGGCGGAAGAGTAACGGGCGTAACGCTGAGTGCGAAATAGATCACTTAAAGGGAAAGACGTCGTCCCTAGTACGGTTCCCAGCCGTAGGACGCTCGCGGGAGGAGTTGTACAACAACGAACCGGTTACCAGAGATGTTGCTCGTCGCAGAGGCCTGGAATCGCTCGGCTGTTTGGCCGGGTATCTGGAGCTCAATTCCGTCGACCTCGGCCGCGCAGCGGAAAGCTAGGTAAGTGACTTCGAGTGATCCGGAACGGCTTAGCCGGACTCGCTCGTCGGGGCTGAGCATCGGACCGGTCTCTCCTGACTCGGTCCAGCCGTTGGGGGTCTCATAGGCGAACCTCTGCCTAATGCCTAGTTCCTTATCGTCCAGTAGCGGCCTGCGCGACGGGGAATCGTAAAGTTCCCAGGCTCCGAGAGGTCCCTTTCCTTTGCTCACCAGCACCTCCGACTCCTCGGCAGGGACGGGTCGCCGGTCGTTGCCTGTCATGACGGCTACCTCCACGTGGGTCGTCTGATATCGAGTACTGCCAAGCTTGCCAGGTGAATAATCCACCAAACAACCTGGACTTCATCGACTTTGACGCTCCAGAGTCGACAGATGCACCCGATGCACCTGATGCACCTGGTGCACAAGGTCGGCCGGCGGCGCGGATCGCGCTCGTACTCCTGGCGCTGATGGTGCCACCGATATTGGCGGTGTTCGCTGCATTGTCTCGGCTCTACGCAGCGCAGTCGGGATCCGGCTCCCAGGTCCTCACCGTGACCGTGCGGGTCTCGGGCGCCACGCACGCCTACATCGCTGAGTCGGCTGCATTGAGCACCGCGAGCACCGGACTGCGCTTCGCGCCGGTCCTGGTCGGCTGCGCCGCAGTCGCTGTTCTCGCCACCTTGCTGGCGGTGCTAGGCAAACCGAAGACCCGCAGGTTCGGTCTCGCCAGCCTTTTCACGCTATTCGGTCTTCTCAGCGGGTTGAGCATCGCGATGTGGCTCAGCACGTGGTCCGGGGAACTCGCCTCTTTCGGCGCCGCCAGCTCGCATCTGAGCATCGGTCCGGGCGCTTGGCTAGCCAGCGGCGCCGCGCTGGTTCAGGGTGCTGCCGCAGTGACGCTGGCACGACCCTCGGCGCGGCGTCTCGAGTGATCAGTGCACTCGCCACGCTCACCGCAGTTGAAAACGACCGTTTTCCTTACGTAACCCCGGCGCCGGCGACACACCCGATCCGAAGTGTCAGAAACTCGTGTCAGAAAGTTGGCCTGTCGGCGTAGTCGGGGTGTTCTGCGAGCACCTCGGCGAGAACGATCTCGCCGTGCCTGACCGACTGCAGGTAGCCAAGTTCAGGCTGTCGCATCGGCAGGCTGATCCGGCCGGTCTGCAGCAGCTCCACGCCTTGTAGCCCGAGTCGCAGCGCATGCATGGCGTATTTGGTGTCATAGCCGTGGATCGCGACGAGTTCGGGTCGGTTCGTGTGGGCGCCGGACTCGCCGGTCATGGCCGATTTCTGCGCTCGGAGGTAGCCGATGAAACGAGCCGCTGCCTGGCG